>NZ_DALZUO010000028.1:0-59880 GCF_032013335.1 Anaerospora sp. | reverse complement strand
AACCGGTTTATAAAGCGAGAGGGAGCGTGATCATAGTGATTCCGAAACTAAAAACATTGGAAAAAATTATGGATTGTGGTTTGGTAGCTGTTGTGCGGGCTGAAAATGCTGAGCAGGCGGTAAAAATTGCTGATGCCTGCATTAAAGGCGGAGTAGCCGGTATTGAAATAACGTTTACTGTTCCAGGTGCTGCCGAAGTGATTAAAGGCTTGGCCGAAACTTATAAATCAGGCGAAATTATTATTGGTGCCGGTACGGTGCTTGATCCTGAGACGGCTCGTATTGCTATTTTGGCAGGAGCCCAATATATTGTCAGTCCTTCCCTTAATGTAGAAACCGTACGTCTGTGCAACCGTTATCAGATACCAATTATGGCAGGCGCAATGACAATTAAAGAAATTGTTGAAGCGATGGAAGTCGGTGCTGATGTCATCAAAATTTTCCCTGGCGAGTCCATGGGGTCAGGTTTCGTCAAAGCTGTCAAAGGTCCTCTGCCGCAGGCTCCTATGATGCCTACCGGTGGAGTAGGTCTTGATAATGTTGGTGAATGGATCAAGGCTGGCTGCGTAGCTGTTGGTGTTGGTGGAAATTTGACCGGTGGCGCTAAAAAAGGCGACTATGAGTCTATCACTGAAATTGCAAAACAGTTTATTGCCAAAATTAAAGAAGCACGGGCTAAATAATAATAGGAACTTATCATTCCAATATTGAGAGGAGTTTTTTATTAATGGCAAAGGTAGTATGTTTTGGAGAAATTATGCTCCGGTTGCAACCACCAGGGTTTTCCCGCTTTGAGCAGGCGAGTACATTTGAGGCTGTATATGGCGGCGGCGAGGCTAATGTATGCGTTTCCTTAGCTAATTATGGCGAGGAAGCTCTTTTTGTGACAAAAGTACCGGAAAATCCAATCGGTCAAACAGCGGTTAACGAAATGCGCCGCTATGGAGTGGATACCCGGTATATGGTGCGCGGCGGCGAGCGTTTGGGAATTTATTTCTGTGAGAAAGGTGCTTCCCAACGCCCTTCCAAAGTTGTGTATGATCGTAAGTATTCTTCCATTTCTACGGCAACAAATGCTGATTTTAACTGGCAAGAAGTCTTTGAAGGTGCTACCTGGTTTCACTTCACCGGCATTACGCCTGCTTTAGGAGACAGTGTAGCAGAAGCAGTACTGGAAGCGTGTAAGGCTGCTAAAGCAGCAGGACTGACTGTCAGCTGCGATCTCAACTTCCGCAAAAACCTGTGGACCAGCGAAAAAGCCGGTAAAGTAATGGCTCAATATATGCAGTATGTCGATGTGTGTATTGCTAATGAAGAAGATGCTGAAAAAGTATTTGGTATCAAAGCTGCCGATACTGATATTGAAGGCGGCAAACTGAATCACGACGGTTACAAAGAAGTTGCGAAGAAACTGCAGGACAAATTTGGCTTTAAAGCGGTAGCAATAACGCTGCGCGGCAGTATTTCCGCTTCTGATAATAATTGGGCAGCCATGCTCTACAAGGATAATGAGTACTACTTCTCCCGCAACTATGCAATCCGCATTGTTGACCGCGTAGGTGGCGGTGATTCCTTCGGCGGCGGTTTAATTTACGGCATGCTGAATAATTACAGTAATCAGGACGCACTGGAATTTGCTGTGGCAGCATCCTGCCTCAAGCATACTATTGAAGGTGACCACAATCATGTAACTGTGGCTGAAGTAAAGACATTGATGGCCGGTGACGGTTCAGGCCGGGTTCAACGGTAAAACTTCCACAAGCTGCTGCCGGGACGCTAAGTTCCGGCGGCATTTATCTATCAATGATGAGGAGGAACGTACATGAAAATTGCCCGCTTTTACTATCAGGAACGGGATTTGTATGGCGTAGTGGAAGATCATCAGGTCAAGATAATTGAGGGAGATATTTTCGGCAGTTATCGTGTTTCGGAAGAAACGCTTTCATTATCTGAAGTTAAATTGCTCGCACCTGTAAAACCATCAAAGGTCATAGGTGTAGGCTTAAACTATCGGGCAGTTGCTAAAGATAAGGGTGTAGAGTTACCTTCTGAGCCAATTTTGTTCTTAAAACCTCCATCCGGTATTATTGGCCCTGGAGACAGTGTTATTGTCCCGGAGATTGTCAAGAAGCCGGTTTTTGAAGTGGAACTGGCAGTTGTGATCGGTAAAAAGGCAAAGAATGTGACAGAAGAAGCTGCGCTGGATTATTGTCTGGGTTATACGTTAGCCAATGATATAACGGCAAAAGATCACATGGTTAAAGGACAGCCGTGGGCTAAGGGCAAATCCTTTGATACATTTACTCCGGTAGGTCCTTATATTGTTACGGGAATCAATCCGGAAACTACAGAAATTGCATTACTTTTGAATGGCGAACAAAAACAGCTAAGCAGTACGGCTGATATGGTTTTTAACGTTCGCCAGCTAATCGCATTTATATCTCAGATTATGACGCTGGAAGCAGGAGATCTTATTATTACCGGCACACCGCTGGGTGGTGGCGACTTTGCTGGCGGAGATGTATTCACATTAAGCAGCCCTGAGCTCGGCGAGTTAACTAATCCTGTACGCTAGAACGGAGTGTTCCTATGCCCGTTACGATAAATGATGTTGCAGCCCGGGCAGGAGTGTCTAAGACCACTGTGTCTCACTACCTAAATGGCCGCTATGACAGTATGAGTAAGGAAACAAGAGAAAATATTGCTCAGGTTGTTGAAGAACTTGGTTACCGGCCTAATGCACTGGCCCGCAGCCTGAAACAAAAAAAGACGCACACTATCGGTGCTATTGTAGCCAATATATTAAATCCGTTCTCCACCAGCATCATTCGCGGGGTAGAGGATTACTGCAATCAGCATGGTTTCAGCCTGATTTTGTGTAATGCCGACGAAGATCCGGTAAAAGAACGGGAATACCTGGAAGTGCTCGCTGATAAACAAGTAGATGGGCTCATTATCAATACTACCGGGTATAATAATGATTTAATAAAAAACTTAAATCTTCATTTACCGGTAGTGCTGATTGACCGTAAAGTTCCGGAAATTAATACCGACACTGTTACCTCAGACAGCAGGAAAGGTGTTCAGTTGATGATTGATCACCTCATTAAACTGGGACGCAGTGAAATCGCTTTTTTTACCATGCCTTATCACGAAGTGAGTCCGCGGACCGAACGCGTATTGGGTTACAGGCAGGCTTTGGCGAGCCATGGTATTGCTTGTAAACCTCACTTGCTTGTTGAAACCGTTTTGGATGAAGCAGCTGTAATTCGTGCAGTCGAAACGGTGCTTGCTTCGCCAGAACCTCCTGCTGCCATTTTTGGAGCGAATAATCTCATGACAATGGCAGTAGTAAAGGCGCTTAAAAAATTAAATATCTCTATTCCCCGAGATATTGCTGTTGTCGGTTTTGATGACTGGGACTGGGCAGAGCTCATTGATCCTCCGGTTACGGTTGTCAGTCAGCCAACTTATGCCATGGGACAGGAAGCGGCGACTTTGCTTATCAAGCGGCTCAAGAGTAAAAGAAACAGCCGTAAGCCGGCAGTTATTTTATTCGATCCCGAATTGGTAATCCGCAAGTCTTGTGGTGAATAAGGAGTATGATAAAAATGCCTACAGCAATCTGCAGTAGGCATTTTTCATTTGCTTGCGGCAAAGTTAACCTTGTCAGGAAGGTGGCATTCCGCATGGTGAAATAAGTGACTGGTATAAGAAAAATTCGCAGGATTTTAGCTGTATATGTGGTAATATAAGCTTACATTGATGGAATATTGTTCCGCATCGTGGAATTAAAGTGTGAGGAAAAAATGGAAAAACGAAGCACAGATGTACAGTCTTTACAGCGGGCATTCGATATTTTAGAAACAATCGGCAATAGCAGCAAGGGGATAGCGCTGAGGGACATAGCGGAAAAAACCGGACTTCCCAAAACGACCGTATACCGGCTGCTTGGGAATCTGGAAAGCAGGGATTATGTGCGCTGTACCAGCGGCGGTTTTTATGAACTAGGTTTAAAATTGCTGATGATGAGCCAGCGGGTAGAACAAAAGTTTCAGCTTAAGCACGTAGCGCGTCCCATTCTCCATCAGCTTAGAGATTTCAGCGGTGAGACGGTGCATCTTGGTGTGCTGGAGAATAATCGTGTCATGTATATGGATTCGGTAGAAAGCAATCACCCGGTGCGATTAGTCGCTAGAATAGGAGCTACTAATTCCATACATTGTACATCACTGGGTAAAGCACTGCTCATCAACAGGGATGATAGAGCAATTACAAAAATACTTGATCTTCAGGTCATGGAAAAGCGTACTTTGTATACCATTACCGATAGGAGAACCTTTCTTGATGAAATGGCAGAGGTTCGAAAGCTTGGATATGCCTTAGACGACCAGGAAAGTGCTGCTGATTGCCGGTGCATTGGCGCACCGATTTATGACCATCAGGGAAAGGTAGTGGGAGCTATCAGCATCTCCGGCCCTGTATCCCGGTTTCTGCTGCCTATGGTTCATGATACTATAGCTCCGAGGTTGTTGCAGGCTACCAGGCAGATTTCGCAGTTCTTGGGTCTGATAGCGGAATAACCTGGTATGTATTGTAAGGAGGTGATAGATACTACTGGAAATCGCCTGATACGTTCAAATAGCCAGCGAAGAGTGCTGGAAATAATAGGAGGAGATAAATATGGATACTAGATATGGTGCTCATCCCGAAGATGCTAAGAAGTATGACACAAGCCGGCTGCGTGAGGAGTTTCTCATTCAGGAGCTTTTTGTTCCCGGAAAAATCAATATTGTATATAGCCACGTAGACCGTATGATTACGGGCGCTGCTGTTCCTACCCAGCCTATTACTCTTGAGGGCGGTAAAGAGATGGGATCTGAATTTTTCCTGGAGCGCAGGGAATTAGGAGTTATCAATATTGGCGGTCCCGGAGCAGTAACAGTTGATGGTAAAGTTTACGACATGGGAAAATATGACGGACTGTATGTCGGCATGGGCTCCCGTGAAGTTGTTTTTACCAGCACTGATCCAGCTAATCCTGCTAAGTTCTATTTTAATAGTGCTGCCGCTCACAAGGCGTATCCAACCATTAAAGTAGGTATTAATGAAGTACAGCCTACCCGACTGGGGACACAGGCTCAGTCGAATGACCGTACAATATATAAGTATTTTCATCCCCAAGGCGTGCAAAGCTGTCAGCTGGTAATGGGAATGACGGTACTTGAACCAGGTAATATGTGGAATACTATGGCGTGTCACACTCATGAACGGCGGATGGAGGTATATTTATACTTCGAATTGCCGGAGGATGCAGTCGTTTTTCACTATATGGGAAAACCGGATGAAACACGGCATATCGTCATGCGTAATGAAGAAGCAGTTATATCTCCCAGTTGGTCCATTCATTCCGGCGTAGGTACTTCCTGCTACCGCTTTATATGGGGAATGGCTGGCGAAAACCAGACATTCAATGATATGGACGGAGTAGCAATGACATACATTAAATAAGGCGTTGTGACTAACTGTAAGTTAGACAATTGGTCTGTAACGCAATAGGGGGCTTGAATTATCATACTAGAACAATTTTCATTAGCTGGCCGTACGGCCATTGTAACCGGTGCCAGCCGCGGTCTGGGCGAAGGCATGGCTCTTGGGCTTGCCCGGGCTGGTGCGGATGTTATCGTTGTGGCAAGTTCGGATAAGGTACACGAAACGGCTGCTAAGATTCATGATTTAGGACGTAAGTCGGTAGCTATTCAAGCGGACCTGGGGAGTACGGAACCAATTCCCCATATTATCAATACTGCCTTAGAAAATTTCGGCAAGCTGGACATTTTGATAAATTGTGCCGGTATTATTCGCCGGGCACCTGCGGCGGAGTTCACTGAAAAAGACTGGGATGATGTTATGAATGTCAACCTCAAGTCATTATTTTTCCTTTGTCAGGCAGCAGCTAGAGAAATGATGAAGCAAAATAAAGGTAAGATTATCAACATTGCCTCGCTGCTGTCCTTTCAGGGCGGGATACTCGTTCCTTCCTACACAGCAGCGAAGTCAGGCGTTGCAGGACTTACCAAAGCTCTGGCAAATGAATGGGCCCAGTACGGAATTAATGTTAATGCTATTGCTCCTGGATACATGGATACAGAGATGACAGATGCTCTGCAAAAAGATTCAGACCGGGCGACATCCATTTTGGCACGTATTCCGCAGGGGCGCTGGGGAACTCCGGAAGATATGCAGGGGACAGCAATTTTTCTGGCATCAGATGCAGCTAACTATCTGCAAGGCCAGGTAATTGCCGTTGACGGCGGCTGGATGGGTCGGTAAAAGTAAATTTAAGAGTGAAGAGTCTTTCCCAAAAGGGAAAGGCTCTTTTGTATTTATATTATGTTGGTTGACAAAGAGTTTTGTAGCGAACTATAATGTGGATATGGATTTTTTGTAACAAACGGCCAAAATGTACACTTTTTGTTTAGGGGAGGTTGAATGATGCAAGACAATTGTAGTTCTAGTGAAATACAAAACCTTCTTGTATATCGTAATTTGCTTACTAATAAGCTAGTTGGCAGCATGCAACTTGTGCTAAACACAAATGGGGAAGAAAGGCTGCTTTATGAGGTGTACGCCGGTCTTATTGAGGAAGCTGAGAAACATGGCTTGCGGGGAAATCTCTGGCAAAGTTATATAGTGTACTTGATTTCCCGAGATGAAAATAGTTTTAGTACTACTGTGGAAAAAACTCGGGGTCAGATAGGTACTGGCTTGAGGCGGGCGGTTATCCATGATCTAATGCTTTTACGTCAGTTCTTGCAGTTTGACAGTGCTGTATTACGGGATAGTGTCCTCATTCGTGAATTTAACCCTACAGAAGCGCAGGAGGGGCAGGATGGGGATGAGCTGCTTGAGCTGCTTACTCTTCAAGATACCTCCGAGCATTCGCTGGAGCGGACAGTTGATAAACTAATCGCCTATTATCTGCAGCATGGCTGCGGGAAGGTAGCGGGTTATGCCGCCTTCCGCTGGGATGAAGCAGTAGGGCTTGTAGGAATTAAAGATCGCGACCGGATTAATCTTGATGATCTTGTTGGGTACGAGAAGCAAAAGCAGGTGCTGATGAAAAATACAGAAGCATTTCTTGCTAATAAACCTGCTAATAATGTGCTGTTGGTCGGAGCCAGAGGGACCGGCAAATCTTCATCGGTAAAAGCACTGGTTAATTATTACGGTAAAGAAGGGCTTAGGCTGGTAGAGGTACAGCGTCATCAGTTTCAGTCCTTGCATAAGATTATCAATGAACTTCGGGGCCGGAGCCAGCGGTTTATTGTGTTTCTTGACGATCTTTCTTTTGAAGAATCAGAGACGGAATATAAGTTTTTGAAATCGGTTATTGAAGGCAGTCTGGAGTCACGGCCAGATAATGTTTTATTATATGCCACCTCTAACCGGCGCCATCTTATTCGCGAGAGCTGGTCCGACCGGGCTGACGCCGAAGATGTTCATTCGGCCGATTCGGTGCATGAAAAGATCTCGCTGTCTGATCGTTTTGGTATCACGCTGACCTACCAGGCGCCGGACCAAAAGGATTATCTTCACATTGTAGAAACGCTGGCCAGGCAGCATGCTATTACTCTGCCGGCTGCAGAGCTCAAAAAGCAGGCCCTCCGCTGGGAACTGTCCCATTCGGGCAGATCAGGCAGAGTTGCGCAACAGTTTGTCAAACATATTATTGGTAGTAACTTAAGTTAACTATAAAGGGTTTATTTTGAAAGGGGATATTTACTATGGCGAAGTTGTATTATGATTTGGATGCGAATTGGGATGTAATTCAGGACAAAAAAATCGCTGTTATTGGTTATGGGAGCCAGGGTCATGCTCATGCGCTTAACATGCATGATTATGGTTTAGATGTAACTGTAGGTTTGTATAAAGGCAGCAAGTCCTGGGAGAAGGCCCAAAGTGAAGGTTTGAAAGTAGCAGTGGTAAGTGATGCTGTTGCCGGTGCCGATGTTGTCATGATCCTTATCCCCGATGAAAAACAAGGCCAGGTTTACCGTGATTATATTGAACCAAATCTTAAAGCCGGTGCTGCGCTGGTTTTTGCTCATGGTTTCAGCATTCATTTTAATCAAATTGTTCCCCCTGCAAATGTAGACGTTTTTATGGTTGCTCCTAAAGGTCCGGGACATCTGGTGCGCCGCGAATATCAAAATGGTAAAGGCGTACCTTGCCTCATGGCTGTACATCAAAACTATACCGGTAATGCCCAGGAACTTGCGCTGGCCTATGCGCGTGGTATTGGTGGAACCCGGGCTGGTGTACTGCCGACAACCTTCAAAGAAGAAACAGAAACGGATTTGTTTGGTGAACAAGCCGTCCTGTGCGGCGGGGTTACCGAGTTGATCAAAGCGGGCTTTGAAACATTGGTAGAAGCCGGCTATCAGCCTGAATCAGCATATTTTGAGTGTATGCATGAAATGAAGCTTATCGTTGACTTGCTATATGAAGGCGGGTTGGCAAATATGCGCTATTCTATCAGCGATACTGCCGAGTTCGGCGACTACCAGATCGGCAAGCGAATCATTACTGATGCAACACGGGCTGAGATGAAAAAAGTATTAAATGAAATCCAAACAGGCGAATTCGCCAAACAGTGGATTCTTGAAAACCAGGCAAACCGGCCTGCTTTTAACGCCGTTCGCCGCCGTGAAGCAGACCATGCTATTGAAAAAGTGGGAAAAGAGCTGCGGGCAATGATGCCTTGGCTGAAGAAATAGTTGCTAGTCGAATTAAATGAGATGACAGTACTGAGGCATTGATAAGCCTCAGTACTGTCATTTTTTTCTTTCGTAACTCTTTTGTATCTAAAAGAATGGTTAAAGTGGTATAATTATTTGAGAGGAATGATCGGTAACAGGGGGAGTTTTCCTTGACGATAGAACGCTTTCAACAAAGTGCTGATAAAGAAAAATATGTACATTCGGTATTTGCCGCTATTGCTCACCGTTATGACGTACTTAATACAACACTCAGCTTTAATCAAGACAAATATTGGCGGCGCTTTGCCGTTGGGCAGGCGGCATTGCCGGCAGGTGGTAAAGCGCTGGATGTGTGCTGCGGTACAGCGATGCTTTCTCTTGAGCTGGCCCGGAGAGCAGAGAACGCAACAATAACGGGGTTGGATTTCTGTGAGGAGATGCTGACTATAGGAAGAAAAAATATAGCCGGGTCAGAGCACGGCGAAAAGATTCAGCTAGTACAGGGCAATGCAATGGCACTTCCTTTTGCCGATAACACATTTGACTGTGCCACAATTGGTTTTGCTTTGCGCAACGTGCCCGATATTAAGCAGACTATAGCTGAAATGCGGCGAGTCGTTAAACCGGGCGGGAGGGTTGTGTCACTGGAACTTGCCAAACCGAGTGCTCCTGTCTTTAAGCAGTTGTATTATTTGTACTTTGAACAAGTTTTGCCGCTGCTAGGCAAGCTGGGAGTAGGTATTGAAGGTCCCTATCGATGGCTTCCCGAATCATTAAAATGCTTTCCCCACCAGTCAGCCATTTGCGAGTACTTTACGGAAGTTGGATTAAAGCAAGCCCGTTATCATGAACTGACCGGCGGAATTGTAGCTGTTCATGTGGGAGTTAAATAAAATAAAAAAGCAGGCCATCCGATTTGAACGGATGGCCTGCTGCTTGTGCTAATTATTTAATTGAAATGCCATATTTACATCGGCACTTATCGATAATGTTCCGGCACTAATCGGTGTAGAAGAAGCCATATCCGCTTTGTACAAACGGACGTTTTCACTCATGGGAGAAGAATAGCCGTTGAGGTTGACTGAAGTGGCTTGTCCCAAGGAGCCGCCTAAGGTTTCGGCAATCAGTGCAGCTTTGTGCTTACCGTCCAGTATGGCTTTTGCCAGCAATTGATCCTTTAGACTGCTTTCATCATTGACAGCAAAGCGTAAACCGTTAATCTGATTGGCACCAGCTTGCGAAGAAGCATCAATGACTTGGGAGATCTGAGCAAAGTCAGTCACTTTGACAGTTACGGTATTTTGTACGCGATAACCGGAGATGACGGTAGCGTCATCGTTTTTAGTATTCTGCTTATACTGGGGTTGAATAGAGAAACCGGAAGTTTGAATTTGCTCTTTGTTAATTCCGAGCAGTTCAACAGCGGTATAAATCCGGTTCATGGTGGCATCATTTTCTGCTTTTGCTTTGGCTACATCAGATGCCGTTGTGACAATTCCTAAAGAAATATAAGCTGTATCGGGGACAACGGCCATTTCAGCATGACCTGTGACAGTAACTGAGGGGCGTTCAACTTGTTCGGCAGAGGCCTGAAGTTGAGTAGTAAACAATAAGGTGATAGCGAATAAACCAGCGATTAATTTTTTCATTTTAAGAGCTCTCCTTTATTTATGTACTTTCTTACTACTATAAACGAGGATAAATCATAAAGGTAACGGGTACGATAATAATAAATTAGATTTTTTACTGCCGGGAGATACTTGACTTTACAAACTAAGCTGTTATAATCGATAATAAGTTTACAACTAAACGCAATGACAGAGAAGCTAAATGCTGTGTTTTTCAGAGAGCCGGCGGGTGGTGTGAGCCGGTGAGCAGGCAGGCAGTTCCGCTCTTGAGCGGCTGATGATGAATCAGGACGGGTCCGCCCGGTAAAGCGGATAGAGTTGGCCGTAAGGCAATTTGGGTGGCAACGCGGGAATAACCTCTCGTCCCTGGTGGGATGTGAGGTTTTTGTGTTTTTACCGGACTGCCGGGCTAAAATGGGTGGCACCGCGGGAACAGTCTCGCCCCAATTGCTGGGGAGAGACTGTTCATTTTTAAAATAGGAGTGATTTTTTGTGGCAAATAAGGAACGGGTACATAACTTTAATGCCGGGCCGGCAGCGCTTCCCTTGGAAGTCTTGGAGCAAGTTCAAACAGAGATAATCAATTTTCGCGGAGCAGGCATGTCCATCCTGGAGATGAGCCATCGCAGCCAGGAATATGAAGTAGTACATAATGAGGCTAAGACGCTATTAAAAGAACTGCTGGCATTGCCGGAGGAATATGAAGTTCTGTTTTTACAAGGAGGAGCAAGCCTGCAATTTGCCATGATACCGATGAACTTTTTACCTGCAGGTAAAAAAGCTGCTTATGTAATGACAGGTGTTTGGGCAGAGAAAGCTTACGACGAAGCAGCTAAACTAGGTGAGGTAGTGATGGCTGGCACTGCTAAGGACAATAGATTTAGCAGCATTCCTTCTATTCAGGATCTTTCCTATGACAAAGAAAGTGCGTATTTACATATAACTTCCAATAATACGATTTACGGTACCCAGTGGCATGCGTTTCCTGAAACGGGACAAGTGCCGTTAATTGCTGATATGTCGAGTGATATTTTATCGCAGCCTTTTGATGCAAGCAAATTCAGCTTGATTTATGCAGGAGCCCAAAAAAATCTGGGACCGGCCGGAGTGACTATTGTCGTTATCCGCAAGGATTTACTAGAAAAGGCCAATAAGAATGTTCCGACCATGCTTCGTTACAATACATATGCAAAAGATAATTCTCTCTATAATACGCCGCCTACCTTTAGTATCTATATGGTTAATTTAGTATTGAACTGGATTAAGCGGCAGGGTGGTCTGAAAGCGATTCACCGGGAGAATCAACGCAAGGCGGCAGTCATATATGAGGCAATTGACAACAGCGATGGTTTTTATATCGGTCATGCAGATAAGAACAGCCGTTCCTTGATGAATATTACATTCCGCCTTGCTAATGCAGATTTGGAAAAGAAGTTTCTCTTAGCTGCCAAACAAGCCAACTTTGTAGGTTTGGCAGGGCATCGTCTCGTAGGTGGATGCAGGGCATCAGCCTATAATGCAGTTCCCTTTGAAGCCTGCCTGGCATTAAAAGAACTGATGGAAACGTTTCAAAAAGAAAACAGGTAAGCACGACTGTTTTTCGCAGGATTTGCTTAAATCGCCACAGAAAATGAATTAGAATATCCCTATTGGTAGAACACTAACTGTATAGCATGATTCTTGGATAAGCGTAAGGGTGGTCCAATGGGCTATGAGGACGGACCGGCTTCATCCTGGTCAAGCGCTTGCTGTTCTAACGGCTTAATCTGGACAGCAATACCGCCTGTAGCTGGAGCCAGCAAATTAAATATGGCGCAGTAAGCGGATGCTCCGATTGCTGAACATAGGGCGAGTACCAGTCCGATGAAGGCACCTCCCAGCATACCCAAAATATCTTTTTCCACTATGCCGATAATAAGCCCCCCAAGACCGAAAAATGCAGTTCCCGAAAGAAAAAATACCCGAAAGACAGTCCAAGGCGAAATGCGGATAATTTCCTGATTATACATACGGCTCACCCCTTATTAATAGGAGGATGAATTTATGGCTAAACACGTGTATGACATTGCTATTGTTGGCGGCGGCCCCGCAGGCTTGTCGGCCGCACTTACCGGAAGGATACGTAAAAAGGACATTGTATTGTTTGAGCGCTCTGACTTTAGTCCTAAATTACAAAAAGCCCATGTAGTCGATAATTATCTTGGTATGCCGCAAATTACCGGCAAAGGGATGATGCAAAGCTTTGCATCACACTGCTTAGCTCATGAGCCGGTAGTTGTCAAAGAAAAGGTTGTTAATATTTTCCCGGGAAATCCTTTTACCCTAGTTACGCCAGGCGATGTTTACGAGGCAAAAACCGTTATTATTGCTTCGGGGGTAGTGGCTACATCTTTATTTGGCGGGGAAAAAGATTTTTTAGGACGGGGAGTTAGCTACTGTGCCACTTGTGATGGGATGTTTTATCAAGATAAGGATGTCGCAGTCATTTCTTATACTCCCGAAGGCGAGCATGAAACACAGTATTTGGGTGAATTGTGCCGGAATGTATACTACATTCCTCAATACAAAGCAGAATTACCAATGATGAGGTCTAACATAAAAGTGTTAGAAGGAGTCCAGCCAAAGAGCATTGCCGGAGATACGACTGTGGAAAAATTAGTTACTAATAAAGAAGAACTCAAGGTTAATGGTGTATTCATCATGAGGCAATCTGATCCGGTCGAGAATTTACTGCCCGGTTTGGAGCTTGATGGCGAGGTTATTAAAGTTAACCGGGATATGTCGACAAATCTGCCAGGAGTATTTGCTGCCGGAGATTGTACAGGTAAGCCGTGGCAGATTGCCAAAGCTACAGGCGAAGGCTTAGTTGCCGTGTTAAGTGCTATCTCTTATCTCGATAAAGCTGCCAGAGTAGAGCAAAAGTAAAGAGTAATGCAATATAGCCAAACAGAGGATAAAGTGTGGATACCAGATTGGCGAAACCAACCTGGCTGAACAAAAGAGCCACGATTGCTGCATTAAGCAGACAAAGCCAGAACGGCATTCCGGTCACCGACTGAAGCTTCACGGTACAACCGTAAAGGCTTGCCATTGCCGTGCTGAACATGGCCTTGATAAGCATGGCAGCATAGCTGAGATGATTAAAGTTATGCTGGGAATTGGATACATAAAGCATGGGTACCTCGAAGCTGAGTATATCAGGATAATGAAGCATAATAACCAAGATAATGATCAACCCCAGTAAAGTAAGCAGTATCCCTCCCAGTATACCGCCCCACAGGCGCACGGAACGATCTTTAATTTCTCGCCCAAGTGGTGCTAACACGGTAGCGCCAAGGATTAGGTTATAGGAAACATAAAGCAGGCAGGCTAATAGCCAGTGGGGAGCAGGTGAAAGGTGCGGCTGAGCGGGTAAAGATAACAATGACCCGGAAAGTTCTGCGCAATGATGGGTAAGGGAGCTGATACCTACTGTCAAAGTTGAGGCAATTAAAAGCGGAATCACCAAAAGATTGACGAGGGAAATACCTTTTACGCCAAATAAGACAGTAATGGCTACAGCGAGAACCATAGCTATGGAGCCGGTATTATAGCTTATTGCAAAATAATCCCGGCTGACGGTTCCAGTCCCTGACAACATGATACATAAACCGCCAAAAAGAAAAAGTGCTGAAACGGAGTCTAAAATCAATCCGAGGCGGGGGCCGCAGATGTAGTATAGAACCTGATGGTAGTTGGTCGCCCTCAGTCTATAGCCCAGTTCCAAAATACGGGCACCCAGCAAGGCGAATAAAAATCCTGAAAATAGCATGGCTATGATGCCGACAGCTCCGTAAGAAACAAAAAACTGTAGTAATTCCTGGCCGGAGGCAAAGCCGGCGCCGATGACGGTGCCCGCATAGGTCGCAGCCACGCGGGCGATATCTAACAGGCGGCCCATGATGACACATCCTTTCCTACTTCGTATTACATATGTATGAAGGGATGAAGTAATTCTGACGTGGATTTTTATTCCAGAAAAAGTGGAAGGAGATTGCAAATTAAAGAAGATATTTTGACATAATAACAAAAATTATTTAAAAATTCGTGTTTTTTCGACAAGGATTTCTCTGGAGTTTGGCGAATAAATAGAACAGATTGGGAATTTTTACATTATTTGTTAAGTCTTATCATCACCATTTCATTGAATGCTGTGATGTAACCCATTATAATCCTGACTGTTATCGCCATGCTGTAGGCCTGATAAGCTTGCGTGGCAGCTCTTTAATAATTATTTTAGCAGCGCTGCACAACAAATCGTTTTACGGCAAGTTTGGAGGCAGAAATTCTATGTGCGAAGCCCATTTTAATTGTATTATGCAATCAATTGAAACCCGCTCCTCTCAGGGGTGGATTATCATTAATGCCGAGTATGAAGTAGTATATGTCAATGAAAGTTTTTGCCGTATGTGGCAGTGTACTCGTGAGAATTTGCTGGGAAAATCGCTGCTTCAATGGTACGACGGAGAAAAACAGAACAGCCAGGGAAGATATTTTGGGCCTTTAATTGAGACGATGGCAACAGGCATAGAGATGCAGAATGTTGAAGCCCGCTTGCCTAAATTTTTCAGTGACGAATGCATTTGGCAATTAGTAGATACGTTCCTTATCCGTGACAACAAAGAAAAAGTTGAATTTGGTGTTGCCAGCTATAGTGTTATTGAAAGGTTTAAGGCTATTGAGCAGCAGCTAAACAGCATTAATTTGAAAGTAATTAAAGCTTTTTCGAAGGCAATTGGGGCTCGTGATGTATATACCATGCAGCATAGTGAAAAGGTGGCGGCTTTGATGTTTGGTTTAGCTGAAGCGATGCTGCTGTCAAAGCATGAAGTAACATTGGCATATCTGGCAGGGATAGTTCATGATGTTGGCAAGATTGGTGTGCCGGAGAACGTGCTGAACAAACCGGGCCGATTAACAGAGGAAGAGTTTATATTAATGAAGCAGCATCCGACCATTGGTTCTGATATCTTACGGCAGATTGATGGCTTTGCCGATATAGCTTCCATTGTGCTTCACCACCATGAACGTTATGATGGTAAAGGATATCCCCAGCAAATTGCCGGTGAGAGCATTCCGCTTTTAAGCCGGATGCTGGCTGTTTGTGACAGTTATGATGCTATGGTGTCAGCCCGCTGCTACCGCCAGCCGGTAACAAAGGCACAGGCAATGGCTGAAATTGAGAAATGCAGCTCAAGCCAATTTGATCCGGTTATTGCTGCCTGTTTTCTACGTTTTTTGAACAGCGATTTATCGCTTACGGCAGTTGATTAGTTTACTGCCAATACTTTACAAGCATATCTGTATACTGTAAAATATTAAGGTGAAACTATAGTGGACGGTTGCAAGCCGTACCGGAACGGGAAGTCGCTCTCGTCAGGCGTGCTCAGACGGGAGTTTTTTTGTTTAATCGCTTTCTTTTCAAAAGATAAATAAGCTTTGTCTTGCTAATGCAGGTAGGAGGTTCAATCATGCTTGATATTCGTTTTATCCGCGACAATACTGATAAAGTTGAGCAAGCTCTTGCTAACCGCGGTGCAGCCGTTGGTTTGGAGGAGTTTCTTCGTCTGGAAAAAGAGCGCCGTGAGCTGCTGCAGCAGGTGGAATTGCTAAAAAGCAAGCGCAACGCAGTATCCCAAGAAATTAGCCAAATGAAAAAAAGTGGACAGAACGCAGACGCAATGATTGTTGAAATGCGCGGTGTTGGTGATTCTATCGGCCAGCTGGACGGCAAAATACGTGATGTAGAGACGGCTTTAGCCGATATTGTGATGACGATTCCCAATGTGCCTCATGAATCGGTGCCTGTTGGCAGAGATGAAAACGCTAATAAAGAAGTACGCCAATGGGGAACGCCTGTCTCTTTTGACTTTGAGCCGCTGCCACACTGGGAAATTGGTGAAAAACTGGGGATTCTTGATTTTGAACGAGGCGGTAAGGTGACCGGAGCTCGGTTTACCTTTTACCGTGGTTTGGGTTCAAGGCTGGAACGGTCTCTCATCAGTTTCATGCTGGATTTACATACCGGTGAACATGGCTATACTGAATTTTTCCCGCCGTTCATCGTGAACCGCGATAGTATGATGGGGACAGGGCAACTGCCAAAATTCAGTCAGGATATGTTCAAGCTTGAAGGGTTGGACTACTATCTTATTCCTACTGCGGAAGTGCCGATCACTAATTATCATCGTCAGGAAATTTTAGATGCCAGGGATTTGCCGCTTTGCTATACTGCTTACAGCGCCTGTTTTCGTGCGGAAGCTGGAGCAGCCGGGCGGGATACCCGTGGACTCATCCGTCAGCACCAATTTAATAAGGTAGAAATGGTTAAATTCAGCGCACCTGAAGAATCCTATAATGAGCTTGAGAAGCTAACGGCTAATGCCGAACGCGTATTGCAGCTCTTGGGGCTGCCTTATCGGGTAATGTTGTTGTGCAGTGGTGATATGGGATTTGCCTCTGCTAAAACCTATGATTTGGAAGTCTGGCTGCCGAGCTTTAATAAATACCGTGAAATATCGTCGTGCTCGAATTTTGAAGACTACCAGGCACGCAGGGCAGACATTAAATTCCGCCGCGAGCCTAAAGCAAAGCCGGAATTTGTGCATACTTTGAATGGCTCCGGTGTAGCAATAGGGCGAACTGTTGCTGCGATACTGGAAAATTACCAGCAGCCGGACGGATCAGTCGTCATCCCTGAAGTATTGAGACGCTATATGGGAACGGATGTTATAAAGGGCTATAAATAACAGTAATGACGATAAAAGCAGGCATCAATAGCTGATGCCTGCTTTTATGAGTTTTTTTGCCGAAAGGCAGGAAAATTTTAGAATATATTGAATAATACTATATGTCGATATCTAGGATTTATAGATTTGTAAATGTGCAAAGAGTAAGCCAGTGTAAACTGGCTTAAGAGGGGATCTGCATGTATCTTTACCATTAGTCAATCATGTAGTCAGGTGAGAAGGTAGCGTAGAAGAACCAGTATCCGTAGAGCACGTCTAAATCGTCTAATGCAACTGAAGTCATCGTTACTCCTCCTTTGCAGGTTTTAAACAAAGAAGCCTCCACATCAATGGATGTGAAGGCGTCATTGCCTACGTATGAGATTGATTTCATTGTACTAAAGGAAGGGATCTGTGTCAATATTTGAATTCTTATTTTATTAAGTATTTTCTGGAAAATCGACATCATAAAATTCTATTATAGGATTATAATGGAAATTTATTTTATGTTGTTTTTTAAAGGACTTTGTCTAAAATTCAGCGAAGCTTAAAGCGGAAGCTAATCTAAGCAGGAAAAGTAAAAGGAGGAATTATTTTATGCGCTTTACAATTGGGAAACAAATTCTTACAGCTTCTCTGTTAGTTGTATTGGCCTTTACTGGTCTTAATTTGTATACATATTACCAATTGCAAGTAATTGAGCAAGGTTATGACGGAGTGATTCAACGCAGCGTTCCTTTAGTAGTGGAAGTAAAAAATCTTAATGTAGAAGTAAAGAGTCAAGCAGCTGCTGTCCGGGGATATATCATCAGTGGTGATAAAAGGTACGTTGCTGATTATGAACAATCTAGTAAGCTGATTAAGACGACTATGGACAGCCTTGAGACAAAACTGATTACACCGGAAGGCAAGGAAAAAGTAACCGCATTGCGTAATGCGCTGGCCGAATACCACAGGGTTGCGGATCAAACCATTGTTACCCGTGCAGAGAAGGGTTTGGAAGCGTCTGCGCTAGTGATGAATACCGCCAAAGAGAAGAATGAAATAGCAGAAAAGCTGATGGTTGATACAGTTGTGTTTCTCACTGAGCGAATGGATTTGAGAACAGAGCAGAATAAAGCCCTAGCCGATAGTATCGAGCGGGTTATCATCATTCTAGATGCTATTATTCTGGTGTGTGCGATTGCTGGCTCAACCTGGCTGATGCGGCGCATATCCCGTCCACTGGCAGATGTTGTTGCGGCGGCCCATGATATAGCTGATGGAGATCTGCAGGTTAAGCAAATAGCCTATAGAGGAAATGACGAAATTGCTGACTTGCTAAAGGCTTTTACCCATATGGCCAAGAATTTGCAGGACATTGTCACTCAGGTCTCACGTTCTGCCGAGCAAGTGGCGGCAGCCAGTGAACAATTGACTGCAAGTGCGGATCAATCAGCACTTGCAGCAGGGCAAGTGGCAGAAACAATAACCTCAGTAGCAGCTGGAGCTTATACGCAAGGGACAACAGTGGAGCATACCTCCGATATTGTACAGGAAATGGCAAGGGCAATCGGGCACATTGCTGAGAATTCAAGCAACGTATCAGCCAGATCTGCGGAAACCAGCAGGGCTGCAACAATTGGCAGCCAGGCTATGCAGCAGGCCACCGATCAGATGCAGGCGATTAACCGCTCGGTCAGCCAGTCGGCTGAAGTAGTAAGCAAACTTGGGGAAAGCTCAAAACAGATCGGTGAAATTGTAGATGTCATCAGCGGAATTGCCGGGCAGACTAATTTGTTGGCTCTTAATGCTGCTATTGAGGCTGCGCGGGCTGGTGAACAGGGTCGAGGGTTTGCCGTTGTTGCTGATGAAGTACGAAAGCTAGCGGAACAATCCCATGAAGCAGCGCAAAAGATTGCGCATATTGTGCGTGAGATACAGACAGAAACGACCAGTGTTGTTACTGTTATGCAGCAAGGGACGGTTGACGTCGCTCGTGGCAGTGATGTCATCATTTCAACTGGTGAGCGCTTCACTGCTATTGTGAATTTGGTTGAACACCTAAACTCAGAAATACAGGAAATCAGCGCGGCGTCTGAACAACTATCAGCATCAAGTGAAGAAGTGGTTAAATCGGTAGATTCGGTAAAACATTTGGCCGGTGAGACGGCAGCCAATACACAGACAATATCTGCTGCGGCAGAGGAACAATCGGCTTCAATGGAAGAGATCGCAGCTTCCAGTCAAGCTTTGTCAAGCCTGGCTGATGAACTGCAGATGGTTGTTCGCAGGTTTAAAATATAATAGTTAAGATAAAAGCTTCACTGCTCACATAGCAGTGAAGCTTTTTCTATACTGAAAGTACAGGCATTATGCCGACAGACAATTGGATTATTATTCCTTTCTGATTTATCTTAGCTATTGCAAAGGAAGAATTAATAGTTTGTCGAACATAAACAAGTACGTTAATGCTAATTTGATATGTACTTGTGAGGCTTGATATGAAAAAGCTAGATAAGCGGTATCGCTGTAAACCGCTATTGAAATGTATTCCTCGAAAAGCCAATGCTGCAGTATTGTATCAGGCTGCTCTTGGTTTGCTTAATCGTTTAGAGATGAACATTCTCCTGGAACTGATTGTTAAAAGAGCTGCCAATTTAGTTGGAGCTCCTAATGGATACTACAACACAGTTGATCTTGATCGTGGTTTGATGACCAGAAAAGCTGGCGTAGGTATCTATCAAACGGATATTGGCCGGACAATGAGCGTGAATCAAGGGCTTATCAAACAAACGATTCAAACAGGACAGGTCGCAGTGATCGGTAATTATAGCGCATGGGCGGAGCGATTAGAAGATCCTTTTTTTGATACGATCCATTCAGAGATGCAGATTCCGATAAAAATTGATTCTATTGTTGTCGGTGTACTGGGCTTATCCTTTACAGAGGCCGGTCAAACCTTTACCAGCTATGATATTGCTCTTTTTGAACAATTTTCTATTATCGCTTCTATTGCGATCGATAATGCAATGCTGTATTCAATGGCAAAGCATGAAATACAAGAGCGAGAGAAGACGCAGACTCATTTGCTGCATATTACCGAGAATATGCATGATATTATTTGTAAAGTGAATACAGAGGGAATTGTAGAATATATAACCGGTTCATCTAAAAAACTGATCGGGTATGAACCGGGTATTTTGTGCGGAACCTGCTTTCTAGAGTATGTTTACCCGGAAGATCTGGACAAAATCCGTGAGACGTTTTTTTCGTTCTTGGCAAGTGGCGAGCCAAGTGTTTATTGCCATAGGCACTTGTCGGCAGCCGGCGGTGAAGTATGGCTGGAAAGCGTCGGTGAACGAATTTTTGAAAACGGCGTTGTCATTGGTGCGGTTTTTGCTTCGCGAGATGTTACTGATCGGATGCAGGCGCAGGCCAATTATCAGGCTATATTTGGCTTAGTCAATGATGGGATTGTGCTATATGATATTACAACTCTGCAGGTTCTTGAAGCTAATAATAAGGTCTGCGAATTCTTTGGGCTTACAAAAGATGAAGTATTAAAAATGAGCGGTGAATGCTTAGGCAGTGGCGAATTTCCTTATGATGTTTCGCAAATAAAAATTTGGTTTCAAAAGGCTATTGCCGGCGAGAGTCCGTTGTTTGAATGGAAACTTAAGAATTGCCAGGGGCAGTATTTAGATGTTGAAGTCAATTTGAAGCAAGTGAATATAACCAATAAAAGCTATATACTGGCAGTAGTGCGCGATATTTCCGACCGGCGGGCAGCAACAGAGCAGATATATCGTCTTGCTAACTACGATGCCCTTACCGGACTCCCTAATAAACGTCTTTTTGAAGACCGGCTGAGTATAGCGCTGGCCCATGCCAGAAGAAATGGTGAGAAGTTGGCAGTTCTTTACCTAGACTTGGATCGCTTTAAAACCATAAATGATTCATTAGGGCATGAAACTGGGGATGAACTTCTGAAGAAAGTTGCAGAGCGACTGCAAATGTGCGTTCGCGATGATGACACAATTTGTCATCAAGGTGGCGATAAATTTATTATTCTGCTGACGGATATTCCCAAATTATCCGATATGTCACAAATGATTGCCCAGTTTCATATGGCCCTAGCTTCTCCGTTAATGGGGAAAGAAACGGAACTAAGGCTTACTTCCAGCATTGGTGCCAGCTTTTTTCCGGATAATGGACATTCGCCGGAAGTGTTGATCCGCAATTCCGAATTAGCCATGTATTACGCAAAAGAATTGGGCAGAAACAATCATCAGTTTTTTACTGAATCTTTGAATGAGGGAATAGCAGAGCGGCTGTCGATTGAAAGCAGCCTTAGACTGGCATTGGAACGCAATGAGTTTTTGCTTTATTATCAGCCTCAGATCGATATTCGTACGAATGCTTTAATTGGTGTTGAGGCGCTTATTCGCTGGAATCATCCCCAAAAAGGAATGATATCACCTGCTAAATTTATTCCGGTGGCAGAAGAAACGGGCATGATTATTCCCATAGGAGAATGGGTGATTCACGAAGTTTGCCGGCAGCATAATAGTTGGTTGGAGAGTGGCCTGCCTAAGATACAAATCGCTCTTAATCTCTCGGCTATCCAGTTTCGGCAGAAGCAGTTTCCGCTGGTAATAGAGGAAATTATAAAAAAATATAACGTTGATCCTTCGTATTTGGAGATAGAATTAACCGAAGGAATTGTAATGGGCAATGATGATGGTGCTATTGAAGAAATGCATGCACTAAAAAAGCTAGGATTAAATTTATCCATTGATGATTTTGGGACGGGGTATTCCAGTTTGCGATATCTCTGCCAGTTTCCGATTGATAAATTGAAAATTGATCAGTCCTTTGTCCGTGAAATGAATGCGGATACAACTCAACTGGCTATTATTGAAACAATTATTACGTTGGCGAGACAATTGAAACTGCGTGTCTTAGCGGAAGGTGTTGAAAGTAAGGCAGAGCTGGAGCAGTTGAAGCGCTGCGGCTGCGAAGAAGTTCAGGGGTATTATTTTTCTAAGCCCTTGCCTGCCCACCATTTCGTCGAATGGTACAGCAATTGGAAAATGCAAAATATATGAAGCAGGAGGCAGCGGCCCTTGGTAAGGATGAGCCCGCTGTCTCCTTTTTTTGTCCGTTATAATTCATTGGGAAGTCTATAGTGCTGTGCTATAATAACGATAGATTACCTTGGAACGCAGGTGATTAAATGTTGAGAGCAGCAATGAGCAGCGTGCTGGTTGTGCTTTGCTTACTTCTGGTTAGCTGCCAGACGACAAAAAATCAAGCAATATATATTGATTTTACCGATAAGGAGGCGCAGGCGGAAATCCGCCGGACAACGGAAAGTATACATAAGCCGATTCGCATAGCCTTGGCGTCTGTGGTATCTGCGAAAGATACGATCGGATATTACCGTAAAATTGCGGATTATGTTGCCAGCCAGCTTGATGTACCGGTCATTTTAGTTCAGCGCAATACTTATGAAGAAGTTAATCAGCTTATGGCTAATGGAGCGGTTGATATTGCATTTTCTTCTACGGGAGCATATGGGGCATATAGAGGACTGACGGATGTGGAGCTGCTGGCTATGCAGCAATATCAGGGCAATTCCTTGTATACTACTTATGTGATTGTTAATAAAAGCAGTACTATCGAAACTATGGAAGGCCTTCGCGGCAAGAGTTTTGCATTTACTGATCCGCTAAGTTATTCCGGTCATTTATCGGTTATGCAGCATCTAAAGCAAAATAAAGAATTGCCTGAACGGTATTTCAGCCGTTTTTTCTATACATACAATCATGATAAATCCATTTGGGCAGTTGCTAATAATTTAGCTGACGGTGCAAGTATAGACAGTATGATCTATGATTACGCACAGGAAAAAACGCCTGAATTGATTGACCAGATTCGTATTATTGCGTCTATCGGCTCGGCGCCGACAGGGCCGATTATTATGCGTAAAAATCTGAGTTCCGAAATGAAGGAGCAGCTGCGGGAGATCTTTTTAAATATGGAAAAGTCACCTGAAGCCCGCAAAGGAATGCAAGGATTACTTATTGACCGTTTTGTGATGCCCCAGCCTAATTTATATGAGCCGCTGCGGAATCTTTACAACCGGGTGGATGAGCTATGATTAAACGCTTATCGCATTTTGGAATTTATTCTCAGGTAAATGGCTTAATTGTAGGCCTTTTACTGCTCTTAGGCTTGTTGATCTGGCTTTTAGTTCAACATTCTACTGTTGATTTTCTGGGACACCAAATGGAAAAGCGGGGCGTGGATATTGGAAAATATATTGCTATATTAAGTGCCAATGATATTGTACTTGATAATAATTATGCGTTGTATGAACGGATCAGTAATACCCGCAGTAATACAGAAGATGTCAGGTATATTCTCATTACCGATTCGGCGGGGAATATTATAGTCCATACCTTTACCGACGGTCTGCCGAAGAAATTGAATGATCTTGCGGCAGCGGCGCTTACCCCAGGAGAAGCTTATCGTATTAACCGGTACGAAAGTAATGAAGGTGCCATTCATGAGGCTATTGTGCCGATTGAAAACGGTGATATTGGTTATGTACGCGTCGGAATGTCAGATAAGCACATGCAGCAATTTTTGAATCGTAAAAATACGGAGATCTTTGTTGGTATTCTTGTTATGGCTCTGGCAGCTGCCTTTGCTGCTACCGGCCTCACTTCGGTTATCATCCGGCCAATACGGAGGCTGGCGGCAGCTGTGGCTGAAATTCGCAAAGGCAATTTGCCTGAGCATGTTGCAGCAAAAGGAAACGATGAAGTCGGCCTGTTAACAGGAGCCTTCAATGAAATGGTGGATGGTCTTAAGCAGAAACAGAAAGAAAACGCACATTTGCTTGAAGAACTGCGCCTGAAAGAAGCCATGAGGGCCGAACTGATTAGTAAGCTGTTTACTATTCAGGAAGAAGAACGGAAACGGATTGCCCGGGAACTTCATGATGAAGCAGGTCAGTCACTGACTTCGCTCCTTGCTTATCTTAAAGTGCTGGCGTCCCGGTCTGACGACCATAAACAGCACCAAGTGTTGGAGAAAATGCGAGAGCTTGCTATTGGCCTATTGGGAGAAATGAAAAATATGGCACTCGAGCTCAGACCTCCTGTATTAGATGACCATGGAATTGTTGCTGCGATGGAACGCCATAGCCGCAATTTTTCTTTACAATACGGTATTCTTATCCGCTTTTCAGCATCTGTTGATAAACTGATAGTCACTAATGATGTGTCGCTGGCTTTATATCGCATTTTGCAGGAAAGCTTAAACAACATTGCAAAACATGCAGCTGCTCGATCGGTAAGTGTTACTGTAAAGGTGGATTTAAATGCCGTCATTCTAACGGTAGCTGATGATGGGATCGGTATAGCACCACAGATCTTGGAGATGAGCTACGAAAATAAGCAGCTTGGCCTGTATGGCATGCGAGAACGGGCAGAGCTGCTAGGCGGTACGTTTGTTATTCAACCCGGCGAATCAGGCGGTACAATCCTTATGGCCCGATTTCCGGTGCTAATGGAGTGAGATTATGGAAAAACATCGCATTATACTGGTTGATGATCACCCGGCGCTCAGGGCTGGCGTCAAGTTTCTGCTGGAAAACGATGCGTCCTGTGAAGTGGTGGGTGAGGCAACTGATGGAGAACAGGCTTTGAAATTGATTGAGCAGCTTGAAGCGGATGTCCTTATTCTAGATTTATCCTTGCCCCATATGTCCGGAATAGAGTGCATTCGTGAGCTTAAAAGCAGAAACTGCAAAATTAAAATAGTTGTTTTTACTATGCATAGTGATGAACGCTACGTAAAGGAAGCTATGCAGGCGGGGGCAAGTGCCTATGTGGAAAAGCAAGCAGTTGATACGGAGCTGATTGCCGCAGTTAAATCTGCTGCTGCAGGACAAATTTATCTTAATCCGGAGAAATCCCAGATATTATTGGCTGCACTGCTTGCTCAACCGCATAAAACGGAAGAGAGAAATCCCTATGTTATTTTAAGTTCACGTGAAAGAGAGGTTTTAAAGCTGATTGTCCGGGGATATTCACTGGGCGAGATTGGCGATAGCCTAGCTATTAGCGTCAAGACAGTCGAAACATATAAATCGCGTTTAATGCAGAAGTTGGAATTCACGAAAAAAAGTGAGCTTATTGAATACGCCGTTAAATATTGCTTGCTTCCCACCACGAACACGTAGGAAAAATCCCTACGTGTTTTTATTATTTTTTACGGATTTTTCTTACAGATCAATCGTGCTTTTCCCCGCTATCGCCAGGCGAAAGAACGTGGGATAATTCTGATAAATAAAGGCGGGAGCTTTGATAATTATCTTAGGCCCGCATTTTTGCTGAAAAGGAGGTCTGGATTTTTACAATCTTATTTATATTCTAAGGAGGAATACAATTGACAACCTTGCCTGTAACCCCAAGTACCGCCCTGGTTAAAATGACGAATATCCGATGGCGGATCATGTTTCTCGTTTTTGTTATCCTTACGCTTAATTATTTGGACAGAGTCAATATCTCCATTGCCGCCCCACTTATTCAAAAGGAGTTTGGCTTTTCACCCGTACAACTGGGAGTTATCTTTAGTGCCTTTACCTGGGGGAATGTTTTAGGTCAATTACCAGGTGGCGCACTTTCCTCGGTTTTTGGTGCCAAAAGAATGTATGTTATTGCAATCGTCTGCTGGTCGGCGCTTTTGGCGGCAACCAGTCTGGCAACAAGCGTAACATCCTTTGTTATTTTTCGAGTTGTTTTTGGCTTTTTTGAGGGCATGTGCTGGCCGGTGGCCTCAACAGTAGGGGCTACCTGGTTTCCTAAATCAGAACGGTCACGCGCGATGTCTCTACAAGCTAATGGCATGGTAGTTGGCCTGGCCATTGCGCCGCCTTTTGTTACATACTTCATGATGCAATATGGCTGGCGAGGCGCATTCTTAGTTTCCGCGGGATTGTCACTAATTTGGTTGATTTTCTGGATATACACCATGAACGACCGTCCGGACAAACATCCGAATATTAATAATGCTGAGTTAAAACATATCGCCGACGGACAAGTCATTAGTGCGGAAGATGCTGCCAATGAACAGCCTTTATCGTTTATGGAAGCAATTAAAGTGGTAATTAAAAAACCTTCCCTATATGCAGCCTGTTTATCGAATGGAGCACTTGTTTGGACTTTATACACTTATACCAGCTGGCTGCCTCTGTATTTACAACATGAGCGTGGTTTTACCATTGCCAAAACCGGGTTTATTGCCATGCTTCCCTTTCTCTTCTCCATGATCACAATTCCTTGTGGCGGGATTGTATCAGACTGGCTGTACAAGAGAACTGGCAATTTGAAGCTTGCTAAAAACTTGCCTATTATGTCCGGTCTATTTGCCGGCGGAGTAATGATGATTCCGGCAGCATTAGCTGAAGACCCCATGACAGGCGTTTTTTTACTGTCTATTGGTTATTCCTTGATCATGTTTATTCTGGGGCCCCAGTGGGCAATTCCGCCTGATGTAGGCGGTAAAAAGGCCGCTGGCTATGCTTGCGCACTTGTCCAAATCATTAGTCATATTCCCGGTATTATTGCACCTATTTTCATGGGATATATCGTACAGGCAACAGGTCACTATACTGCGGGTGTTGTTACTGCCGGTGTCGTAGCTATGCTCGGTGCTTTGCTTTTTCCTATTCTGTATCGTGGTGAAAAGGACCATTACAGTGAACCGCAGAAGGTGTGCAATATAAAGTTGTAAGCATAGAATAGATAGAGAATGCTCACCAGAATAATCTTCACTCCCCGTTGCTGTAAGTGTAGAATCTTGGTGTTCAATCAGGTGAGGAGGTGGTTAACATGGTGCCAATTACAGCAGGAGATGTGTCCATGCTGCTTATGGAGGCCTCTGTGGCATCTGCAGTGCTAACCTCACTCGCCTGGCTCAACAACTGCTTTAGATAGGTACTGTCTTACTTACGGCCTTTACTTTTGCGCCGGTAAGGAACGGGCAGCAGGCGGGAGAGAAACGATATGATGATTGATGATGCGACAATGCTTATCAGGCTGATAACTGCTGTGATTCTTGGCGGTATTATCGGATTTGAAAGACAGCATAGAGGGAAAACTGCAGGCTTAAGAACGCACATTCTTGTATGTTTAGGCTCCTGTTTGACGGCAGTGCTGTCAGTGAATATGTATGCTGCCGTACAAGGATTAACCAATGCTGATCCAGCCAGGCTGGGTGCGCAGGTAATAAGCGGTATTGGTTTTCTGGGAGCAGGCGCAATTATGAAAGAAGGGGCTACTATAAAAGGCCTTACTACAGCTGCCAGCTTGTGGGTAGTTGCTACTGTTGGCCTGGCGACAGGAGTAGGTGCACTGACCAGCGCGGTTGCAACTACTATCCTTATTGCAATCGTGCTAGAGGTTTTTCCGATTATTGACCGGCGTAATGCCTGTCGTGTGCCTTCATTGGTGCAATTATCCGTTAAATCGCTTGACTTTCCCGGACAGATTGGACGCATTGGATCATGTCTTCGAACACTGGGCGTGGATATCTTGCAAATTCAAATTGAAGAATGCGAAAAAGGAATGATTATGATTCCGTTGACGATTCAACTGTCGGAAGCACAGCAACTGGAGCAGATTTTAACAGCATTGACACAAATTGAAGGTGTACTTGGAGTAAGTTAGAGAAAAGAGACGTTCAATACGTCTCTTTTTTTGTATTTTTAAATGATAATTATTATTTAAAAATATAATATATTTTATAATAACTTGAAAATTCTATCCATATTATGGTACTATATATGCAAAGATAATAATTATTCAAGAGACGGGATGTGAGAATATGTTTGCAAACCTGCGAAATATTGAAAAAATAAAATTGCTTGTTATTGGGCTCTTTATGGTATTAATCCTTGGCAGCTATGCTCAGTTTGTTATGCGAGTCGGATTCTCAAATCCTGGTCTGATATGGGAAGAAGTTGTTAGCGCAGTTCTTGGTTCGGCTTTGCTAGGAATCTTTGTAATAATTCGCAATAAGCGTGGTCATAGATAGCATAATTTTGCCTATAACTGCTAATACTACCTTCGCGAAAGGGGCGAGATAGATAGTGAAAAATGGGCTGGAATTAAAATCGTATACGCTCCTACCCGAGCAAATTGAAGCACTGTTACTAGCAGATTTTGGTGATAAGCTTCAACCGGTGGACAGCGGAAAACTCGCAAAACACCGGCAGCAGCAAGCGAATCTTGCTGCAAGCAAATTGCGGTTTCACAAACCCAAGCGTACGGAAGAAGCAGAAGTACCTGAAGCACCAGAATCAATCGAAGCACCAGAATCAATCGAAGCATCTGAAGGTATGGAATCCATGGAAGATGTACAGGAAGGTCCGGAAGTTCCATAAAAGAGGGCATACCGCCAGGTAGCCCTCTTTTGTTCTTTGTGATAAACTAGTGCTAGCTAAGCGATGTAGATTAGGCGACAACGATGAGGTGAAAAGAATGGCTGTACATAACAGCAGTGCTCTGGTGGTTTTCAGTGGAGGACAGGACAGTACTACGTGTCTCTTCTGGGCGTTGGAACGGTTTAATAAGGTAGAAGCAGTCACTTTTAATTATAATCAGCGTCATAAGCAGGAAATTGACTGTGCAAAGGCCATTGCCAGCGAGCTTGGCATCGTGCATACGGTCTTGGATATGTCCCTATTGCATCAACTGACAGCCAATGCATTAACCCGCCCGGAAATGGAGATTTCCTCAGGTGGAAAGGGCGATTTACCATCTACTTTTGTAGATGGCAGAAACTTATTGTTCATGTCCTTTGCAGCGGTGCTGGCTAAGCAGAAAGGAATGCAGCATATCGTGACAGGTGTGTGCGAAACTGATTTCAGCGGCTATCCTGACTGTAGAGATGTATTTATTAAGTCACTGAATGTGACGGTAAACTTAGCAATGGAATATCAATTTGTTATTCATACGCCATTGATGTGGCTGAATAAAGCGCAGACATGGAAATTAGCTGATGATATGGGTAAGCTCGATTATATCAGGATGAAGACTTTAACCTGTTACGAAGGCGTCATGGGGGAAGGTTGTGGGCAGTGCCCCGCCTGCAAATTGCGTAATAACGGATTGATTCAGTATAAACAGGGCAAATAAAAAAGACATAAGCATGAGCAAAGCGTGAAAACTGCTCATAGCTTATGTCTTTTTTATTAGCTTATTTCTTCCATTTGTTTATCATTAGCGGACTGGTTTTTATGAGAAATTTTTTCAGTATGAGCGTAACTGGAGAATGACGATATAACACCAGTGCTTTCTAATTCTGCTGTTATGCCGTCTTCCGTGCCGGCAACAAAAACTTCCTCATCGTGACTGCTCATGATTAGTCCTCCTGTCCGGCGCTATGATTGATATATTCTAGAGCTGAATGCAATCCTTCAGAGTCAGATACAACAGAATCTTTCATCTGTGATGGCTCCGGATTATTAGAATTGTAGCCGACTTCTTCGTTTGCTTTAATCGCTTCGGTATTCAGTTCCGGCTTTTTCGGATGCGCACCTTTTTGCATGTTATCCACCTCCTTGGGATAGTTTCTCCAAATAATCGCTTTTGCCATACAATCACCAGGATGGTAATTACAGGGCGTTTTTAAAAATAGTAAAAAAAGTTGACATTTACAGAAATTTTTCCTAAACTAATAGTAATATTCCTATTTAGTTACATTCTCAAGGAGGATAATAATGTTCCGTAAAATTTGGTTTTTGGTGTCTCTATTGATCATTGCTATGTTAGTGGTCGCTGGCTGCGGTGGCAAGACTAAGCCCGCTCCCACTTCGACTGCGGGTGATAAATTAAAGGTAGTAGCGACAATTTATCCCATTTATGAGTTTACTAAGCAAGTAGGTGGCGACAAAATTGATCTTGCTATGCTTATTCCTCCCGGGGCAGAACCACATGAGTGGGAACCTACGGCAAAAGACCTGATTGCAGTTAAAAGTGCAAAAGTTTTCTTGTATAACGGAGCCGGGTTTGAGCCTGTAGATAAATTGCTTCACAAGGATGTTCTGGGTGCGGCATCTGCAGTAGAGGTTTCTCAAGGAATCCCGCTTCTTAGCGGGATTGAAGAAAGTGAGCAGGAAGAGCACGGACACGAAGGTCATGGGCATGAAGGCCATGATCATGACAAAAAAGACGGGAATCATGTACATCAGGTTGATCCCCACGTTTGGCTTGATCCAGAGTATGCAATCGTGGAAGTAAATAATATTGCTCGCGCTTTGAGTGAGGCTGATCCTGCAAACAGTGCATATTTCCGTGCTAATGCCGACAGGTATAATGCAGAGCTGACTAAGCTTCATGAAGAATTCCAAAGCGGTCTGGCTGCTGTGGTTAAAAAAGATATTGTTACAACCCATGCTGCTTTTCAATACTTAGCAAAACGGTATAATTTGCAGCAGACACCTATTATGGGGCTTGCGCCGGATGCTGAGCCTACTCCGGATAAAATGGCATCAGTAGTGAAATTCTGCCGGGAAAAGCAAGTTACTACAATATTCTTTGAAGCTTTGGTTAGTCCTAAACTTGCTGAAACAATTGCAAAAGAGACCGGAGCTAAGCTCTTGGTACTAAATCCGATTGACGGTTTAACTGAAGAGGATTTAAAGCAAGGAAGAAACTATCTGTCGATGATGCGACAGAACTTAGCAAACTTAAAACAGGCACTCAGTCAGTAGTAAGCAAAAACGCAACTTTCGGGTTGCGTTTTTTACTGCTGCGAATTGTAAAAAATATACATAATTTCCTACATAAGTAATAGGAGAATGACCTATCATGTCGAATACAATGAAAGTCAAATATTCGGAATATTATAGGCGATTACAGATATCCAGCAGTAAGCTGGGGAGGTAAATTGTGCAGGAAATAGCAATTGGAGCTTTAAAGCCGGGCATGGAGCTAGCGCAGCAAATCAGCAGCCCCGATGAAAAAATAAGCTTAGGCCAGGGTGCAATATTGACGGAAGCGTGGATTAGCAAATTTAAAGAGTGGGGCCGGAGCAGTGTACGCATTGCTTGTCAAAACAGGCATACCGGCGCGGGTGCGCAAGAGCTGGACGTGCTTCTACAACAGGTATTTGAGCTTGCGGCTCCTGACAAGAGTAGATCTGTAGTAAAAAGTAATCAATCGGTATATGAAGAATTGCAGAATTGCTGTCAGTATGTAGAGAGCCAGCTCAGGAGAATTTATTTAATGGCACGGTGTGGAAGGCCTATTCCACTCAGGGAGCTTGAGCAGCTGGCCAAAGAGAAGCTCTACCCGCTGCTGGATAGGAAAGGAGCATTTATTTACATCCATGCCTCTGGACGTGCTGATGCATATCTATACCGCCATGCGATTGATGTGGCGCTGCTTGTGGGGTTTATAGGCCGCTGGCTTGGGTATTCAGAGGCTGAGGTGCGTAACCTGGTGTATGCAGGCTTGGTGCTTGATATTGGCAAAGCAAAAGTGGCGTTTGAAATCATTTCGAAGTCGGGACCATTAACATTGGATGAAATGGAACTGTCAAAAAAACACGTGCGGCATAGTTTACAATTGTTACTAGGCAATGAAATGATGGAAAAAGCGATACTTGATGGTATTTTACAGCACCATGAGAGAATCGATGGCTTAGGATATCCTTTGGGGCTGGATGGAAATAAAATTTCTCCCTTTGCCCGCATTTTAGCTATTGCTGATGTATACGATGCTTTAGTAAGCGACCGTTACTACCGGCAGGGGATTTCACCGATTGACGCAGTTTATACGATGATGTATGAAATGAGTGGATATTTTGACTCCCATGTACTAGGTACCTTTATCGATCGAATGCGGCAGCAGCTGGTCGGTGCATCAGTGGAATTAACAAATGGCGCTACAGGAAAAATAACTTTTTTTGAGCCCTTTCCCAATTTACAGCCTGTAGTAACGCTTGAAGATGGAATAATACTGGATTTGTCAAGCCGATCTGACATAGCCATTGCAATGATTAAAGTAACTTAGCATGGAATAAGTACGATTTTCTTCATTTTCCTATTGCACTTTCCCCTAGTTATGATACAATCGTAACGTGCCTTTTCGGGGCAACTTTAGTTAAGGCGGGTGAAGGGCTTGCAAAACCACTTCAAATTATCCGAAGCAGCAGTTCATTATTTAGCTCAAAAATATGGAACTCCTTTGCTTGTTCTGTCAACAGAGCAAGTTCGCCAAAATTACCAGTTTCTCACCGAACACCTGCCCGGCGTAAATGTTTATTATGCCGTAAAGGCCAATCCTGATGAGCGCCTGATTGATGAACTGGCGCAGCTGGGATGTTTTTTTGATGTTGCTTCCGACGGTGAAATGTTGGCTTTAGCTGCTAAGGGAATTGCTGGCGACCGTATGGTGTATGCCAATCCGATTAAAACAGCCAATGGATTTCAAGTGGCTAATCAAGTCGGTGTTCATAAATTTACTTATGACAGTGAGAGCGAAATTTACAAAATGGCAAAAGCCGTTCCCGGCGGATCAGTGCTTTTGCGGGTGCGGGTGGACAATCCTAAAGCACATGTAGACCTGAATAAAAAATTCGGCTGCTCCATCGATGATGCGCTGCGGTTATTGTTTCTGGCACGTGAACAGGGGCTGGATGTTGCAGGCCTATGCTTCCATGTCGGCAGTCAGTCTAAGAGCGCAGCACCCTACCTGGAGGCAATAGCTGGATGCAGAATGTTGTTTGATCAAGCTGCTCAAGCCGGTCTAAAACTCAGAGTTCTTGATATTGGCGGTGGCTTCCCGATACCTGAAATTGATGATGATTTCGATTCTGAAGCAATGTTGTACGAAATTAGTACTGCACTGAAAGAATATTTTCCAAACACCGAGATTTGGTGTGAACCAGGACGATTTATTTGTGGTACAACAGTAAATCTGATTACCCGCGTCATTGGTACGCAGCAACGCAATAGTCAACAGTGGTACTTTCTGGACGAGGGATTATATGGAACGTTTTCAGGGGTTATTTTTGATCACTGGGATTTTGAATTAGAAACCTTTAAAGCAGGCAAAAAAATACCTGCTACTTTTGCAGGCCCCAGCTGCGACTCCCTGGATATTATGTTTCGCGATAAAATGACACCTCCCCTTGAGGTGGATGACCTTATCCTGGTACCAATCTGCGGAGCCTATACATCGGCTTCAGCAACCGTATTTAATGGTTTTGCGAAAGCACCGCGCATAGTGTGGGAAGATGTAGCAGCTGAAATAGACGAAACGGCGGCAACTGTATTGCCTAGTGCAGTTTAATTAATCTTTTAAAAGGGTGCGTGCAAACGCACCTTTTTTTCCTGTAGAAAAAGGAAATACTATCTTTGACGCGAATGTAAATATTTAATTTATTTTCTATAAATTAATACAGATGTGAAAATAATTTTCTGCAATACAAAGAGGAGGATATAACATGCAACTGTGTGATATTGGTTTGATCGGCTTAGCCGTCATGGGAGAGAATTTAGTTCTTAACATGGCTGGAAAAGGTTTTTCTGTGGCTGTTTATAATCGTACGGTAAGCAAAGTGGATGAATTTGTTGCAGCCAAAGGGCAGGGTATGCCTGTCAAAGGCGCTCATTCACCGCAGGAATTGGTTAGTATGCTGGCTGCTCCCCGCAAGATTGTTCTTATGGTTAAGGCAGGCAAACCTGTTGATGATATGATTGCTGAGCTGTTGCCGTTTCTGGAACAAGGGGATATTTTAATCGATGGTGGGAATTCATTTTTTGAGGATACCCGCCGCCGTAATCAGGAGTTAACAGCAAAAGGAATCCGGTTTATTGGCATGGGAGTTTCAGGTGGAGAAGAGGGTGCGTTAAAGGGGCCTAGTCTAATGCCGGGGAGCGACCGGTCGGCTTATGAAGAAACGGCGCCTATTTTCACCCGCATTGCCGCCCAGGTAGCGGATGGTCCTTGTTGTGCTTACGTTGGTCCTGACGGTGCCGGTCACTATGTGAAAATGGTACATAATGGTATTGAATACGGTGACATGCAGCTCATTAGTGAAGCTTACTATATTATGAAAACAGCCTTGCAGCTTACTGCAGATGAATTGCATGAAGTGTTTAGTGAATGGAATAAAGGGGAATTAGATTCGTATTTAATTGAAATTACCCGGGATATTTTTACACAGGTTGATGAAGTGACAGGCCAGCCGCTTGTTGAACTTATACTTGATAAAGCCGGTCAGAAAGGCACAGGCAAATGGACTTCCCAAAGTGCTTTGGATCTAGGCGTAGCTACTCCTACAATTACTGAGGCTGTATTTGCCCGCTGCATGTCGGCTTACAAAACTGAGCGCGTTGCAGCTTCGGCTATTTTAGCAGGACCTGATGCAACTTTTACAGGCGATAAACAGGCTTTTATTGAGGCTATTCGCGATGCATTGTATGCGTCTAAAATTTGTTCTTATGCCCAGGGCTTTGCACTGTTAAAGGCTGCCAGTGAAGAATACGGCTGGAATTTAAATTATGGTGATATGGCATTGTTGTGGCGCGGCGGGTGTATTATCCGCGCACGTTTCCTGGATCGTATTAAAGAAGCATTTACTGCTAATAAGGATTTAGCAAATCTGTTGATTGATCCCTATTTCAGCTCTACTTTAGCCGGGGTACAAAACAATTGGCGCCTGGTAGTTAAGACTTGCAAGGAACTCGGGATTCCAACACCGGCTTTTAGTGCTTCCTTAGATTATTATGACAGCTACCGGAGAGCTGTTTTACCGGCGAATTTAATTCAAGCCCAACGTGACTACTTTGGCGCTCATACGTATGAGCGTGTTGATAAACCAGGCACATTTCACACAGAGTGGGGTAAATAAGATACTGCTAGTTGCGACAGTCATACGACTGTCGCTTTTTTATTATAGCAAAAGCATCTAGGAATTTTTACTGGTCATAGCGAATAGAGAATTCATCCGGTCAGCAAGGGAAATTGAGGTTAAGATCATGAGAAAACAGCATCGGCTATTAGCGAAAAAGGTAGGAATGCCGCCAGGAACTTTACTGCATATAGGCAGTAAACGGTCAGAACGGCCTGTAATCACATTTTTGTGCTATGATGAGCAAAGTGTCATAAGAGAGCAAGAAGGGATCTCTCTTAATGAACTATCAGCTGCTAGTCAGAGTGGTGTAATCTGGATTCATGTTAATGGGCTTAGCCATGTAGAAATAGTAGAACACATTGGGCAGTTGTTTGCTATCCATCCGCTGACACTCGAAGATATTTTAAATACCAATCAACGGCCAAAGCTGGAAGACTATGGGGATTATATTTATATAGCGCTGAAAATGCTCGGCTATGATGAGGAAAAGCAGCTTATAGCAGCCGAGCATATTAATATACTAGTTGGTGCCAATTTTGTCATATCATTTCAAGAATCAAATCAGCCGATTTTTAAGCCAGTGCGTGAAAGAATTAAAAATGGCCAAAGCCGCTTTCGTAAACATGGTGCTGATTATCTTGCTTATGCTTTAGTTGATACGGTAGTAGATTATTATTTCGTGCTGCTGGAGCAGCTGGGAGAGCAGGTAGAGACACTGGAAGAAGAACTGGTGACAAAGCCTGATGCTAAGCTGTTGCCTGCTATTCACAATCTGAAAACAGAAATGCTCTATCTTCGTCGTTCCGTATGGCCCCTTAGAGAGGTTATTGCACAGCTTGAACGGGGAGATTCGGCGCTCTTTAAAGACAGTACGCTTTTGTATATTCGGGATATTTATGATCACACCGTTCAGGTGATTGAGACAGTGGAAACATATCGGGATATGACTTCAAGCATGTTGGAAATTTATTTATCCAGTATCAGCAACCGGATGAATGAAGTAGTGAAAATGCTAACTGTTATTTCAACGATATTTATGCCTCTTACTTTCTTAGCTGGGCTTTATGGTATGAATTTTAAATACATGCCTGAATTAGAATGGCAATATGGTTATCCGGCAGTGCTGGTTTTGATGACAATAATAGGAATAACTATGTACCGGTACTTTAGCGGCAAGGACTGGATTTAGCTGCAGGTAAACAGCCGCTAAGCGGCGAATGAGCATTACAACATGATAATAGGATCGATTTGCAAGAGCAAGGAGCAGCGTTGTGAATAAAACAATTGATACAAAAGCACTTGATAAAATTATTAAGCAAACTGTCGCTGCCGTCGAGCGGGGAAAGTCGCAAATCTTTGAAATTTATGAGGCTGCCCGGGGTGAGATGGACAACATTGCCAAAGACGTGTATGCAATGAAACAGCAAGCAGCTGCAATTATATGTAAAGTAGATGAGTTGGAGCGCAAGGTACGCCGCTCACGACTCCGCTTAATGGAAGTAAGCCGCAACTTTCATATTTATTGTGAACAGGATGTTAAGACGGCGTACGAAGAAGCTAGCCAGCTGCAGGTTGATCTTGCGGTGGCCCGTGAGCAGGAACAAAATATGCGGCGCCAGCGCAACGATCTGGAACATCGTTTAAAAGTGCTGAAGGAGACAGTAGCCAAAGCTGAGAGCCTTGCTACCTTAGTCGGTTCAGCCCTTGCGGCAATGGGCACACAAATGGAGAATGTTCTCGTTCAGGTTGAATCCATGCAGCAACGTCAACTATTTGGTGCGAAAATTATTAAGGCGCAAGAAGAAGAACGCCGCAGAGTTGCTCGTGAAATTCATGACGGACCGGCGCAAACAATGGCTAATATTGTGTTTAGAGCCGAAGTCTGTGAACGACTGATTGAAACGGATTTGACTCGCTCTAAGGCAGAGTTGAAGGACTTGCGTGAACAAGTACGGTTTTGTATAAAAGAGGTTCGCAAAATTATTTTTGATCTCCGGCCAATGACCCTTGATGACTTAGGACTAGTTCCTACGATTCGCCGTACGCTGGATACATTACGAGATCGTACGGGAATTAGTGTGGACTTGCGTGTGATGGGGGAAGAGAAGCGGTTGGATTCACATGTGGAAATAAGCTTTTTTCGTATTATTCAAGAGGCCTTGACTAATGTTGAGAAGCATGCAAAGGCTTCATCGGTTATTGTGCGGATTGAGTTTATGACAAAAACAGCCTCGGCAATTATTGAAGATAATGGAGTAGGTTTTGATACTGCGGAGAATGTAGGCTCTGAAAGCTTTGGTTTAATGGGGATGTGGGAGCGGATGAGCTTACTAAATGGTGAAATAAATTTATCTTCCAAGAAGGGGCAAGGAACGCGAATTGCCGTTAAGGTTCCATTGTAGTTTTCATGTTACGGCCATTATAGATCGATTAACAAGACTTGGCTTTAAGCCAGGTTTTTTATTTCTGCCTGTATAACACTGCAGCAGAATGGCCAGTAGCAGGGAATTACAGAAAAATGGCGAATTTTGTTAATTTTAGGGGTTATTGTAAGGTTCTTTAAGGAGCAGTCCTAAATGACGAATAAGTTAAAAAACAAATATTTTTTACAGATAATTGCTTTTTTAATACTGATAGGCGGACTTGTTGCGCTTACCCTAGGTGGAATAGGATCAGAGCAAGATTACTGGTTTTTGGATAAAGGCTGGGAATACTCCTGGGGAGATCGCAGTCCGGAAACAGCCAGCAGGGCCTCGCAGTGGCGTCCGGTAAAGGCTTTTCATGAGCCTGATGGGCGCAATGGACAAAATTATTTATGGCTGCGGGTTCTTTTGCCCGAGAATAAGGTGAAGAATCCTGTTTTACTTACTAAATTTGTACAGCAAACCTTTGAAGTATATGTAGATGGAACGCTGCAATACAGCTATGGCACACTTCCCACTCCGGCAGGAGAAAAGCTGCGCCCCTGGCTGCCTTTGCATTTTATTTCGCTTGCTGATGATGCTCCAGGGAAAATGATTTATTTTCGCATCTCTTCAGATGCTCCCGTGATTGGAATTAAGGGAGTAGTTGAGTATGGACCGATGCTTGGGTTATTCCGTTATAAAAATATGATGGATCTATTAAAAATAAGCTCAGCAGCGCTGATGCTTTTTACTGGCATTTTTTCGCTTATTTTTTATTTGTTTTATCGGCGCGAAGCGATATATTTTACTTTTTCAGGCAATGCCATTTTGAGTGCCTGTGTAGTCATCGGCAGCACGTATAATAGTTTTCTCATTTATCCTCACGCTGATTTCTGGAATTACTTTATTTTTATCGGCGTATTGGGTTGGAAAACATTTTGGTTTCAATTTTTAGTTTATATTGTTGAAGACCGGTACAATCGCGCAGTACAAAGGATTTCGTGGACACTAACGACGCTGTTTTGCTTATTTATCCTGGCTGCGTTCGCTGTGCCTCGTTTGATTGAACCCATTTTTCTAACACATACCATTATTAGCGTAGGTTGTTTTTTGCTCATTCTCTATTTCTGTCGTAATCAATTCAAATATGGACAGGACGTTCAATTTTACGCTATTGGTACAGTTATCTGGTTAATTACGAATACGCTTGATACGTTAAGTGTTTTAGGTATAATTTATACGCCTGCTTTCGTTTCCTGGATTGGACAGTTTGCCGAGGTTTCTGGTTTGGCCAGTATACTATTGCTGCGTTACGCTGCTATACAGAACAGAATCAATGAATACTCTCAGGATCTTGAAGAGTTTAATAAAGATTTGGAAAGTATCGTAAATGAAAGAACGCTGGACTTGTCTATTCAGAATGCCTGCTTAGAGCAGCTTTTTGATAACTCGCCGGATGCTATGGTTATGTTGAATCTAAATTATCAGGTTACTAAGGTGAACTCATCCTTTGAGCTGTTATTCGGTTATGGAGACGAGGAGGTCCTTGGCAGGGAATTGCGTACTTTACTGCAGATTTCAGGTGCCGGTGTGGTGGAAGAGCATATTTTTGATACCACCCGAATGGCACAGGAGGTGCATTTGGAAACGGTACGGTTTCATAAAACGGGCAATCCCATTACGGTTGCTTTAACGGCTTATCCTTTTATTACGGAAAATAATCAAGTCGGCGTGTATGCTGTTTACCGGGATATTTCTAAACGAGTGTTATCAGAACGCATTCTCAGAGACAGTGAGAGACGTTATCGGCTGCTGGCAGAGAATATGGAAGAGGGTATTTGGCTGCTGAACTTTGACAGGCATCTTCTCTATGTAAGTCCATCGCTGAAAAAAATAATGGGGGCCGCTTTGGAAGGATACCTGAAGAAACTGCGGCACCAACTGATCGATCCCCAGTTGGATGCAGCCCTTAAGGAAGTAGTAGGCGGCTATTACCGGGGGGAGCGCCGGCAGGTACCTGTTTTGCTGGAGGAAGAAATAGGTGATGCTAAAGGCAATGCTATCTGGGTTGAAACATCAATTACCATTGCCTATGGTGATAAAGAAGACGCGCTTGGGCTATTGGGAATAACCCGAAATATTACAATCCGTAAGCAGACGGAAAGATTACTTGCCTATTCCTATGAACGCAATAGGCGAAGCCAATTTTTTTATGATATATCAGAAGGGGTCCTGACTGCAGAAGCGGCGATTTACGCCCGGGCACGACAGCTGCGTATTAATTTGCCGCCTCAATTCGCATTGTGCTTTTGCCTGGTTTACGATTCTGAGAGCAGCGGAAGTGGAGCACGGCAGGATATTCTGCTTGATGAAGTAACGAATATTATTAATCAGCAATATGCATTAGAGGCCTGGAGTGCAGCCGATGGTGTAGGTATATTGTGCAATTTGGAACTCCTTTCTATAGGACAAGAGTCAGCATTACAGAGTATTGAAGCTTGTTTGCAATTGTTAGTGGCTGCATTTGAGTCGAAACGTTTTGTTATTGGTATTGCTGAGTATGCAGATGAAATTCAAGCATTCCCCTGCCGGCTGCAGCATGCCCGCACTGCAGCCAGAATTGGCAGTCAGCGATTTGCCGGTAGTGCTGTTCAGCGCTATGATGATTGTGGGATCTATGAAATTTTTGATTATTTTTCCGGTTTGGAAGAAGCTGAACTATTTGTGTCGCGAACACTTAATCCCCTGCTTGAGTATGATCGGGTCAATCATACTGAATTGGTATATACGCTGGAGAGACTTTTATCAGGCAGCAACTTAAAAGAGATGGCGGAAAGCCTGTCTGTTCATTATAAGACACTTGCTTCACGCAAACAAAGAATTGAGAAGGTGTTGAATATTTCGCTGGATTCCGCTGAGGACCGGATGATGGTGGGAGCTGCTTTACAAATTGATAAAATGCTGCAGGCACGCAGAGGAAATGAAATATGAGAAAAAAATATGTGGTGCCTATTATTATTTATTTGTCTTTTGTAGTGGGTCTTTTGGCGTTTTGCTATTATGGACTTGAAGAACAGATGGATCATCGTTTTTTGAAAGAAGGCTGGCAGTATTCTTGGGAAACTGATAAGCAGCAGCTGTCTGGAAAAGAAGGGCAGTGGAATGCGCTGCCATTCCTTGAAAGTCCGGAAGGGCGGAATGGGAGAACTGAATTATGGCTCCGTATCCTATTGCCACAGGAGCCTGCACATAATCCGGTATTATTTCTAAAGAATATTACGCAAAGCTTTACCGTTTTCATAGAAGGCGAAGCAGTATATCAATATGGTACGCTGGCGGTACAGCAGAAAGAAAAACTTAACTGGCTGCCGTGGCATATTATTACCTTGCCGGATCAAGCTGCAGGCAACCGGGTCTATATTCATGTTTCTTCAACGTCTACGGGTATCGGTATTGCAGGTATTGCTGAATATGGTACTATGCAGGGGTTATTCAAACACAAGATCATAATGGATTTACTGAAAGTCAGTGCGCTTTTTTTAATGCTGGCAGCGGGTCTGCTGGCTATCCTGGTTTATTTTTGTTATCTCAGAGAGAAAGTCTATCTGGCTTTTGCCGGCAATGCTCTGGGAGCAGCCGCTACTGTTGTGGGTACTACCTTCAGCTCATTTTTGTTTTACCCTAATCCGGAGTTTTGGAATAATTGGCTTTTGGTTTCCAATTTATGCTGGAAAGTATTTTGGCTGCAGTTTTTTGTGCATATAGTCGATGATGAATACCGCATTGCAGCACTCTGGCTGCTTGGAGTTACCAGCGTCATTACTTGTGTTCAGATAGCGGCAGCATTGCTTAATCCCGGATGGGCTTACTCAATTTTTGCAAGCAATATCTTTTATGTAGCGGTTTTTTTTATAATCGTACTCTATTTTTGCCGCAATCAGCTGCGCTTTAACCGAGAGGCTCAGCTTTATGCGGCGGGTATGACTGTTTACCTGGCTGTAGCGCTTCTAGATAACTTGAGTGCGCTTCGCTTGATTTTTATGCCTACAATGCTGGGGTGGATTGGTCAACTCAGCGAAGTCAGCGGATTAGCGGCGATTCTGATTTTACGCAATGTGAGGGTACACCGCCAGCTGCGCGAATATTCAGAGGAGCTAAAAGAATTTAACCGGAACCTGGAGAGTATGATACAAGCCCGTACAAATGAACTATCTATTCAGAATGCTTGTCTAGAGCAGCTTTTTGACAATTCACCAGATGCAATTGTTATGTTGGATTTGCAGTATAGGATTATCAGTTGTAATCCGGCTTTTGAGGGTTTGTTTGGGTATTCTCTTGAGGAGGCAAAGGGCTGCCCGGTCAGCCAATTACTGGGCATCACTAGCGAAGAACCGGCTGCTGAACATCTTTTTGAGCGTTTAGGACGGAAAAAGCGTGATCATGAGGATGTTGTGAGGCGGCATAAAAACGGTTCCCTTATTCCTGTTTCTCTGACGGCGTATCCGTTTATTACCCAAACTACCCAAGTAGGTGTGTATATCATCTACCGGGATATTTCCCGCAGGCTGATAGCAGAGGAGATACTCAGGAACGGAGAGCAGAAGTACCGCTTGCTGGCAGAAAATATTGAGGGGATCATTTGGCTGGTCGATTTTGATAAACAGTTATTGTATGTCAGTCCGTCACTGAAAAGGCTCACCGGATTTACATTGGCTGAGTATTTAAAAAGGCCTTTTGATGAACAGATTACTCCAAGCCTGCAAGCTGCTATTGACGAGGTCATTGAGGCTTACTACCAGGGAAAAGAGGATCAGTTACCAGTGTTGCTAGAAGAAGAAATATACGATAAAGGCGGAAGAAGGATGTGGTTGGAGTCATCTATTCGGATTGCCCATGGAGAAGATGGCCAATTATTAGGTCTTATTGGGATCAGCCGTGATATTACATCCCGGAAGCGAACGGAAAGATTGCTTGCCTATTCGTATGAGCGGAAAAGACGTAATCAATTTTTTACTGCCGTTGTCGAAAAAGTATTATCCACTGAGCAAGAAATATATGCTCAGGCCAGACAAGTGCGCGTCAATCTGCCACAAGAGTTTTCACTCTGGTTTTGTCTTATTCATACTGATTACAACCTTGTTGCAGAATCGGATAAGCAAGAACGGATGAAAGATGAGATTACGGATATGCTTAACTGGCAGGACGGATTTGTGGCATGGAATGCAGTTGACGGAGTCGGCATCGTATATAATTTGCGGCATCACTCTGAAAGCCCGCAAAGTGAAGCAGAGGCAGCTGAGGTTTGCTTGCAAACTCTGGAAGCTGCTCATCCAGGAGTGAACTTCACTATTGGTGTTGCCGAACCTAGCCATTGCCTGGCCCATTTCTCCAGACAATTTCGTCATGCTTGTTCTGCAGCGCGTATTGGCAGACAAAAAAATGGTTCTAGTTCTATCCAGTACTATCGCGACTGCGGCATTTACGAGGTTTTTGATAGTTTTGCTGAGACGAAAGAGGCAGTTGCTTTTGTAGACAAGACGCTGGGCCCGCTTATTGAATATGATTTGAATAATAATACAGAACTTGTTGATACTTTGGAGAAAATCTTATCAGGCAGTAGTTTAAAAGACTTATCCGAACAAATGTTTATTCATCAGAAAACGATCTCTTCCCGCAGGCAGCGTATCGAAAAAATATTGCTGGTTTCTTTGGAATCCTTTGATGACAGAATGAGGCTTGGAGCGGCATTTCAAATTAAAAAAATGCTCGCAGCGCGGAAATGGTAATCTATACGGTAAATAGGGACTTGGCTAAAAAGCCAAGTCCTTTTTGTTTTTTTCTTGGAATGAGACTGCGGCAACGGCGGCTGCAAAAGGCTGTAGCAGCAAGGCTTTCCAGAACGTGTATATCCATATGGATAACTAGGGACCTTATTTGGTTGGATAGCTTTATCCATTTGGATAATGGTTAAGGATAGGAGATATTGTTATAATTTGTTATTAAAAGTAAGCGGTATTATGGACAAGCAAATAGCAGAAAAGGAGAGAAGACCTATTTTTACTAAGATTGTCAATAAAACCAAGGTTTTAACAACGCCGCTCCTTTTAAAGGAATCAGAGGCTTTTTTCTATGAAATACTTTTTAACACACATCATGCACTCATTGTGGTTGACGTAAATACGAAAAGAGTCGTTTACGTAAATGCTGCATGTGAAAAAATGTATGGTTATACGCAAGATCAATTACTAGGGATGCCTATTACCTCATTTTTTGCAGCAGATGAAGATATGGTTACAACGTATTTTACCAAAGTGATGAGGACGTACCCCCAGGACTATTATTCGAAGGCAATGCACATCCATAAGAAGGGCAATTTATTTGCCGTAAAAGTAATTTCCAAAATCATTTTTATTAATAAAAGACGCTATATTTTGACGTATGTGGCAGATATAACACGTCAGCAAGAAAAGAAAATTCAACTCAAAAAGTTACTATATAAATTAAGTTACCGTGCTTATCGTGATTATCTAACAGGCACCTATAACCGCCACTATCTGTTTGATGTCTATTTGAAACGCATTGGTAAACAGAATATCGGTTTGCTGCTGTTAGATATTGATGAGTTTAAGCAAATTAACGATTGCTATGGGCACCAGGCTGGCGATTTAGTGTTAATTGAAGTTGGTTATATCATAAATAGTCTTATTTACCCGGGGGATAAAGTAATCCGCTTTGGCGGGGATGAATTTCTTATTATTCTGCCTGATCGTTCCAGAGAAGAGTTGTCCTTGGCAGCCCGTACAATTCAAAAAGATATTTCTTCATGGAAATTTATGGACAGGGATCGGGAAATTCATTGCACTGTCAGTTTCGGCATGGCTACTGGCACGTTAGAGCACAGCAGGCATGTAGATGAGCTTATCAAACTGGCAGATGATGAATTGTACAACTGTAAAAAAACAAATAGATCTTCCAAGTTGTAGTTGTAAAATAGTATTTGTATATGTGTGGTGTAACTGATGAAAGCTTTCGCAGCAAGGCAGCCTGTTTTTAACAGAAATGAGAAGGTTGTTGCTTATAAACTACTCTTTCGATCAGAACCCAGGGTGGCTTATGATGCTACAGAGGCCGAAGAAACTGCAATCCGCATTATGGCCGGAACGAAGCAAATCTTTGTTGCATTTTCCTGCAGCCTGCTGCAACGGGAAGATTTTATTACATATTTGCCTAGGCAAGCGGTAATTATTGAAGTTGCAGGGATAGTTGAGCCAAGCTGTGAGATCGTAGAAGTATGCAAAAACTTAAAGCGTCAGGGATATACAATTGCCCTGACTGAAGGTGAATTTTTCAGCAAGCTGCCGGAATTGATCGCAATAGTAGATATTGTTAAAGTAGATTTTTTAGCAATTCCAACCGACAGGCAGCAATGGATTGCAAAGGAGATAGGCAGTCGGCGCATTCGGCTCATGGCGGAAAGAGTTGAAACAAGAGCCGATTTTGAACAGGCCGCTGCTTGGGGATATACTTATTTTGAAGGCAGCTTTTTTAGTAAACCAAAGATTATTTCAGCAGATAGTTCAACAGCCAAAAGGGCATATCTCGAGATGCTGCAGGAAATAAACCTACCCGGGTTTACTTATAGAAGGATGGAAGAAACGATTAAGAGCAACGCCGCTTTTTCTAAGCAGTTGTTAAAATATGTTAATGGCAAGACTTTTGATTTTCGTACCCCAATTGATTCAGTTAGGCATGCATTAATACTCCTCGGGAAAAAAGAGGTCGAAAAATGGCTATCAATCTTGATTATTTGGGAAATTAGCAGACCTATTTCCGAGGAAATATTGATCTTGGCAATAGCGAGGGCACGATTTGGCGAGATAATGGCCCTCCAAATGGGCCTTCAAAGCCTAAGTTCAGAGATTTTCTTTATGGGGCTGTTCTACCTAATAGAATGTATGGTAAATCTTCCGATAGAAAATTTTATTGCAAATTTGCCGGTATCATCAGAAGAGAAGAGTGTTGTATTGGGGAAAGACAATAATCTCGGTGCAATACTCTACCTTGTTATCTCGTATGAAAAGGGAAGGTGGAGTCAATTTTCCTATTATGCAGCAAAATGCAATATTAATGAAATGGAAGTACCTAGCGTCTATTTGCAATCACTGCAGTGGGCGGAAGAGATTGTTGTAATGATCAATTCAAATGGTGATGCAGGATAAGGCGGTGAGTCCGGTGGCGGGTAAATCCTTATTAAGTTCAAGACAATTTCAAGAGAAGCATCGGGATCTGGTCATCGTACTCCAGAGTGTTTTTCAAAAAACGAGATATTCCGGGCAAGTGCCATTGCAAGCGGTGGAGAGCTTAGTCGGCGGGGTTGAAGAATTAATTTGTACGATAGGTGTATTAAACCAAATAAAAAAAATCGTTATCAATAAAGAGGACTATACCTTTCGCCACTCGATTAATGTAGCGATTGTAGCAGGGTTGACCGGGAAATGGCTTGGTCTTACAGACGATATTTTGCGGGAATTAATCCTGGCTGGACTATTGCATGACATCGGTAAGACACAGATTCCATTGTCAATCCTAAACAAGCCAGGTGATCTTAGCATTTCTGAAATGAGTGAAATGAAAAAACATCCTTTGCTGGGCTACCAGCTGTTCCAAACATATGAAGAAATTTCTCAATTAGTTAAACTATGGATTCTTCAGCACCATGAGCGACTGGACGGAAGTGGCTATCCGTATGCCCGGGAAGGCAGCCAGGTTAGCTATCATGCGCAAATTATTGCTGTTGCAGATATCTATGATGCTATGACTTCTAATCGCGTTTACCGGAATGCAGCAACTCCCTTTGGTGTGATTGAGGAGCTGTTTAAAGAAATGTTTGGTAAGCTTGATCCTTTAATCTGCACCACATTCTTAGATAAGCTTAATGAATCATTAATTGGTAACTCGGTAAGGTTGAGTAATGGTACGGAGGCAATTATTATTCATATTGATTTTCCAAGAGGAACCAAACCTCTTATTAAGACTTCGCAAGGCGAATGTATTGATTTGGCCAAAAACCAAAAACTTCATATTGTAGAGGTATACTGTACTTGAGTCAACACTCAAGCTGAATCTAAAGAAAGTCCGCTTCACCTGAGCAGTGAGGCGGACTTGTTATATATCAAGGCTAATAGGATAGCTAATTATTTGATAAAAAATGTTTTAAAATCAATTGCTTTTACACAATTGACAAAAGCATGGACAACATTCGTTTCTAAAGCCGCTTTTTGATAAATCATCCAGGTTTGACGAAGAATCGGTTTGCCGGACTTATTAGTTATTATATATCTGTGCAAGTTGTCGTCGTCATCGACGAGGATATCAGGGAGGAAGGCATAACCAAGACCGTTGACAATCATTTCCTTACAGATATCAACCCGATCAACATCCATACTGATTAATGGCGGTAATGGAAATGTTTCGCGCCACCAGTTATCAATCAATGCCTGGATAGCAGGATCAGTTTGATAGTCAATACGAGGCAGATGAGGAAGATCCTGAATAGCAAATGGCTCTTTAGAAGCAATACAGATTGCCTCCTCGAATAGCAAATGCTTTTCATCATTCCAACTGGAGGCACCACGAATAAAACCAACTTGAATATCCTGTTTATAAAGTAAGCCGAAAATATCTTTGCTTCTTGATGTGGTTACTTTAAATTCAACATTGGGATACTCATTTTTAAATGTCTTTAATAGACCGGGAAGCCGATGTTTTGTAAAAACGTGCGCTGATCCCAGGCGAAGTGTGCCTGTAACCTCGTGTTCCATATTTAATAGTTCATCTTTTAATTGGCGAAACTGTATCAGCATAGTATCGGCAGCTTTTGCTAAATGCTCTCCCTGCGGTGTAAAGTGGATGCCTTTACTAGCTCGTTGGACGATGGTAACCCCAAATTCTTCTTCCATATGCCGCAAACGATGGGTAATCGCAGGTTGAGAAAGGAATAGAGTCTGAGCCGCTTTTGTAATATTTTTGGTTTGGAATAGGGTTTTTAAAATGAGCCAGTCCTGCGTTTCCATATAAACAATCGGCCTGCCTTTTTAGTGTTATTCTATTTCTTTATGGCTGAACATTCAAAGCCATTATTTTTTATATTTGACAATTTGCTATAAAATAATTTTAGAAGAATATTGGCCTAGTGTCAAACAACGGAGAAGTGTTTCCCAGCAGTCTACTCCTAAATGTTTTCATAAAACCAGAATGGAGAGAACCGTATGAATAAGCTTTGTGCGATGAGAAAAGTGATTGAGTGTTTGGAGATTTTTTTATTAGAACCCAAAGTAATGGCTTTAAGTGAATTGGCTCAACTGATGAATGTAACGAATACAGAGCTGCTTCCTATTGTTAAAGTTCTTGAAAGTAAAGGATACGTGGCATTTGATGAAATAGATTTATGCTTACGCCCGGGGCATAAGCATAATCCTGGGGCCTTTTTACTCCAACAGGGGACGCAAAAAGGTGTAAATGAAACCACACTAATGAAGGTACGAAATACAATTAGAGAAATTCCTCCGGAACGTGACTTCAGTTCCAGTGAATTTGCTTCTTTAAGCGGAATATCAAGAGTCACAGCTCGCCGATATCTGGAATTCTTAGTGCTAAATGGCATACTACGCAAAGGGAATCAACATGGAGAAGTGGGGCGTCCGATAAATAAATACAGGGTGGTTGCAGCAAAATAAACCACGCAATAAGCAGAGGTGCTTATTGCGTGGTTTTAAATTAGTTACAGTGTATGAAAATCGATGTGTTCCAAGAAGTGAACAAAAGCACAAACTGCATTGATGTCCAATAATTCTTTTTGATAAATTAGCCAGGTATTACGAAGAATAGGGGCATTATTTTTATTGGTAATAATCATTTTGTGGAGATCATCAGCCTTATTTAATATCAGGCTGGGCATAATTGCAAAGCCATGGCCGTTAAGGACCATATCCTTGCAGGTGTCAACCCGGTCAACCTCCATACTTATTAGAGGAGGCACAGTAAAATTCTCTCTCCACCAATTATCGATTAATAGTTGGGCAAATTCATCTGAACGGTAACTAATCATGGGCAGGCGGGGAAGATCAGCAATTTGGACCGGATCTGTTGAGGCAATACACATAGGTTCATCAAAAAGTAGTTTTTTTTCATTTGGCCAGGGATAATCGCCGCGTATGAACCCGATATGGGCATCTTGATGATTAACTAAATTTAATACCTCTTTGCTCCAAGTGGTAGTTACTTTGAATTCAATGTGAGGGTAATCCATTTTAAAGAGCTTTAAAAGGCGAGGCAATTTGTATTTTGTCATGTAATGAGAAGCTGCGATTCGCAGCGTTCCCTGGACTTCTTCATGCATATTCATAAGATGATCTTTAATTTCTCTCATTCGGCTTAGCATTTCTTTAGAGCATTTGGCGAGATATTCACCCTGGGGAGTAAAATGAATACCCTTCCCGGAGCGGTAGATTAGCTTCGTGCCTAAGTTTTCCTCGATCTGGCGCAGGCGGGCTGTAAGAGCAGGCTGAGAAATAAATAAAGCTTGTCCGGTTTTTGTTATATTCTTTTTTTCATAGAGAATATGAAAAATAAGCCAGTCTCGTTCATCCACTATATATTCCTCACTTTGTGTCCATATGAAATGATTACATGCCGACTATAAAAGGGATTCGAGATTAGGTTATTATTTCCTGTTATCAGCTAATTTCTTGAGATCCATACAAATTTCTGATCGATTGCTATTGTAAATCTGAATTTTTCACAGATAGAGTTGTTAGTTATAATGATGCCAGGGACAAAGCGGATGCTTAATTTAGGTGTCCATGATTAACAAAATCGTATTTGTGCAAAGGGGGATTATTCATGGCCAAATTACTCACAGCTGCTCAGGCAGGCACAGTTGAATCATCAGATATTCTCATCATGCTTGCTCCGGCAGAGGCTGGGACGGGAATACAGGTGGAGCTAGTCAGCCCTACTCTTCAGCAGTATGGTGAACATATCAAGAATCTGATTGTGAAAACAGCAACTTCCCAGGGGATACAAGACGCAATCATACACGCAAACGAAAAAGGTGCTCTTGATTATACAATAGAGGCTCGGGTAAAGACGGCTATTCAGCGAGCCCTGGGTGAGAGGGGATTTTAATATGAATAAGGAAAGGCTTCGCAGAACAGTTATGTATGCAGCCGGAAACAATCCCGGACTAATACAAAATGCAGCTATTTATGGAGCTGACAGCGTTATATTCGATGTGGAAGACTCTGTATCGGTTGCAGAGAAGGACAGCGCCCGTCAGCTTGTCTATCATGCGCTGAAATCTCTCAGATTTCCCTGTGAAATAGGGGTGCGGATCAACCATATCAGTACTCCTTGGGGCTATAGAGACTTAGCGTATTTATTGCCTGCTAAACCGGATTATATTCGGCTGCCTAAAGGAGAAAGCGGCGATGAAATTCGCGATATAGATAAAATTATTACAAAAGCGGAAGAAGAGTGCGGGTTTGAGCCGGGAAGCATAAAAATTATGGTTTCAATTGAAAGTCCGAAAGGTTTGCGTAACGCCTATGAGATTGCTTCAGCAAGCCCCAGGATGATCGCTATTGCTATTGGCGGTGAAGATTTCGCCGCATCGCTGAAGACAGAAAAGACCAGGGGCAATACCATAACAGGCGGCAGAGAGCTTTATGTGGCGCGCAGTATGATCGTATTTGCTGCCAGAGAGGCAGGAATTCAGGCTATAGACTCGGTATTCTCCGATATGCGTGATGAAGAAACACTAATCAATGAAGTTGCGTTAGTTAAGGAATTGGGTTTTGATGGTAAATCCTGTGTAAATCCTCGCCAAATTGATCTTATTCACCAGGTTTTCACTCCCTCTGATAAAGAAATTGATTATGCACATCGAGTTCTTAATGTCTTTAAGGAAGCACTGGCCAATAATTCCGGTGTAATCGCGCTAGATGGAAAAATGATTGATATGCCTATGGTTATTCGAGCAGAGCGCGTATTGGCGATTGCCAGTGCCGCCGGTGTCTACCAGAAGGAGGAAAATATATGATTAATGCAGCAGGCAGGGAAATCCCGACTAGTATTCAAGGTTATAAAAACATAGTACCCTATGCGGGTCCATTTGCAACTCAGCCGTCAGCGGATGCACGCAAAGCTGGCCCCAAATTGAAAGCAATTTATCCAGGCACGAACAAACTGCTGCAGTCAATTGAGGAAGCGATCGAAGCATCAGGACTTAGGGATGGTATGACGATTTCCTTCCATCATGCCTTGCGCAACGGCGACTATGTGATGAATGCCGTTATTAAAGCAATTGCCCAAAAAGGGATTAAAGGACTGACGCTGGCGCCCAGCTCCTTCCTGGACACAAATGATGCGCTCATACCCTACTTCCAGCAGGGAGTACTGGTTGGTGCGCAAACGAGTGGCCTTAGAAACAAACTGGGACAGTTCCTTACAACAAATAAAATCGGTACACCGACAATTCTGCGTACTCATGGCGGCAGGGTTCGAGCTATTGAAAGCGGTGAACTGAAGATTGATGTTGCCTTTATTGCGGCTCCGGCTTGCGATACCTACGGAAATATCAACGGTGTTGACGGACCTGCTGCCTGCGGCTCCATGGGATATGCAATGGTGGACGCACGCATGGCTGATACAGTTGTTGCTATTACGGATAATCTAGTGGATCATCCGATTTGCCCGGTAAGTATTCCTCAGCATCAGGTTGATTTTATTGTTAAAGTTGATTGCATTGGTGATCCTAAAGGTATTTCGACTGGTGCGCTGCGTTTGACATCCAACCCGCGTGATCTGCAAATCGCAAAATTGGCTGCGAAAGTAATTGAGCGTGGCGGATATTTCAAAGAAGGGTTTGGTATGCAATTGGGCGCAGGGGCAGCTTCTGTGGCTACCGGTAAATATCTGAGAGATGTTATGATCCGTGATAAGGTAGCAGCAAGCTTTGCTATCGGGGGGATAGTTGGACCGTTCTGCGACTTACTGGATGAAGGATTAATTCGAACGCTATTTGATGTGCAGAGCTTTGATACCCGCACAATCCAATCCATTCGTGATAACCCTAGGCATCAGGAATATGATTGCACCTTTTATGCTAATCCGTGGAATAAGGGGCCAATGGTCAATAAACTGGACTATGTAGTTCTTGGTGCTACTGAAGTAGACGTAAACTTCAACGTAAATGTAATGACCGATTCCAACGGCATTATGATGGGGGCTCTTGGCGGTCATCCGGATGCTTCAGCGGGAGCTAAATGTACGATTATCGTTGCTCCTTTGCTCAGAGGGCGGTTGCCAATGGTCACTGATGCCGTACAAACTATTTCAACACCAGGCGAGACGGTAGACGTGATTGTTACAGATCGCGGTGTTGCGGTTAATCCGAAACGTGCTGATTTAATTGAGAATCTAAAAGGATCGGGATTGCCGCTTATGACAATCGAGCAGCTTCGTAATATGGCTTATGAGCTTGGCGGTAAACCGGCACCGCTAAAAATAAGCGATGAAATTGTTGCAGTGGTAGAATATCGTGATGGATCAGTACTGGATGTAATAAAACGACCATTGCTATAATTATCTCTTTAGATCTTCATAATGCTGAAAACGATGATAACACAATATCGAACTGAAGCCTCCTGCAATGCTGAAGGGCTGTCTCTAATAGCTTTAAAAACTATTTAAGACAGCTTTTTTGAGTTGCAGTCTCATTCCTATTAACGAAAACTAAAATACTGCGAATAGGCGTGCAAATAAGCGAAAACCAATCCAAATGAAGCCTGCTTTTTAATAATCTGCCGTTTTAAAGGTTCTCTGCTTTAACATATTAAAGTAAAATAGACAATGAGATTATATTTTTGTGGTAGGAGTGATAAAGACATGAGAAAAGTTATGTCGTTTATATTGATTGGTCTGTTAGCAATGACTTTACTGGCAGGTTGCGGGGGCCCGGATAAAAAGAAACTTGTTGTTGGACTGGATGATAATTTTCCGCCAATGGGCTTTCGCGACGATAAAAATACGATAGTCGGTTTTGATGTGGACATGGCGAAAGAAGCGGCAAAAAGGCTTGGTATGGAAGTTGAATTTAAGCCGATTGACTGGAATAGTAAAGAGGCTGAGTTGAGCAGCAAACGGATTGATATGCTCTGGAACGGACTGACTATTACCGAAAAACGGAAACAGAATATTTTATTCAGTAATCCCTATATGGAAAATCGCCAGATCATTATTGTGGCAGCTGGTTCCTCTATTAAAGACAAAGCTGATCTTGCCGGTAAAATTGTTGGAGCTCAGGATGGCAGCAGCAGCGTAGAAGCAGTGGAAAAGAATGCTGCCGTATTACAGTCATTTAAAGAATTTAAAAAATTCCCTGATAACGTAGCTGCTCTGATGGACTTAAAAACAGGACGGTTAGATGCAGTAGTTGTTGATGAAATTGTTGGTCGCTACTATATAAGTAAGAAGGCTGGTGAATATGCAATACTGGCCGATCACTTTGGTTCGGAAGAATATGGCGTAGGCCTCAGAAAAGAAGATAAAGACCTGCAGACTAAATTGCAGAAGGCATTGGATGAAATGAAGAAAGATGGGACTTCGGCAGGTATTTCCAAGAAGTGGTTTGATGCCGATATCGTAAAATAAAACCTGACCTCAGTTAGGGCGTGTTTTTAGGGAGAGAACGATGGATTATATACTTTCAATTATCGGACCGATGCTGGAGGGCACAGCAGTCACCCTGCAAATGTTCTTTATTACAATAGCACTTTCTCTGCCGCTAGGCTTATTACTGGCCTTGGCCCGCATTTCGCCAATCAAGGCAATAAGAAGTATTGTAGGTATCTATATATGGCTTATGCGCGGCACGCCGCTCATGCTGCAGTTGTTGTTTGTGTATTATGGTTTGCCTTTTATTCCCTACATCGGTATTAAGCTGCCGGATTTTCCGGCAGCGTTAGTCGCTTTCACCTTAAATTACGCTGCTTATTTCGCTGAAATATTCCGGGCAGGCATTCAATCAATTGAACGGGGCCAGTATGAAGGCGCCAAGGTACTTGGTATGTCCTATGTTCAAACGATGAAGCGCATTATTTTGCCCCAGGTAATTAAGCGGGTATTGCCGCCGATCAGCAACGAAACAATTACGCTCGTAAAAGATACGTCACTTATTTATGTTTTGGCAATGAATGATTTGCTGCGTACTACCCGGTCTATTGTACAGCGCGACTTTGATACGGCCCCTTTCCTGGTAGCCGCTGTTTTCTATCTGGCAATGACGTTTGTCCTTACCTGGATATTTCAAAAACTCGAGAAGCGTTATGCCGTGTATGATGAATAGGAGAATATAACGACTATGATACAGATGGAGAATATATATAAGAATTTTGCTCAACTGACAGTATTAAGCAATGTGTCTCTAGCCGTAGAAAAAGGGGAAGTTGTTGCTGTAATTGGCCCTTCCGGTTCAGGAAAAAGCACGCTGCTCCGCTGCTTAAGCCGTCTTGAGGTAATTGACCGGGGGAGTATTAAGGTCGGGGAAGAAATACTGGCAGCTGATGTTCCAGGTGGTAAAAGCCGATATGCAGCTGAAACTGAAGCGCGACGCATATGCCGTAAAATGGGCATGGTATTTCAACACTTTAACTTGTTTCCCCATCTTACTGTACTGGAGAATGTAATTGAAGCGCCCCAAGTGGTGCAAGGGATAAGCCGTGAAGCTATCATTCCGGAAGCAGAATTATTACTTAATAAAGTAGGCCTGCTGGAAAAGAAGGATGCTTATCCTTCTCGCCTGTCGGGGGGGCAGAAGCAACGGGTAGCCATCGCGCGGGCATTGGCAATGAAACCGGATATCATGCTGTTTGATGAACCGACTTCAGCGCTTGATCCCGAACTAACGGGCGAAGTATTAAAAGCCATGCGGCAATTGGCTGAGGAACATATGACGATGGTAGTAGTTACCCATGAGATGGCTTTTGCCCGCGAAGTGGCACATCGTGTTATCTTTATGGATAAAGGTGAGATTGTTGAGGAAGGAACGCCCCAATTGTTATTTAACTCTCCCCAGCATCCGAGAACACAGGCATTCTTAAATAGTGCTCTATAAAAAAAGAAACGGTATTCTCAGGCTGAACCTGGGAATACCGTTTTTCTGTTTAATAACTTCTTGCAGCTAAGCGGCGCTGTTGTGCGCGGGCAAAAACAGATAATACATAATTAATAATAAAATAAGTGGCGGCAATGGTACCGAATATAGCAAATACCTGTGCGGTAGTGCCATATTTACCCATAATAATCATCCCTTTGCCGGTAAGTTCTTCAATACCGACAGCCCAGACAAAAGACGTATCTTTTATAACAGTTGTTGTTTGGGACATTAAGGGCGGAATCATATTGCGAAAAGCCTGAGGCAAGATAACGTAAAGCAGTGTTTGTATATAGGTTAGTCCTTGAGAGCGAGCGGCTTCCCATTGTCCCTTATTAACCGAATTCAAGCCTCCGCGGACAATTTCCGCGACTATAGCAGAGGTGAATACCGTCATTGCCAGTATCCCGGCGTTAGAAGGCTGAAGGTTGGTCATAAAGCGTGCAGCCAGTATAAATAACAGGGTTGGTATATTCCGGACTACTTCAATATACAGCGCTGCTGCTTTACTGAATACAGCGTGATTGGAAAACCGGGCTACGCCCAGTATAGTACCGAAGAAAATGCTTAGAATGATGGAAAAGAAGGCAATTTCTAACGTTACCAATAAGCCATCAAACAAAAACAAGGCTAGCTCCGGCTTCAAGAGTTCCTGGATCATAGCGACACCTCCATGCGGCGCTCCAAACGCCTAGCATAAGCTGCCAGCGGATAACATATGGCAAGGTACAGCAGTCCGGTAACAACATATGCCGGACCATAATGCAAATTGGTGCTTGCCCATGAATCAGCGTGATACATCAGATCCCCACCGGCAACCATGGCCATAACAGAAGTATTTTTGATGAGACTTACTGCCTGGTTGGTCATAGGCGGAAATACAACCCGTTTGGCTTGTGGCACAATAACGTACCGCATAGAGCTCCAAAAAGTAAAGCCCTGTGATTGAGCGGCATCCATCTGTCCTCTGGGGACTGCTTGTATGCCTGCCCTGATAATCTCGGCAATGTAGGCGCCGTGGTAGAAGCCCACTCCTAAAACACCAACCGAAAAAACCGGTAACATAATGCCTAAATGAGGTAAGCCGTGATATAAGAAGAAGACTTGAATAACCAACGGAGTGTTTTGAATAAATTCGACATAGCACCGGTTAACCAGTTGGCATATTTTCGAGGGCGAGGAACCGATGACTCCGAATATAACCCCCAGGGCCAGCGCTAAGGCCAGCCCGAGGATTGATACAATAATAGTGGTGAGAAATCCCTCAGCGAATACCGACCAGTCTTGGGCTAACGCCAGCCACTTAAAGCCGGCAAAAGGACCGGACACTATTTAAGACCCCACTTCTGAATCAGTTTGTCAAGTTCGCCGGATTTCTTCATATCGCTGAGTGTGTCATTTACCAGCTTCGCTAAAGCGGTATTGGACTTTTTGGTTGCAACTCCGTATTGCTGAGGGCTGAAGCGTTCGGACAGGATGGTCGTGGAGTCATCCAAATAGCCGAAGAGAATGGCAGTATCAACACTGAAGGCATCTACGCGGCCTGAATCAAGAGCAGCTTTAATTTCGGGATAGGTACCGAATTCAAGAAAAGTAACTTTTGCGCCAACTTTATCGGCTTCTTCTTGAACAGCCTTTTTACTTGTTGCGCTTTGCGCTACGCCAATTTTCTTGCCATCTAATCCTTTCAGGTTGCTGATGCCGGAAGCTTTCTTAACAAGAAGACCTACACCGTCAATGAAATAGGGGTCAGAGAAGTTATAGGTTTGTTTGCGTTCCTCTGTAATGGTGAAAGTAGCAATTACCATATCGACTTCACCATTATCCAGCAAAGGACCACGGGTTTTAGCTGTTACACCCTGTACGTCGATTTTTGTTTCATCGCCAAGAATTTTTTTTGCAATTGCTTTAGTCAGATCAATCTCAAAGCCTTCTACCTTGCCGCTTTGCGGATCTTTGTAACCGAATTTGGGAACGTCTACTTTTACGCCTGCCTTTAGTACGCCCCGATCCTTAATGGCCTTTATATCGGCCGCTGCTGCATCCTTGGGAGCTTCTGCTTTTTGTGTGGTACCACCGCACCCTGCGACGATCAAGGTAAATGCCATTATCACAATAAGTGCCAATAAACCAGTCTTTTTCATGAAATTTCCTCCTCTTTTGTAGGTCCTTTATTGTTAATGCAATATACGGCTCAAAAACAACTTAGTTCGCTCATGCTCTGCGTTTACAAAGAAATGTTCAGGTGTACCTTGCTCGATGATTTGGCCGCCATCCATAAAAATAACGCGATCGGCTACACGGCGGGCAAAGCCCATTTCATGCGTAACTACCACCATTGTGATGCCTTCATTAGCCAGATCAACCATGACATCCAGTACTTCGTTAATCATCTCAGGGTCAAGCGCCGAGGTCGGTTCATCAAACAGCATGATTTTCGGGTGCATATTTAGCGCGCGGGCGATAGCGACACGCTGCTGCTGACCGCCGGATAGCTGCGATGGATAGGCATTGGCTTTTTCTTTTAAACCAACCCGCTCTAAAAAGGCCATACCTGTTTCTTCCGCTGTCTTTTTAGCAACTCCTTTAACCAATACGGGGGCGAGTGTCAGGTTTTCCAACACAGTTTTGTGAGGGTAAAGGTTGAATTGCTGGAAAACCATGGCTGCAGACTGACGAATGTCGTTAACAGCTGCATTGGGAGCCATAATGTCTGTGCCATCGACAATAACTTTGCCGCTGGTGGGACGTTCCAGTAAATTCATGCAGCGAATCATTGTGCTTTTGCCGGAGCCGCTGGGACCGATGATGACTAATTTTTCACCTGATTTTACTGTTAGATCAATATCCTTTAATACATGCAGTTGACCAAAATGCTTGTTTACGCCTTCCAGATGAATCAATAGATCATCTCCTTTCCGTATAAATAGCACAATGCCGCTCAAACGCACTGTCCTGGACAGTGTATTTGAGCGGCATTGCTCATTTAAAGAATTTTAACTTGTATGTACATTGTAAAGAAAAATAATGCTTTTGGCAAGGACTAAATGTAACAAAAAACGAAAAAAAGTTAAATTGTACACCGATTATGTAAAAATACCGTATTTTGTCAAATGAGAAAGTCAGTGTCTGTGGACATTTTGCGGCAGGATTTGGCCTAACTAAAACCGAATACTAAAGGAAGTATAAGTAGGTAAGAAGAGAAAGTAGGCAGAGCAAGCGTATGATGGAGAAAGCATTACAATTATTAAGGCAATTTTATGGTTATGATCAGTTTCGGCCAGGTCAGGCTAACGTTATTGCCAGCTTGCTTGATCAGAGAGATACGGTAGCGATAATGCCAACCGGAGCAGGTAAGTCCCTGTGTTTCCAGCTGCCGGCCTTGTTGCTGCCAGGGGTTACTGTTGTCATATCACCGCTTATCTCGCTGATGAAGGACCAGGTTGATGGTCTTAATAATCAGGAGATTGCGGCGACTTTTATAAATAGCTCGCTGTCCCTGTCGGAAGTCAACCGCCGGTTATATAATATGAGGGCAGGCCGGTATAAACTTGTTTATGTTGCGCCGGAACGGCTTGAAACGGAATTCTTTCAATCGGCTCTTCAGGAACTGCCCATCAGTATGGTCGCAGTAGATGAAGCGCATTGTGTATCCCAATGGGGACATGATTTCAGGCCCAGTTACCGTTCGGTAAGCACGTTTATTGCCGGGCTGCCTGTCAGACCTGTCATCGGTGCCTTTACAGCTACGGCTACGCCGGAAGTAAAGGCCGATATTTGTCAATTACTGTCTCTGGAGCAGCCTGATGTGCATGTTACCGGTTTTGACCGGGAAAATTTGTCCTTTAGTGTACTTCGAGGTGAAAACAAACAGGATTTTGTAATTAATTATGTCAAGTCTAATAGTAAGCAAACCGGTATCATTTATGCCGCTACCCGCCGTGAAGTGGACAGTATTTATGAAGTGCTCCGTAAAAAGGGCTTTGCAGCAGGAAGATATCATGCCGGTTTGAGCGATACGGAACGTAAGAATGAGCAGGAAAAATTCATTTATGATGATGTGCAGGTAATGGTTGCTACCAATGCTTTTGGCATGGGAATCGATAAGTCCAATGTGCGGTACGTCCTGCATTACAACATGCCCCGCAACATGGAATCCTATTACCAGGAAGCAGGCCGCAGCGGCCGGGATGGATTGCCGGGAGAGTGTATTTTACTGTATGGTGCCCAGGACGTTATGCTGCAGAAGTTCCTGATTGATAAATCGGTGGAAGCACCGCAGCGTAAGCAGCATGAACTGGGTAAACTGCAGGAAATGGTAGACTACTGTCATACTCCTGAATGTCTCAGATATTATATTCTGCGTTATTTTGGCGAACGGGTGACGGATGAGGATTGCGGAAACTGTGGCAATTGTAATGATGACAGTGAACGTGTGGATATTACGATAGATGCTCAGAAGGTGTTTTCCTGTATTTATCGAATGCGGGAGCGCTTTGGCATTGCGCTTGTAGCTGAGGTATTAAAGGGCTCTAAAAATAAAAAAGTGCTTCAGTTTGGCTTTGACCAGCTGCCTACCTATGGCTTGTTTGCCGAAAGGACATTGCAGGACATTAAAACACTCATTCAACGCCTGGTTGCCACCGATTATCTTACTCTGACAGAAAGTGAATACCCGGTAGTAAAATTAGCTCCTCCTGCTATTGCCGTTCTTAAGAATCAGTCTAAAGTCTGGCAAAAAGTTGTTGTTCAGAAACAGCGGCAGGCAGACAACAATCTGTTTGAGCTGCTGCGGCAATTAAGGCGCCAGATTGCCGAGCGGGATAATGTGCCTCCTTATGTAGTGTTCGCAGATAGTACGCTTAAAGAACTGAGCGAGCAGTGTCCTGTTGACGAGCCGCAGCTGCGGCTTATCAAGGGCATTGGGGAAGTAAAGCTTAAAAAATACGGTGCTGAGTTTTTGGCAGTTATTCGTCAGCATCAAATTGGATAAAAGGTCAAGCGCGGAGTTCCATAATGAGATGGAACTCCGCGCTTTTAATCTTATCAGAAAGGTTGACTTTCTGATTGGCGTGCATAAGAACGACATAGGCTTCCACCTGTGTCCTAAAGGACTTGGTGCAAGCCAGGTCTTTTCTAATATTTACCCGTAAAACTACAGGAATCGCGAACAATGAGCTGCGG
>NZ_DALZUO010000027.1:0-60678 GCF_032013335.1 Anaerospora sp. | reverse complement strand
TCATCGCGAGCGTAGCGTGGCGATCTTATATCCGGAATTTACTTACATCGTCCTGCAGGTTAACAGCAAGATGCGATAAGGATTGGCTCGCAGAGGCAACCTCTTCCATAGAAGCTGCTTGTTCTTCGGTTGCGGCCGATACGGTCTGCGCTTCGGCAGATGCTGTTTTACTCAATTCATTGATCTCATTGACCGAATTGACAATCTGCCCACTGCCTGCAGCAATATGTTCAATTGCAACAGAAATTTCTTTTGTTTGATTAGATCCTTTGAGAATCATGGCTACGATCTCCTGGAAGGCAACTCCGGAGGCATTGACAACTTCCGCTCCGAGTTTCACTTCCCGGGTACCGGCATTCATAGCGCTGACAGCCTTGTCGGTATCACCTTGAATTTCGCTGATCAAAGTGGCAATTTGTTTCGCAGCATTTTGCGATTGTTCGGCAAGCTTGCGCACCTCTTCCGCAACTACCGCAAAGCCACGGCCTTGTTCACCGGCACGTGCCGCTTCAATTGCCGCATTTAAAGCCAATAGGTTAGTTTGACCGGCAATACCGGAAATAGTATCAACAATTTGACCAATTTCTTTCGAACGTTCTCCTAATTGGGCTACTACCTGTGCAGAAGCAGTGACCGTTTGTTCAATGCTGGCCATTTGTGTTACTGCTTTATTTACCGATTGAGTTCCTTCATTTGCCTTGTCAGCAGCCTGCGCTGTTTGCACAGCAACTTCGTTAGCGTTAGTAACGATCTGCTGAATAGTCTCTGACATTTGCTGTACGACAACAGAAGTATCGTCCGCAGCCCGCAGCTGCAGCTCCGCGCCTCGTGCTACTTCAGTAATGGATCCGGCAACCTGGCTGGCAGCTTGAGCCGACTGTTCGGCACTGGCTGTCAACTCTTCTGAAGAAGCCGCCAGTTGTTCGGCCGAGTTGTTTATATTTTTCATCAGATTACGAAGTTGATTTCTCATTTGAATCAACGAATCAGATAATTGACCAAACTCATCTTTTCTAATCAGTTTTTGCTGTTTTTCCCGGAAGTCTCCGGCAGACAGTTCACCGCAAAAGACTACCATAACCTGTAGGGCATTTGTAATTGCCCGGGTAATAACGAGGCCGGTTGCAGCCAGCAGTACAATACAAGTCAGCAAGACAACAGTAGTAATTTGCGTGGCTGTTGTAAAGGCAGCTTTATTAGCGCTGTTAATCTTATTAGCCCGCTCTGTGGCATATTGAGAAAGATCCATACATTTGTTCAGTGCAGCAGTTTCTAAAGGTGCTACCTGTGAAAGATACATGGCATAGGCTTCGGCATTTTTATTCTGCGCAGCTAACTCAAGTGCTGCTGTGCGAGCTTCACGATATGTTTTCATCGCTGCCCTAAGGTCTTCTATTTTTTGTTTTTCTTTATCATCCAAATTGGTTTTTTCAATCAGAGCCATATTTGCATTAAAGTTTTTAGCGCGATCACTAATTAGCGTACGAAGTTCGTCCATCTTTTTTGCATCTGTTGTGAGCATCAGCTCCAGCACAGCCGCGCTGACTTTATTGATGTGCGCCTGATTTTCATTAATGAGCATGACCGGTATCAGATTGTCAGCAAATAGAGCATCCATATCCGCACTAGCCTTGTGCAGATAGTGATAACCGGTGTATCCAATAATGCCGAGTGAAATAATCGATATAAGAACGAGAACACCTAATTTTAGACTAACCTTAAGATTGTTAAAAAAATTCACTTTCGATCCCCTTTAAATTGTAATTTTTTCCCTCCTCATTTCGACATTATTCGATAATTTTCCTGTTTTTCTTCGAAAATAATTATAAATATTTCTAAAGAAATGCATTTAGAATATAATAACAATTCTTTCTTATCAGAAAAAGGCCAGGTAAAGCAGCAGTTACTAGCTACTGATTTACCTGGCTTCTTTGAACATCTATTGACTGGCTAATCTTTTATAGGTATTCAATCTAGCTTTAGCATCTTGCTCCGTTTTTTGGAATAACGCCTCAGCTGTCTCAGGGAACTGCTTCTTCAAGGAGGAGTACCGTACTTCCCCCATCAAGAACTCCCTAAACTCCATGGTCGGTTCTTTGGAATCTATAATAAACGGATTTTTACCACTGGCTTCAAGCTGTGGATTGTACCGGTATAAGGCCCAGTAGCCGCTGTCTACGGCCCGCTTGGCTTCTAGCTGACTGCAGCCCATCCCCACTTTCATACCATGATTGATGCAGGGAGCATAGGCAATAATCAACGATGGTCCCGGATATGCTTCTGCCTCAGCAATCGCCTTTAAGGTCTGATTTTTGTCAGCTCCCATTGCAATTTGGGCAACATAGACATAGCCATAACTCATGGCGATCATGCCAAGATCTTTTTTCTTAGTATGCTTGCCGCTTGCAGCAAATTTAGCAATTGCAGCTGTCGGTGTTGCTTTAGAGGACTGGCCTCCCGTATTGGAGTACACCTCCGTATCGAGCACCAAAACATTTACGTTTTCTCCTGAAGCTAATACATGGTCTAAGCCGCCGAAACCAATGTCATACGCCCAGCCGTCGCCGCCAAAGATCCATTGGGATCTCTTTACTAGAAAATCTCTGTTTTGATAGATTTCCCGGAGCAGCGGCTCACTGTCTTGTATAGCTTCGAGCGCTGCAATCAGTTTATCCGCCCTGGCACGGGACCCTTCACTATTTTCCCGATTGACCAGCCACTCTTCACAGACGGCCGTAAAGTTTTGTCCGTAATTGAGCTTACAGGCAGCCTCAATATCCATAGCCAGTTTTTCCCGGATTTGACTGACGCCCAGCAGCATTCCCAGGCCAAATTCGGCATTATCTTCAAACAATGAATTCCCCCAGGCCGGGCCGTGACCACGCTCATTCTTGGTGTATGGTACAGATGGAGCGCTGCCGGCATAAACGGAAGAACAGCCAGTAGCATTGGCGATCATCATCCTGTCACCATATAATTGGGTCACAAGCTTCGTATATGGCGTTTGTCCACAGCCAGCGCAGGCACCGGAAAACTCCAGCAGCGGCTGTTCAAACTGACTGCCTTTTACCGTAAAGGGGTTCATGGGATTAGGTTTAGCAGCTAATGACATGGCATAATCCCATAACTGCACTCCCGATAATTGCGTAGCCAACGGTTTCATGACCAGCGCTTTTTCCTTAGAAGGACAGATTTGTGCACAATTACCGCAGCCAGTGCAATCAAGGGGAGAAACGGCAATTCTGAAGCTATACTCTTTTGCTCCTATTGCAGCTTTAGCAGCAAAGCCCGCCGGTGCAGACTGTATTTCCGGTTCCGTTACTAATACGGGCCTGATTGCGGCATGAGGGCAAACATAGGCGCATTGATTGCATTGAATGCAATTGTCCTTATTCCATTCCGGTACATCAATGGCAATGCCCCTTTTTTCATAGGACGACGTTCCGAGCGGGAATGTGCCGTTCTCCATGCCGATAAAAGCGCTTACCGGCAGTTTGTCACCTTCCTGGCGATTCATCGGAACAAGAATTTGTTCAATAAACGCCGGTACATCACGTGTGGCGGCAGCTTGATCATAAGCCTCCCGCCAAACTTCAGGTACCTGGACTTTTATAATCGCACCTATCCCCTGATCAATAGCCGCATTGTTCATATCAACAATTGCTTTTCCTTTATTGCCATACGAATGCTCAACTGCCTCTTTGAGGTAACTGACAGCCTCCTCTACAGGGATGATGTCGGCCAGCTTAAAGAAAGCGGCTTGCATAATCATATTAATCCGGCCGCCTAAGCCTATATCCTGGGCAATTTTCACAGCATCGATCGTGTAAAAACGGATGCTATTTTCTGCAATATAGCGCTTCATAGCAGCAGGCAGTTTTTCAGTAAGCTCTGTTTCACTCCAGGTACAGTTCAGGAGAAAAACTCCGGACGCTTTCAAACCTTCGAGGACATCATATTTGTCAACATAGGATTGATTATGACAGGCAATAAAATCGGCTTTATTAATTAGGTAAGGTGATTTTATTGGCTGCCGGCCAAAGCGTAAATGTGAAATGGTGACACCGCCCGACTTTTTAGAGTCGTAGGCAAAATATCCTTGGGCATACATACTGGTATGATCGCCGATGATTTTAATTGCATTTTTATTAGCACCAACAGTTCCATCTGAACCTAGTCCCCAAAACTTACAAGCTTTAGTCCCGCTGGGAGTAGTGTCTATATCTTTTCCCAGTGGCAGCGAAGTGTGATTGACGTCATCAATTATGCCAACGGTAAAGTTATCCCGGGGACGTTCTTGCTTCAAATTCTCGAACACAGCCTCAATATGTCCCGGTAATACATCCTTACCGCCAACACCGCACCGGCCGCCAACAATAACCGGCTGCCAGTCCTTCCCGTAGAAAACAGATTTTACATCCAGGTAAAGCGGCTCAGCCAAGGCCCCCATTTCTTTCGTTCTGTCCAGTACGGCAATTTTTTGTACAGTGCGGGGGATGTATTTGAAGAAATGCTCAACAGAGAATGGCCGGTAGAGATGGACGGTCAGCAAGCCGACTTTCTCGCCATTCGCATTCAGATGATCTACCATTTCTTCAATCGCCTCACACATTGAGCCCATGGCGATAATCATTCTGTCGGCATCTTCTGCGCCATAATAATTAAATAAGTGATATTCCCTGCCGGTGAGTTTACTGATTTCGCTCATATAGCCTTCAACGATTTCCGGCAGTTCCCGGTAGAACCGGTTGGATACTTCCCGTTGTTGGAAATGAATGTCTGAATTCTGGACTGTCCCCCGCAAAACAGGATGATCGGGGTTAAGTGCATCACGCCTAAACGAATCAAGTGCCGAACGATCAAGCAGCTGCGCTAATTCCTCATACTCGAGAACTTCTACTTTCTGTACTTCATGGGAAGTACGGAAACCATCAAAAAAGTTCAGGAAAGGGACTCTCCCCTTAATAGCTGACAAATGAGCCACTGCCGCCAAATCCATTACTTGCTGCACGCTGCTTTCGGCCAGCAGGGCAAAACCGGTTTGTCTTGTGGCCATAACATCCGAGTGATCGCCAAAAATATTAATGGCATTGGCACCAACTACCCGGGAGCTTACATGAAATACACCAGGCAGCAATTCACCGGCAATTTTATACATATTGGGGATCATTAACAGCAAACCCTGCGACGCCGTATAGGTTGTCGTCAATGCTCCGGCTTGCAGGGAACCGTGAACAGCACCTGCCGCCCCGCCCTCAGATTGCATTTCCACAACTTTTACGGTCTGGCCGAAAATATTTTTTCTTCCCTGAGATACCCACTCATCCACACTTTCAGCCATATTGGACGACGGCGTAATTGGAAAAATAGCAGCTACATCGGTAAATGCATAAGAAATGTGAGCTGCTGCCGTATTTCCATCCATCGTCTTCATTTTTCTCTTTAAATTGCCCATACCATTCTCCCCATTAATCAATATTTAAGACTCTCCGGCTACGTATAAGGAGCGTACCCGGAGAGCTTACCTTCAGAAAGTGCGTTATTTATCTTGCTCTACTATTTGTTTTGCCGCCTGTTTTTTCCCAATACCTGTACCAAAATAAACAGCTGTGATGATTGCGCAGAATACGGCTCCAGCAATCAAGCCGCCCCGCGTATCTTCATTAAACCACATACCAACTAGCACGCACAACAAAAATACAATGGTGAAATAGTTGCTAATAGGATATAACGGAGATTTAAAAGGATGAGCAGCCATTTCTTCCTTGCCCCATTTTTCCCGGAACTTCAGTTGGCTGATACACAAGACAAACCAGGGAGCCATACCGGGTAAAATACTGGCACTGTAGATATAGACAAATAGTTTGGAGTCAGGATAAATGTAGTTAAAGAATACGCCCAGCAATAAGCAAGCAATCGTTACTTTAATGCTATTGGCAGGCACTCCGCTAGGGGAAACCTTCTTGAAAAATGCCGGAGCCTGTCCATTTGCAGCTAAGGTATACAGCATTCTGCCTGCACTATATATCCCGCTGTTGCAGCCCGACATGGCTGCGGTAAGAACAACGAAATTAATGATGCCTGCGGCTGCGGCAATCCCGACTTTCGCAAAGGTCAGTACAAATGGACTGCCAATGGTTCCCACTTGGTTCCAGGGATAGATAGAAACAATAACAAAAATGGCACCGATGTAAAAAATCAGGATGCGCCAGATAATATTTTTCGTAGCCTTACGCAAGCTGTTTCTCGGATCTTCCGCCTCACCTGCAGTAATGCCGACTAGTTCGACCCCTTGATAAGAGGCAGTGACAAGACAAAGTGCAAACAGGAAGCCCTGCCAGCCACCGGCAAAAAAACCGCCATGTTCATACAGATTGCCAATTCCTAGTGGCTGCCCTGCGTTGCCTACTCCAAAAAATACGATTCCAAAACCAACAACCAGCATAATGATAATTGTAACTACTTTAATAAGTGCAAACCAAAACTCGAATTCGCCGTAATACTTAACAGCAGCCAAATTAGCTGCAGCAACGATAGCAACACCGATTAAGGCAGGTATCCACTGGGCCAAATCCGGAAACCAGTAGTTCATATAAATGCCAATTGCCGTAACCTCCGACATCCCTACTGTGACCCACAAAAACCAATAGCACCAGGCAGTTATATAGCCAGCCCATGGGCTGATATACTTATGACCATAAGTCGCAAAGGAACCGGTGACCGGCTCTAGATATAGCATTTCTCCCATAATGCGCATAACAAAGAACATCACAAGACCAGCTAATGCATAAGCAAGTAATACGGATGGCCCTGCCCACTTAATTGTACTTGCCGACCCCATAAACAACCCGACCCCAATTGTTCCGCCCAAGGCTATTAGCTCAATATGGCGGGCTTTAAGTCCACGGGTCAGCTCTCGTTCTTCCATATTCTGTGTCCCTCCTGCTCGTTATACAATTTTTACGCAATACTGATGTTGCTCCATAAGCTCTTTAATTGCAACTAGATGATCCTGATCAGCTGTTTCCAGTTCTAATTGAACTGCAGCATTCCCCAGGGCAACTCCGCCGGTTTCCCGGTCATGGGTAACAGTCAGCACATTTGCACCTGTTTCGGCTGTCAGCTTCAATAACTGCCACAAAGAGCCCGGTTTGTCGGGAATAACAATATTAAATATTGCTTTGCGGCCCGATTTTGCTAACCCTTTATTGATAATTCGAGCCATCATGTTCACATCGATATTACCACCGCTGACAATTGCCGCAATCTTCTTGTTTTCAAATACTTCCAGTCGGTTTAAAACTGCCGCAACGGCAGCAGCCCCCGCCCCTTCAGAAATCGTTTTAATCCGTTCCATCATCAATAGGATCGTACTGGCGATTTCTTCTTCATCAACTGTTACAATATCGTCAACATAGCGCTGCACCAATTCAAAGGTTATTTCACCGGGCGTTTTTACTGCAATACCATCAGCGATTGTCGGGCAGCCGTTGCAAGTCATAATTCTCTTATTGGCAATTGCTTCAGCCATCGAAGGCATATTTTTTGTCTGTACGCCGATAACTTTTACATTTGGCCTAAGGTTTTTAATTGCTACGGCAATACCTGCAATTAAACCACCGCCGCCAATCGGCACAACTACGGCTTCCACATCAGGCAGATCCTCCAGTATTTCCAGAGCAATTGTCCCCTGACCGGCAATAACCATGGGATCATTAAATGGATGGATAAAAGTAAGCTGTTTTTCTTCTTGAATGCGGCGTGCCTCTGCATAGGCTTCATCATAAACGCTGCCGTGAAGAATAACCTGGGCTCCATAAGCACGAGTAGCCTTTACTTTTGACAGGGGTGCATTTTTCGGCATCACAATGGCAGTTGGAATACCAAACAGAGTCCCCCCCAGTGCGGTTCCCTGGGCATGGTTTCCTGCTGATGAAGCAATAATCCCCATTCTCCTCTCGGCTTCACTTAAATTCGCAACCTTATTATAGGCGCCGCGCAGCTTAAATGAACCGGTGCGCTGTTGATTTTCCAGCTTTAAATAAACTCGATTACCCGTCATATCACTTAACGTATTGGTGTAAGCCAGTTCTGTCCGGCAAACTACCCCAGCCAGCGTTTCCCGGGCTTTTTTTATTTCTTCTAGTGAGACATTCATTTCAGCATCTCCTTATTGATTGTAGCTGCAATCTCCTGTCGACAACAGCATCGCCGGGAGATCCGTGGCTTTCTCTACCGTGTATTTTTCTTGCCCCCACCTCCACACGAGAATTGAGAATTTCTTATTATATTCAGGGCAGTTACCTGCCTCAAATACGCCTATCTTAAAAACCCATCACATTTCCGGTAAATCCTTATCACGATAACTTTTTATTATTACAAGAATACAAAAAAAATAGGTAAAATCAATAAGCACATGTTTTCTTATTTGCCGGAGAGATAGCGATAAATTGTACTTTCTGAGGCTTGCAGGGTACTGGCCACCTTTGTGATGGCTCCTTTTATTTTAAAAACACCATTTGCATTTAATTTTTGAACAATCGATATTTTTTCATTGATCGACATTCTTTCTACCGGCATATCGTACTCGCCGACGATTTTATCTATTGCTGAGTCAGCTACGTTCTCAATTGAGGTCTGCAGCGATTCTACTACTTTCTCCTCTTCCGCCGCAACGGCTCCGGCAATGGAATGATTGGCAACCAAGGCATTAATCAGCTTGTCTGCTAAATTATTTACAGCCATACCATCTGGTGACAATAAGATATTCACACACAGCATACCAATTAATTCGCTGTTTTCATTTTTAATAAAATAGGTAGATGACCGCAGTTTTTCTCCACTCGCAGTACGGCTCAAATAGTTCACAATTGCACTTTGATGAATATAGGATTTCTTTTCGAGCAGTTCCAGTCCGAGATCGGTTAATGGACAGCCAATCTGCCGCCCACTGATATAACCATTGCGAATTGCAATGACAGAGTTTTGCACATCCACAACGTCATGCAAAAGAACTTCACAATTGGGACCAATAATATCTGCAATAAAATTCACTAGTGGAATGTATGTTTCGAGTAGTTTCATTACTATGCTCCTTGTATTGTCAGAATTTATTTTACCTTTAGAATATTATACAATTAATAATTAATTCCTTCTTTTATGATAAAAAATTTTTACTATGACGTAAAAAAAATAAAAAGCCTCCACTTATTAGCGATCTAAAGCGCTCTAAGTGGAGGTTTACATTCATTACTCTATATTTTTAAGAGTTAGAACTTTAAGGTTGCACCAATTGCTATTTCATCCTTGTCTGGACCATGGTCAGGCATAAAATTGGTATATGTAGCATTAAGGTCAAGGTTAGAAGCTAAGCGATAGCTGGCACCTGCCTGCAGTTCATTAAACTTGTCACCGGCTATTATTGAAGCGTGACCATTAAGCTGCGGCGCTAACGGTCCTTGCAGTCCGAGACCAAGATAAACGGCTGAATCACGATAATCAAAATCGCGGTTGCCAATTATCCCTCTGAGGTTGCCCGTAAACTCATATTGACCATAAACATCTTTCATATCGCCATAATAATCGCGGTCAATGGATTGATACCCTAGAGTAAAGCGGTCACTTAATTTATGTTCAATGTAAAATGCATCTCCACTTAACCCTATTGCCGTTTGCTCATTATCCAAGTTGTTGAGCGGAGCGGCAAAGCTTGTACCTGCGCTTAGAATAACGAATGCTCCTGCCAAAAGTAACCCTTTTTTCATTGTAAAAACCTCCAAGACTTTGTTATTGTTCATTAAGCATTACCTTAATGAACGTAACGGAATTATTTACCTATAATTACTATATCGTATCATTTTTAGAATTTCTTTAGAATTTCTAATATTTTTTTACTCCAATTGTTGGTAATTTTCATATCTTGTTATAACGCAAGATCCGAATCAAGCTCCTCTTCCTCTACCACATCATCTAACCCTACCTCAATCGGCAGTGCTGCTTTTCCAGCTACCAGCAGCTCGCGGATTTTGCCTTCAATTTCATCGGCAACTTGTTTGTTATCTTTAAGGAAATCTTTCGCGTTTTCTTTGCCCTGTCCCATACGAATGCCGCCATAGGAATACCAGGTTCCGCTTTTAGCAACAATATCCATGCTTGAAGCAATATCAACAATACTGCCTTCCCGCGAAACACCACGACCATACATAATATCAAATTCAGCTGTCCGAAAGGGTGGAGCAATCTTATTCTTAACTACTTTCACCTTGGTTCGATTGCCGATAACATCATTGCCTGACTTGATTGCCTCGCCCTTACGAACCTCCATACGAATACTAGCATAAAATTTTAAAGCTCTGCCGCCGGTAGTCGTTTCCGGATTACCAAACATAACGCCTACTTTTTCCCGTATCTGATTAATAAAAATAGTCGTTGTTCTTGATTTGCTGATAATACCGGTAAGTTTTCGCAGTGCCTGAGACATGAGCCGGGCATGAAGGCCTACATGAGAATCTCCCATCTCTCCTTCAATTTCCGCACGGGGTACAAGAGCAGCAACAGAGTCAATAACCACAATATCAATCGCTCCACTGCGCACTAAGGCTTCGGCAATTTCTAACGCTTGCTCGCCGTTATCCGGCTGGGATATGAGAAGCTCATCCGTATTAACCCCCAGCGCTTTGGCATATACCGGATCAAGAGCATGCTCTGCATCAATAAAGGCTGCAATGCCGCCCAGCTTTTGAGCCTCGGCAATCATATGAAGTGCAACAGTTGTTTTACCGGATGACTCAGGTCCGTATATTTCTATTACACGCCCTCTCGGCACACCACCAACGCCCAACGCAATGTCAAGTGCTAACGCTCCCGTAGGCATTACCTCTATGTTCATTTTAGCGGCAGCTTCCCCAAGCTTCATAATGGAGCCTTCACCGTAATCTTTTCTGACTTGCTTTAGTGCATTTTCAAGAGCCTTTTCTTTTGTCATCCCCGGTTTGTTCAATCCAAATTCTTTCTCTGCCATAATACCCTCCGCCCAGAACGTTTGTTTGTATTAACTATATCACAGAACGTTTGTTCTTGTAAATAGATAAACAACTACCCTCCTGCAGTTTTTTTACAGAAAGGTAGTTGCTACAGACTCCTGTTTAGCGGAATTCATCCAGCAGTTGCTGCAACTGGCTTATCTCAGGCCTGCCAGCGGCCTGGCACAAAGGCGTAGCAGCGAATGCTGTCGCGGTTTGATAATCAGCCCGCTCGTCACTCCGGTATACAAGACCGGTGACCAATCCTTTATGTTCCATAACCGTCGTCATTGCCTGTATGCGATTGCCTGGATCATAGCCATCAATAGATGAAAGGCTGGTAATGTTCTGTCTGTACCAGTCGTAGGTATTGTGCCTGTTGAAGGTAACACAGGGACTAAAAACATTGATAAATGCAAAGCCTTTATGAGCCATTCCCTGTTCAATCAATGCAGTTAATTCGGCCAGATTCAGGGAAAAACCCTGCGCAATAAACGTCGCACCTGCCGCCAGAGCGGTTTCCAGCGCAGCGAGCGGCGCATCTACTGCTCCATGAGGAGTCGACTTTGTTTGAAAACCGATATCACTTCGCGGTGAAGTCTGCCCTTTTGTCAGTCCATAGACATGATTATCCATGACAATGTAGGTAATATCCATGTTACGCCGGATAGCATGAATGGTATGGCCAAGGCCGATGGCAAAAGCGTCGCCGTCACCGCTGCAGGCAATGACCTTTAGGTCGCGGTTGCCCATCTTAATCCCCTGCGCCACCGGCAGTGCTCTCCCGTGCAGTGCATGAAATCCATAGGCGTAAAGATAACCGGAAATGCGGCCGGAACAGCCGATCCCGGAGACTATTGACAGTTGATGGGGCTTTAGGCCGGCATTAGCAACAGCCTGCTGAATCGCATTCTGAATGCCGAAATGACCACAGCCCGGGCACCAGTTTGGTTTGATACCATTTTTAAAATCGGCGGCATTACTCATACTAAAGCCTCCCTGCAAGCTTGATAAACCTGCGCCGGACGCAGGATGTCACCATCGTATTTGAGAAGACTGCGAATATCGTGTCCTCCCCCCACTTGCATGCGGATAAGAGCTGCCAGTTGAGCAGTAGCATTATGATCGACAACCAATATCCGAGCCGCCGTGCTGAGCAAGGGAAATAAACATGTACTTGGCAGCGGATGCAGCAGCCGCAGGTGGATATGGTTGACACGATATCCATCTGCAAGCAGAGACACAAGTGCCTCCTCAATGGCTCCCCGGCTCGCACCGGTACCAATCACTAGCAGCTCACAGTGCTCAAATGGAGCTTGCGCATAAAAAGGCACAGGAAAACGAACAGCCAGATCTTTTAACTTATTTAACCGCTTATCCATCTGGACAATGCGATTGGCAGGTGCCTCTGCAGGCTTGCCGACAGAATCATGTTCAAGACCTGTGACCAGGTACATACCATTTTCTGTACCAGGCAGCACCCGGGCAGAAATGCCGGTTACCGAAGGCTCAAACCGCTTAAAATAGGCATTGGTTTTAAGCGGCGCTAAATCACCTGCAGTCAGAATGCTTCCCCGCCTGACAGTCACCTGCTCAAGGTTCGGCGGCTCCATCGTTTGTTTGCAGAGCGATAATTGCAAATCACTTAGTAAAATTACGGGACATTGGTATTCCTCAGCTAAATTAAAAGCCTCTACCGTATCGGTGAAAGCTTCGGCTGCAGTACCGGGAGCAATCACTATTTTTGCCGCGTCGCCATGGGTTCCGAAAACGGCTGCAAGGATGTCGGATTGCTCATGCTTTGTCGGTAGTCCGGTACTGGGACCACCGCGCTGGGTATCAATCACTACTAGCGGAGTTTCCGTCATAGCAGCCAGACCGATGCCTTCCTGCATCAAGGAAAACCCCGGCCCTGAAGTTGCAGTGAAGGCTCTGGCCCCGGCATGATTAGCACCGATAGCCATGGTACAGGCGGCTATTTCATCCTCAGTCTGAATAACTGCACCTCCAAATTGCGGCAGTTTTTCAATCATGTATTCCATAATTTCCGAAGCCGGCGTAATTGGATACGCTGCCATAAAATTCGCCCCTGCTGCCAGTGCACCAAGTGCAATGGCCTCATTTCCCAGCATAAAAAGACGTTCGCCCGGCTGCGGCCGGGGCAATGGGCAGCAATTGATCAGATGAGAGCCGTACTCCCTGATAAAATCAAACCCGCCTTGCAGCGCCTTTAAATTGTTGTCCAGAACCTCAGGCTTCTTCGCAAAGGCAGCAGCAATAACCCCAGCGAAATCGGCTGGAGTCACTCCGATAAGTGCAGCCGTCGCTCCAAGGGCAACACTGTTTTTCATGAGCGGCGAGCCATGGCCAGCCGCAATCTCCGTAAGGGGCAAAATAAACAGCTCCGGCATATCCAGCGCTTGCTGCAATACGGGCCGGAATTTAGCATCAGCCAGAATAACGCCAGACCGGTTCATTTCATGAATGTTAGCAGCAATCGTTTCCTGATCGAAAGCAACCAAGATGTTGAGTTCATCGGTTACAGTGCCAACGGGGCTTTTACTAATACGTATTTTGTAATGGGTATGGCCACCTTTGATCCGGGACGAGAAATGACGGTGCCCATATAAATAATAGCCCAACTGGTTAAGAGCGGTGGCAAATCTGTCACCGGCACTTTCAATGCCTTCTCCCTGCTGACCGCCAACTGTCCAGGAGATATCGGCTGCGGTCTTTTTCAACGTCAATCCCTCCTCTGCTTATGACTTACAATTTCCAGAATAATCAGCCCAATTCCTGCTAACTGCACCTTACCAATAAAAGATAAAGGACCTGCAGCGCTCTTTTATATAACGTTGCAGGTCCTTTATCTTTTTTATTTGCAGTCGCCCGTCCTAGGAGCAACAGCCACATACTTTCTCAATTTGGACAAAACAGGCAGTACGATAACGGCTGCTACACCAATCTGTACGAGATTACCGGGAAAATCCATGCCAAGCCCTCCCGCCAAAGTGCCAAACTTGCGTTTTTATAAAATGGCACCCCCTAGCGTATCACGATCAAATTTCTTCGCTACTTCATGCCAAGACTTTTGCTTCAGCATCCGGTGCTTCTGCTTTTGACTTATTTCCCCAATAGCTGGCTAGCAGACTCCCTGTCATATACTCCCAAACCGTCATCACTGCACCTGGTAAAGCTGCCATAGGATCCAAATGTGCCAATGCCAAAGCTACAGCAAGACCTGAGTTTTCCATACCGATTTCAAATGTAACTGCCCAGGACTTTTTCTCATTCATACCAACAGCTTTACCGGCATAGTAACCTAAAACAAGGCCGGCAATATTATGAATAGCTACAGCTACACAGAGTACAAGTGCCATTGTTGCCATTTTTGCTGCATTTAAGGCGACTACAGACGACATAATTGTAATGATAAATATGACCGATACAGCCGGAACTACTTTAATCAATTTATCTACTATTTTTGGAGCTGCCGTATGCAAGGCAACGCCAATGCTGATCGGGATTAAAACAATTTTTACAATATCCAGTAACAGGGCACCAATATCAATAGGAATCATCGAGCCTGCCAGAAAAGCAAAAATATAAGTGGTAAGTACCGGTGCCAGGATTGTATTCACACTGGAAACGGTGATCGATAACGCCGTATCGCCTTTTGCGATGTACGTCATAACGTTCGATCCTGTACCGCTCGGGCAGGCTCCCAAAAGTACCATACCAGCAGCCAACGCCGGTGACAGATCCAGCATCTTAGCTACGCCAAAACCGACAAGAGGCATAATCAAGTACCGGAAAAATACGCCATAGAACACATCTTTCGGACGGGTCAACACTAAGCGAAAATCTTCAAGAGACATCGTAAGTCCCATTCCCAGCATAATAATTCCCAGCATATACGAGATATACTTGCCAACAGGCTTAAACGGCTCTGGGTTATAAAAAGCAATAACCGAAATTACGATCACCCACAACGTCATATACTTGCAGATAAATTGAGCCAGCTTCTCTAATAGTTTCATAATCCATCCTCCTAAAATGATAAATCTCAATCAAAAAACCCCTTGCCCTTTAAGTCAATAGACTTAAAGGGGCAAGAGGCAAGTTTCTCGCGGTACCACCCTTTTTACAGATATGAAAATATCTGCATCTCTCATCAGGTCTAACAACCCTAGCAGAATAACGACTGCACTCCTTGCGGAGCCGAGACCGGCGCAGCTTACTTCTTACGATTCAGCCTTGCTGTTCAGGAGTGATTCTTGTATTTCTAGCGTTGCCGGTTCGCACCAACCACCGGTTCTCTGAAACGTTCAAAATACAACGTTCTCCCTCATCACATTTACACATTATATAGTTTCAGTAGGAACATTTATTTCTTCCAAATATACATCATTGTTTTTGAATTGTCAACATGTAACAATTATATTTGCATTATGCCAACTAACGCCGGCCTATTAATGTAACTACTCCTCTGGAGACTCTTTCGGCTTTTTTACCTTTGTACGAAGAGTCGAAATCGCCATATGGACTCCCGTCAATGTAAGCAGTACCAAGCTTATGGCCGTTAGATCTACGAGCCAGGTAAACTTCATATTTCCCACTATTCCTTTGTGAAAATTTTTGGCTAAGCCGAAACTGCCAGCCGGTGGATGATGCCCGCCTTGTTGAAATTCGGCAGGTGGAGCCCCCTGACCAACTATGCCCGGTTCGGCTAATAGTAAGCCCGTAAGCGCCTCAATTAGAATAAAAATAGCAAAGATTAAACCAATATACATGTGAATCTTACGCGAAAACAGATACAATACCTTCACCTCCATTATATTCTTGCTACCGCATTATCTGACGACGTTTTATTTGTAATTATGCTCCCCCATAATTGATCCTATCCGCATCACTCATACTCTGATTTTCCTTCAGACTCTACGGATCGTTTATTGATAGTATTTTTTTTATAGTCTAAACTAAGTTCTGAGGTGATACTGATGAATTGCGAAAAAATCGGCCAGCTAATTTATCGTTTACGAAAAGAAAAAGATATGACTCAAAAGCAGATCGCCGATCTCATGAATATCAGCGATAAAACAATAAGCAAGTGGGAACGTGGCCTGGGCTGTCCGGATGTGTCATTGCTTCCGGAATTGTCACAAATACTTGGCATTAATATTGAAGAAATCTTATTGGGAAAAATAGTACTAAATGAAACAGTAGGAGGAAATATGAAAAAGATTCAATTTTATATATGCCCCCAGTGCGGAAATCTAATCACAGCAACAGGAGATGCTACCATTTCCTGCTGCTCAAAGAGAATGGAACCATTAGCTGCGACAAAAGCCGGCCAAGACCATCAACTGGATATTGAGCCTATAGAAGATGAGCTTTATGTTACTTCAACACATGAAATGAAAAAAGATCATTTTATCTCTTTTGCTGCCTATGTTACAGGTGATAAGGTCTTTATTGTAAAGCAATATCCAGAATGGAATTTGCAATTCCGCTTCCATCGCCTTGGACACGGCAAGCTTTATTTTCATTGCGTAGAACACGGGCTATTTTATCAACTGGTTTAAGCAGGTAGATTAAAGGTCGGCCAGCTAATAAAATGCCGCAAGAGGAGAGGAGCATAAAAATGAAGATTGTATTGGTCAATGGAAGCCCTAAAGGCAGAAACAGCAACACGCACATCATGGCAGAAGCCTTTTTGCAAGGCGCTCAGGAAGCGGACGCAAAGACGGTAAATATATTCTTGGCAGAAAAGGATATCCGGTACTGCCGCGGTTGTTTTTCCTGCTGGCTCAAAACGCCGGGACAGTGTATTATCGCAGATGATATGCAGCCTATTCTGACTGAAGTAGACGGGGCCGACGTCCTAGTATTGGCCAGTCCACTGTATTTCGACACCATTTCCGGTATGCTGAAGGTGTTTATGGATCGAATGATCGTCAAAGGCGATCCTCATTTCAGCAAAACGGACTCCGGTGAATCACGGCACTGGAAAAATCCAGATAAGAAGCTTCCCTGCCTGCTGATGATGTCAAACTGTGGTTTTCCGGAACGGTCCCATTTCCAGGCACTGTCACACTGGGTCCAGCGTGCAGCCTTAAATATGCAGACGGAGCTGCTAGGTGAAATCTACGCAGCGCAGGGTGGACTGCTGTCTATGGAGCTGCCCCCAGTGAAATCCTATCTACAATGGGTCAAAAAAGCTGGTTATGAAATCGGGCTGGGGCAAGCATTATCGGACGAAACAAAGCAGGCACTGGAACAGTCATTTCTGCCTGATGACGTGTATATACGAAATGCCAATCAGCATTTCGACAATACGCTTGCAGAAAACAACCTTAATAGGAATCGGTAAAAATTAAATTGACAAAAAATCCTGCAGAAAAACTTTCTGCAGGATTTTTTATTAATTCTTTCTTAACACCACTAGTTTAGTCACGCTCCCCGGAGCCCCAGCCTGCCGGTGGAATACTTTGCGGATGATTAAATACGTTCTCAGGATCATATTTTTCTTTTATTCTGCGCAGTCTGGCAAAATTGGCTCCGTAATACGCCCGCCCGAAGTCCTCAATATACTCATCTGGAACATTTACATAAGATCCTTCAACAAAGGGTTCTAACTGCTCACGTGTTCTCTCTACCATCGCAATGTTGCGACGGGCATCAGAATCTTCACTCCAAGAGGAGTTCCACTCTAAATAATATTTTGGTCCCCGCCAAAAAAATGCAGTCTCTTCAGGAGAAATCCTGGCAGCGGCACCACCCCAGTTTAGAAAGAAAAACCCCGCTTCGGTTCCGGTCGACGCTTCGAGGAAGCGGCGCATAATTTTAACTGCCTCGCAGGGCAACAGATCATATGCCCAGGCCGATGAGAATTTAGTACTCTGATCGGATCTTCCCGGAATCGGTTCATCAGGTATTAAATATTCAACAGCATCCGGATAGTCTAGTGTTTCAATGTATACCGTCGGAGAGCCCGCACTGGTCAAAGGCTCCAATAAGCAAGTCAGTTCTTGCTTAGAACCAAGAAATAGTCCTTGTGCATGCAGCAAGCCATTTACCTGACTTAACGCTTCCATATATGTGCCTAATCGTTTGTCAACAAAAGGTGCCCAGTTTTGCCATGCCTCAAAAACAATTTCCAATTGCTCCCATGGCCAAATAAGCTGGAATACGGTTGCTTTGGCAGGGGCATTGTGCACCTTAAATTTGTATGCTGTATTAATTCCAAAATTACCGCCGCCACCACCACGGGTTGCCCACAACAAGTCCGAATTCTTCCACTCGTCAGCATAGATAACGCATCCCTCATAGTTAACCATTTCTACTCCCACGAGATTGTCACTAACAAGACCAATTGACCGCAGCAGCAGTCCGATCCCTCCACCTGCCGTGATTCCGCCGATACCGACTGTCGGACTGTCGCCAAAGGGAGCCATGTAGCCTTGTTTCGCCAGCCATTTTACAAGAGGCCCTACATGGACACCGGTTTGGACGACAGCCTCTTCCTCTTCCTCATTCATCCACACCTGATCCATACTGCTTACATCAATGACAATCCCACCTTTTACTACAGAAAGATTTTTATCTAGAGCATGACGTCCACTGCGAGTCCGAATGGGGACGCAATTTTCTTGCGCCCATTTTACAGCATTACTGACATCTTCTGTACAGCGTGCAAAAACAAATACGAGCGGGAATGTGTCAACATATGGATTCCAATTTTTACAGGCCTGATCGTAACCTAGTTCTCCTCTGAAAATAACTCGCCCGGTTAACTGCGTTTTTCCTTTCATCGTTATCACTCCTATCTTTAACTCTATAGACCATGTTCGTTAACTATTGCAAAAAAACATCCATCATCTTATGATATGGTATTATGTCTTCATATGTTCCTGTCAGCCGTGAAACGCACGTAAAAAAACCTCCACTCAACAGATACAGACTTTGACCCCTGTATCCATCCAGCGCAGGCTTACATTGTCTTGAAAAAGATAACTGAATGAAGCTATACTGATAAGTAGTTATTTCGGCTATTATGGAACGCGCTTTTGAAAAGAAAGGAACAATAATGGATGAACAATATTATGAAAAGCTACTAAATATAACAACTGGGGGAGAACAAAAAAGATTTAATGAATCACCTCACTATAACAGATATGAGCCAACCTCCTACTCTGTATTAGAAATATTAACTAAGCAATATACTTTTACAGCAGATGATCATGTCGTTGATTTCGGCTGCGGTAAAGGCAGGCTTAACTTTTACATCAATTACTTCTTTGATTCCACAGTCACAGGGGTAGAAATGAATTCCTTCTTCTATAAGCAGGCTGTTCATAATCAACAAGAATATCTCCAAAAACAGAAAAAGAAAACAAATAAAATACATTTCATCAACACCTTAGCGGAAGATTATCCGATTAGCCCCAAAGATAATAAATTTTACTTTTTCAACCCTTTTTCCTTACAAATATTTACGAAGGTTATCAACACTATTTTGCTGTCAACAAAAGATCGGCAAAGAACAGTAGACATTATCTTGTATTATCCGTCCTACGATTTTTTATGTTTTTTGGAAAACCATACTCCTTTTACGCTTTTCAATACCATAAACTTTCCTAACGATCGTGACCCTCGCCAAAGCTTTTCTATTTATAGGCTAGAGCGCACTATACGAACATGAATTTTTTCTTGTTAGTGAAGGAAAATGTAGAATTATCGTGAATAATGTTGTGTGGTGCTTGCGAACAGCATAGCCAAGGTATGCTGCAGAAGGGAAGTAATACTATTAAAGGTAATTTAATAACCGAAACTATTTGCCGTCACAGAATGAAAATCATCGCAATTATTTTGATTTTCTGCGTAGAATTATCCCTTTCATTCCGATTCTTCATTCGTGAACCGGTATTTCCGATGAACATCTTTATTATTGATGCATCGAATGCTATTTTTCGCGATTTGCTGCTGGCCGGTATCTTGCTGCTTTTTAGAAACAATAGCAGCCGTATCAAACAAGTTGTCAAAGATTACTTCCCGATCGTGATTATAGCCTCTCTTTGGGTTGCCATCTCAATGGTGATTATGCATTCATTAAACTTAATTTGCAATGCAATGACAATTGTGGCCTTGCTCACAGGGGTGATCAATAACAGCCTGCTCGTACTGGCTGCAGGCTATCTATACATGAAACGGGGTACACCATTCACTAAAGCGGTTTATTTTTTTGCCTATCTGCTTACCATCTTATTTTTCTATAGTGATACCGCTTATTTTCTTGTCACATCCTCCCATATTGAAAAAATGCTGTTTGAAAACCTAAATAACTACTCCATCCTCAGCGTGATTCATACAACAGATAAGCTTATTTTTCTAGGTATCGGCATCAGTTTAAGCTTACTGATACTTTTATTCCGCGTTCCGAAAAAACTGTATTATGGTCCTAAAGGAAGCTCTGTAGCCATTATTCTATTCATTTGTATCGCTGTGAATCTCGTGAATTTTGTCACAGCCTTTTTCTATCCCCAACTGCTGGTTACCAATGGCTATGACGAGGAAGCAGAACTGGAAAGGGCAAGAAACGCATCACGCAGCCTGCTTTCCCAATCTGTAACGCTCAACCTGGCACAAGAGTTTTTGCGCAATGACGAGAGGCTGGTAGCTGCTTCCAGCCAGCTTTATCGCGTGGCTTTTTCGGAAAATGAAACAATACTCTTAAATGACCTGGGAATTAAAGTTGGCGAAAAGCCTGCTGCCGTCCCTAACGTTTTTCCCTATGATAAAATTGTTATGATCGTCGGCGAATCTTTGCATCGTGATTACTTGCATTATTACAACCCGTTGATTCCAGCAGAGACAACACCGTTCTTAGATAGTTTAGTAGCATCGTACCCCCATTCCGATCGTTATTACACCTCCAATAAGCCGACGACTCAAGGGCTCAATTCCCTCTTTCTTTCCCAACTGCTCTACACCGACGACCAGGCTTTCGAGACTAATACCACCCTATTCAGAGTTCTCGAGAAACATGGTTATGATACCTTGTTTTTAGAGGCTACAAGCCAATATTACAACGATGAATTCCGGGCTTATAAAAAACGTTTTGGGATGAATACCTACAGAGCGAAAGAAGATCTGGAGAAAGAAGGGTATATTGGCAGCAGCGGCTGGGGCTACCACAACGATGTTATGTATGAGGAAACTATCCGGATTCTAGAGCAAAACCGCAATAAGAAACTTTTTATGGTTACTAAAACAATAGACTCTCATCAACCCTACCCCTATTGCGGTTTGACTGATGAAGATATTCCGACAGCGATAAAGGAACAACCGAATAATGTTTATCTGAAAGGGATTTATTGGGAGAATATTACTTTGCAAAAATTTTTCCAGGATCTTAAAGACCGGAATTTACTAGATGATAAGACCCTGATCGTAATTACAAGCGATCATAATCCTCATCCCAGCCAGAATGCTCATTATAAACGTCTTGGTGAAGGTGATCTCACTTTAAGCTTAGCTCCCCTCCCGCTAATTTTTGTTAGCAAGAATCTGAAGCCTTTTGAAAATTTCAGCGGCGCAGCTTATGCAAGTCAGATTGACTTTGCCCCTACACTTCTAGGAATCCTTGGTATTCCTTCCCCTTCGGATTTTTCAGGAAGAAATATGATTAATGTTCCAGAGGAAAGCAGCTATGCAGTTGGCTTTTTAGGAGATACCATCTATTACTGGTCAAGTGATTTCCATATGAAGACAGACATGTATAACGGTAAAGACCAAAATGCTTCTGAAAAGGCAATCATCCATTGGGTGCAAGATTTATATGCCAAATACTTTGTTGGTGATTCGGTCCGGGCACTTCAATAAAAAATCCCTCTCGTTTGTAGTAGAAAACCTACAAGCGAGAGGGATTTTTGTCCGTTTGGATACAGGACTATTTTTTTATTTCTGTTTGATCAATCAAATCTCCATTTTGCTTGAATGCAGCAACTTTAAGTGCAGCCTGAGATGCTTCAAGTACAAGATAATTGGGCATGTCTATAGGGTTATAGTAAACCTCATCCATCGGCTTGCGCGGCGATTTATCCCATATTTTTTCCCCACTGCGCCCAGTCGTTATATAGATCGTTCCCGCAGGGTCGCGCCTGCTATTTTTGAGTGCAGCCGTGCGAGCATAGGAATGGACATGTCCCGTTAATACGAGATCAACATGATGTGTATCGAATACTGGAGCAAACATGTTGCCAATCTCGTCAAGCGGTCCATTGAAAGGGTTTTTCCATATACCCCTGTGCATAAGGACTACCTTCCATTTCTTTTGTGTTTGAGACAGATCTTTTTCCAGCCATTTCTGTTGTTGCTTTAAGAAGTCAGGATACCAGCTGCGCAATTCCTCAGCCTGCGTATTCAGCACAATAAAATGGACGTCCCCATAGTCATAAGAGTATGCATATCGTTCCAACCCAGCGGGACCATTCGCCGGCACGGAAAAAAGCGAGAGATAATAATTAGGGACTGCCATTTTCCAATCCAAATTATATGCTTCGTGATTGCCCATTACTGGAGCTATCGGCATTGCTGCAAACAGCTTTGCTGCTCCATCAAACCAGGCATTCCATTGATAGTCATCCTGCCCATTATCAACAAGATCACCCATAATGGTAAAAAACGCTGCATCAGGATAAGCTCCCCACGCTTTCTGCGCCGTATTCGCCCACTCTTTATAATCGACTGATTGTGAATCGCCAAAAATAAGTGCCTTAAACGCTGTAGATTCTGTTTCGGTTTTGAACGCCTTCCATTCCGATTGCCGCTTGCCGGTAGAAATACGATATTCATACTCGGTTCCAGGTGAAAGATTTGCTGCGTGTGCCGTATAAAGAGTATACGGCTTACCGCCATTATAAACAGGCAGATCAGTCGCCTCCGCTTTGACTATCGTGCTGTCTTTCGCATGTTTGACCCGGATTTCTAAACTGCCCGGACTACCTACGGTTGCTGTTTTCCAGGAGATCGTACGTTCATGCTTCATATCTGCAGTAATGACCTGCATGATTTGTCCCGCTTCGCTGTCGAAACCTGTATAAGCCGATTTCGATATAGAGAAAATATACAAACCAGCTGCGATACAAGCAACAATAATACCCCATATGTATTTTTTTCTTTTTGCCATTATTGACGCCTCCCTGCTACCAGTCTATATTTATCCGTTTCGAGGTCCTTCACAATGCTGATATTACTGAACTGTTACCTACATAAGACCTATTTCCTATTATATACCTCTTAAACAAATAATACATATACAGCAGGGGGTTTTATCCAATCTCAAAGAGTTATGATTACATTGCCTACAGTTCACAAAACTGTAGACTCATTTTATTGACCTAGTACTTTTCATAATGAATTCTGGCACAATCAAATCGATCCTCAAACTTATTTGAAGTAGAATAACCAATGGCCAGCATAGCAAATGCCTCAATTCCTTGGGGGAGATTAAACAGTTCTTTGATAAAAGACATTCGTTCTTCTTCCGGTGCAACCCCCATCCACACAGTACCTAAGCCAAGCTCTACTGCCGCAAGTAAAATATTTTCTGTTGCGGCAGCCAAATCCTGTTGAAAATATTGCTTGTATTTTAAATACTTTTCACTTGATAATACGATAATGCCAAGGGGGGCATTCTTAATCGGCCCAGCATAGATATGTGCTTTTGACATTTTTTGAAGCGTTTCTTTATCTTCAATTACAATAAACTCCCATGGTTGTTGATTACCAGCGGAAGGAGCCTGCATACCGGCTCTCAATAGTTTTTCAACTTTTTCTTTTTCTACTGGCCTCCCCTCAAAACTTCGGATGCTCCGCCTGTTTTGTATTGCTTCATATACGTTCATGCGTAATCTCTCCCCCTTTACTCTTACTTACCATTCATATGATCCTTAGCTCTTAGGAATCACTCTTGAACATACGGCCATTACCAGGGGTATTATGCCCATAAGCAATCAAAATGAAAACAGCCAAGTTCCTTCAAAGCAAAAAGCCTTCCAGAACCTGCCGGAAGGCCTCTTGCTTACTGTGTTCTGTTAGTTTGAGACTTGCTGGTTAGCCCTTTGCTTGGCATTTTTTCTGATTTTAATTGTACCAACAATAATTTCAGGAAGCAAAACAAAGAACAATCCGATATAACCAACTGAGCCATAACCCTTGACAACAATGTTGGTTAATCCAAAAACCGATATGCCTGTGCATAAGGCTATAGTAAAAAGAGAAATAGCAATCCTACGCGCCTTCAGGCTATTTAGTACATTCCTTTTGACAAGAACAGGCTCGAATCGGGCAACAGTGGAAAATACTAAGGATATTCCTGTGCCGAGCAACGCAACAAATAAGATGATACTGTACAAAACCTTAAGCCAAGATATGCCAAGCTGTGTTGTAACGTAATACACAGGCAATGTCTGTTGAAGAGCATCCGGGCTAAATCCTAACAGCATAATACACACAACAACCAAAAAGAGTCCATTTAACAATGTGCCAAAAAACATGAACTGATTGCATTCTTTGGTAGTTTTAATATGATGAGAAACCGAAATGATGGGCAGAACAGTAAAAGCCTGAAAGCCAATATAGATCATCATATACCAAACTGCATCCCAAAAGTTTGTACCAAAGGTTTCTTGCGAAACTACAATACGCTGAATGTTTAGTGCTCCTGTCTGGATACCCAGAAAACAAAGGATGAGTAAGGTAACAATTAAAAAATATGTTTTGAAGCTGAGAACTTTAATAATTAAGTTACTGCCAAAAATAGTCAATATCAATAACACTGCACCAACAGCTACAATGCCAATACCGTAGGGAATTCCTAAGGAGCTTTTTAATAAAGCGCCCGAACCCGCTATGGACGTACTTACTCCACAAGCAATCAGCATGATAAACCCTAACTCGAATACAAGTGAAAAATATTTCTCATATGGATGAAAAAGTGCATCTCCAAAGCTTTTATAATCATAGGTCTTATAGTCTTTAGCTAGCACAAGAGCATTCCTGTGTCCCCAGCCCAAAATTGCCATAGCGACTACAGGCAAGAATATGGAATACCAGCCGTACTTTGCAAAGTAATTGACTTCCTGATTCCCTGTAGCAAAGCCGCCGCCACTATGAGTGGCAAACCAGACAGCCGCCATCGCAAAGGCTATACTTATTGATTGATTTCCCATTGATAGAATCCTCCTAAACTAGTTAATGAGTACAAAAAGCCCCTATTGACAAATTATGTCAATAGGGGCGACGTTTATTCGCGGTACCACCCTACATTAGGCTCATTACAGCATACTTGTAAACATTGCTGTACCTTTAACGCAGATATACGCAATTACCTAAATAAGGACTCTATACCTTATTTTCAGTAACAGAATTCCCGGGTGAGTCTGTAAGTACACCTGCACCGGTTCGCACCAACCACCGGCTCTCTGAGCATCAATATACCTGCTTATCCCATTCATCATTTTTTAGCATATAGGTTTCACTTCATTACGCGCCTGCAGGACGAGTGTAACTTTGTAACTTTATCACATTATGCCATCTACATTCCAACCTGTCAAGCCTTATTAAAAACCTCCACCTAAATATAGATAGATTCTACATCTAACATATACCAAGTGGAGGTTATCTGTTTATTCTATGTCACTAGCAGTAAGCCGAGAAATTTAGTTCTTACTTAAAAGCTCAACTGCTGCTTGGCTTAGCAACAATGCAGCAGTAACTAGACTTTCTTCATCAAAATCAAACCGTGAATCATGATGCCCTGCTGCCAGCTCGGTACCAACCATTAGATAAGCAACCTGTCCGCCTTTTTGCTGGACCCGTTCCATGAAATAGGTACAATCTTCGCTGCCGCCAATGTTTCCATCGGGCAATATACTTTTAAACAAATTACTCTTTAAGGCAACCTGCTCTAAACGTGCGACAAGTTCAGGTGTATTTGTACAATTAGCCGCACCGCCCATCGGCGCCACGGTAAGTTTAACATCATACATGACAGCTGCTGCCTCTAAGATGGTAAGCGCTCTTTTGTACATATATTCATTAATCTCACTGGTAGTCCCGCGTGTTTCCAGTTTCAATATAGCCTTGTCCGGTATAACATTACGTCCGGTTCCTGCCTGCAAAACTCCAACATTGATACGGGAAGCCCCTTGGCTGTGGCGGGAAATAGCGTGCAAATTAATAGCTGCCGTGGCCGCTGCCAGTAATGCATTTTGACCGGTTTCCGGTGCTGCACCAGCATGGGCAGGAACACCGGTATAAACTGCGTCTAGTTTTGTCGTAGCCAAAAAGCCTACTGTGTTGCAAGTCATCGTGCCAATTTTCTTCAATCCGATCCCTAGATGTAAGCCAACAAAATAATCTACGTCATCAACAATACCACGGGAAACCATCGCTTTCGCACCTCGTACCCCTTCTTCGGCAGGTTGAAAAATGAACTTCACTGTTCCGGCAAGTTCATTTTTTGCTTCAGCCAAAACCTCAGCCAGAGTTAAGCCAATCGCGGTATGACCATCATGCCCGCAGGCATGCATCGCACCGGAATTAACCGAAGCAAACCCTTCACGATAAGGTCTGTGTTCTTCTAAGGTCGCTTCCAGCACATCATTGGCATCCATGTCAAAGCGGAATGCCACAACCGGTCCTGGCTGAGCAAAGTGCAGCACGCCCATTACACCGGTTTTACCGCCTTGCATTTTGCCTACCCATTTCGGATCTGCCCCTTGTGCGATCGCTCTTTCCTGATGGCTGATCAATTCCTGCTGGGACGGTACTCCCATCATAACCTCGGCATCAATCACTTCCTCACCCACTGATACTTGATAACCGAGGCGTGTTAATGTTTCGGCCACAATCGATGCTGTACGAAATTCTGTCCAAGCTGCTTCTGCATGTTTATGTAAATCACGGCGACACTTGATTAGTTGACCCTTCTTTGCCTTCACTACATCCAAAATGTCCGTATTCATTTATTACTCTCCCTCGTTCAATAAATTAACTCTGACAATTGGGTATTGTGCATATATGCTTACAATAAAACGCAGGCTGTACACCGCTATGCGCTGTACAGCCTTGCATCTTATCAGTCAGCAGCTTTCTCGTGTTATTAGTACATTAACAAGGCCATACCAATAATCATAGATCCTACCATAGGCAGCCAGTTACGTTTTGTAACTTCCATCGGATTAACACCTGCAATACCGGCTACGATAATCGTAGCACCGGCAATCGGTGACATCGTACGACCAAGCGTACCACCTAAGGTAGCCATGCTACCCATTTGCATAACTTCCATGCCAAAATCCGGTGCATGCGGCGTAACCGCCTGATTGAAAGCCATCGTCGCCGCGTCGCCTGAACCAGTGATAAAGCCCAGGAGAAACGGACCGACAGCAGCGCAAAGCTTGACAATGGCCGGATTGTTAAGCATGGCGGCAATAAAGGCCTTCACTAGTCCCATAGAGGTCATACCGGACACAAATACCCCGGCCGCAATGATAATACCAATGATTTCACCGTAGGCTTTGCCCATACCATCAAAAAATGCATTACTGAGTCCTACAGGGTTTTTCCGGGTAACTAAAAGAGACAGTGCGCAACCGATAATCATCGCCTGAGGCACATCCGTTTTTAAAGCAGGTATCAATGTAGCCCCTAAAAGCAGCAATACAATCGGAAACATTGGCATCGCAGCATACAGCAGATTTACTTTAAAGCTGTTATCCACTTCCAATCCGTCTGCATGGTATCCCTTGTGTTCTTTTTTATAGTAGGCAATAGCAGTAATTAAAATTGCAGCAACAATCAACGATGCAATATTTGCTTTAAATTGAAAGGCAATAACTTCCATAACTCCTACCCCGGCAATTTTAGCTACAACCGGATTATGGGCCAGTCCTGGATTCAGCATACTGCCATAAGTACCGCATTTAACCGCAGCCGCTGCCATGGCAGGATGCACCCCGGCAGACATCATCAGCGGTACGAAAATTGCACCTGCCGCAGCTGCTGTTCCTGCTGCACTCGGCAAAGCCACATTGACTGCAAATGTAGCAAACACAACGCCGGGAATCAAGAGGGGCCGAACTTTTCCCAAACCGCTGGCCATCAGGTTAATCAGATGTTTGTCACATTCAGTGAACCGCATAACCATCGCAAAACCCATAACAGAGCATACGGCCTGAATCAATCCGGCATTTGTCATATCTTTGGCGAAAGCATTCAAAGATGCCATAGGAGTACCTGCCACACAGGCCATAACAATACCGGATACTAACAGCACTAAACGCGCATCATAGCGTTTGATCAAAAAATAAATCGTAATAATGACCAAAATCACACCAATAGTAAGCATCATATCAAACACACCTCTCCCCTTATAGCAATAAATTCATACTACGCTATTGTTGAACTTTTCTCCTTTCTATTGATTTTCTTTTCAGCCTATTTATGGATATTTCCGTTAAACAGGTAATGAAAAAACGAGACTTGACTCGTCCTGTAAAACAAAAGCCCTCGTAAAAAATACGAGAGCGACGTTGCTTTGTAATGTTTACTATACTCGCCTTTGTTATTCTTGTCAATATGTTAAGCTGAACTTATCTTGATGATGTAAAATTCCCCAACAATAACGGTAAATTAATTTTATACAGTTTTCGAGGCCGTCCTTTATTGATCATTTCTTCTCCGGCTAATTCGGCCATCCCATTGTCCACTAAAATCGTTAATATTCTTCTGGCACTGCGGGACGTAACACTGAGATAAACGGCGAGTTCCTCTGCCCCGATAGTATCGGTATCCAGCTTATCAATCACCGCCAGCAAACGGTTGACGGTAGTAACACTGAGATTTAGCTGATCTGCAATCCGCTTACAGGCCGCGGTATCTGCCTGTACAGAATACTTAAGATGAACAGCCGAGCTTAAGGGGCCGACCACTTCCCGCTCATCGTTTACCGCCATCCATAACCCCTTGCCTTTCTGTTGGGCTATTCCCAGAGCATGAAACGCATTTTGTTCGGCATCATAGGCCGTAACACCAAACCCAATACCGCCGCTAACCGCCGCCTTCACCTGACAGGCTATTTTTTCCAGGATAGGAATAACAGTAAGCTTATTGGTACTGTTCTCGAGTATACCGCGTGTAGAATACAGAGTATACTGGCCATCACCCCGGCTTACGAGAGACCCTTTCAGCATTTCCGCATAATCGACTAAAATCTTGTATAAACACATTTCCATACGTTTTACATTGTAGCTTGAACTGGCGCGCATGATATTGTCGTATTCATCAATCGCAACTTTCTGTATTGCCAGTTGGCTGCCTTTAAAACGTTGTGCCAGGCAGGAATTGATTGCCACATCCAAAGTGGTGCGAATATTGCTTCGTGTTGTCCAAACCCGGAAAGCCGGTACACCTAATTCCTTTAGCTTTTCGTATGTGGCCAAAAAACACGTAACGGCAATATCAATCTTGCCCGCCTGCCATAATTCATAGTGATAATTCGCAAACTCCTTGGAAGATGCCACATCGGAAAATGGTTTCACGTATATAGTAGGCAAAGGCAGATCTATATCCTTAAAAGTTTCTTCTACCTCAACCTGGCTTAATGTATCAAAGCTAATCCTGCGCAGCTTCAAATTCTTGATATACGTAATTTCAAACAGGGCCCGGTATAAACTGGAACCGGAATGTGGCAGATAAAACAGTGGCTTATGTGTGGCAATAGACAGGGCATAATGGTATGGTACAATACCTGAAAATAACCACATATCAAACTCCTGACAACGGGTCTGCATAATTTCAGGAACTTGCGCTGCATCCTGATAGACAATTCCTTCAGGCAATAAGATATCACTTCGCTCCATTGCTACAGAGTAGGCCAAGGCTACCGAATCGGAAGGACCGACAATAGCCATTCGTATTTTCTCCATGTGATCTTCTCCAAATCTTTTCTAAATACAACTATCATTGCGAATATTACAATGCTGTTTGTTAGCTATTATTTATAAAGAAAACTCCACCTAATGTGAATAGACTTACATCTAATTATACACCAGATGGCGGGAATTTAATGAGAGGCATTTTGTGCCTTGCAACTCATATTTTCTCTTGGAATATGCATAAACTCAATTTTTTTGCCAGTATTTCTAAATTAACATCATCAGTTAACATCGATATATGGCCTCCAGGCGTTTCATAAACAACTATTCCACCATCAGCCAATCCGTTCCACCCAAGCTCCAGGTCGGTTTCTTTAGGAGTAAATGGATCGCCTAATGCCCGAAATAAAGTCAATTGTCCTGGATAACGTAGCGGCACATAACATGAATTTCTATATTGAACAATTCTTTGCCATCTTCTCTCCTCTTTGGTTAACTCCTTAGCTTTAGATCCCTGCTTTTCCTTAGCTATTTCTCTACACAGCCTACTGAAAACATAGTCAATTCTAGTATGCAAATTTGGCATTGCCCGCAATCGTTGCATATAAAATACTGTCCATTGCCACGGGTTTTTTCTACTTTTGGGTTTTCGCTTTAATGAGTATACTTTATGATTTCTCGTATCAAGTATAGCCAGTAAAGCCACTTTCTGACCCTGGTGATAAAGCTGCTGAGCCACTTCAAAAGCAATTGTTCCACCAAGTGAATATCCGGTTAAATAATACGGTCCCTTTGGCTGTACACGGCGAATTTCTTTCACATAATTTAAGGCAATTCCTTCAACAGTTTCAAGTACAGTTTCATTATACTCATCATGTAATCGCAATGCATATACAGGTTGTTCCTTACAAAGATATCCTGCAATTTTACGGTAGTGAATTATATGACTTCCAATTGTATCGATAGTAAAGAGCGGCGGTTTGCTCCCTGCAGTTTGCAGCGGCACTAGATGCAAATAAGGGCTAACTTCCTCTTCATATGATAAAAATCCAACTAATTTTTCAATAGTATCATGCTCATATAGTAACGATACTGGTACATATTTGCCAAAGATCGCTTCAATTTGAACTGACAAAAAAGTTGCAGTCAGTGAGTCCCCGCCTATATTAAAAAAGCTATCATTAATCCCTATATGTGATTTTTTTAGAATTTCTCTCCAAATGTCGATTATTTTATGCTCAAGTTCATCGCTAGCTGAAGTTCTCACCATTCTAGTATTCGCGATATTCACGGTAACACCCACTGCTACACCTAGTTTTTCAGCCATACCAATACGGTTGACCTTCCCAGTAGCTTCTTTAGGTATACTGTCGACAAATACAACTTTATGTGGGACCTTATAATAAATTACATGTTGACTAACGTATCGTTGTACTGCATCCTCGCTGATTCTCTTTTCCCCTTTAGTTACAATTGCAACGGCAGCAACTTCACCCAGACTTAGATGCGGAATTGCAAACGCTACGACCTCTTTTACAGCAGGGTGTGACAATAGCACTTCTTCTATTTCCCGTGGTGATATTTTTGCGCCGCCACAATTGATAATTTCTTTAAAGCGCCCTTTTATATACAAGTAACCATCATTATCGATATATCCTTGATCCCCTGTTCGGAACCATCCATTATAAAAAGACTGTACATTGGCAGTAGAATCATTCTCGTAGCCAGAAAAGACACTTTCTCCCTGGATGACAATTTCTCCACTAACTCCGGCAGGAAGCAAGTTTCCTAATTCATCCATAATCTCTACCTTACAGCCTGCAGGCTTACCAGCGGAGCCCAGTTTCCGCTGGCCAGGCGGCAGAGGATTAACAGCGATCTGGCTCACAGCTTCACTAGAACCATAGCCTTCAATAATTGGAACTTGTAAAGCATTCTCTATTTTTTGCGCTAACAAAGGTGGTAAAGCAGCTGATCCACACCTGATAAACCGTAAAGAATGAGCAACCGCAGGCTGACCCATATGCTCCCATTGTTGTAAAATCACTTGATGAGTAGTTGGAACTGCACTGTACCAAGTAGGTGATAATTCAGACAGCCACCTAAAAAAATGACTGGCTACAAGACCATTTGTACATATTATGCTGCCACCTGCAAAAAGCGATGAAAGCAATGACATAACCAGGCCCCCGGAATGAAAGAGGGGCATAACATTGAGGCAGCAATCTTTTGAAGACAACCTTAGGGATGACACAATATTTTTAGTACAACTATAAATGTTACTATGGGTCAAAGGAACAATTTTAGGCTTTCCCGTTGTTCCTGATGTAAACAGAATCAGTGCTATATCTTCCGGCTTAGAGTATGCTACTACCGTTTGACAATCGGATGATGCATTTATGATATCAAATATCCCGGCTTCATCACCTTTACATTTTACCGTTATGATTTCTATCCCAAGCTCCATCGCAGCCGTTGTTGCCTCAGTAGACAGCCCATAGGCTATAACAATCGCCTTTGCCTTTACTGCCGATAGAAACGTTTTAAATTCACTTAAAGAAGATTTCGAATTCATAGGGACACAGACTGCAACCGAACCTATTGCTAAAAAAGCAGTTGCCATTTCCGGACCATTATTCATCACCAATGCTACTCGGTCAGTATTGTTTATTCCAAATTGTCGTAAAGAACTTGTCGTTTTAACCAGGTGCTGAAATAATCGATCATAGGTAATCGGTTCTTTCTCAGGTGCTAAAATTGCTATTGCATTGGGTGTTTTCTGTTTGTAATCGGCAATTAATTCAATGAACATGATCCCACTAACTCCAATCAGCGCAAGGTTATAAAATCTTATTATTGTGCTGTAACTGCACCAGACTTCGCATTAGTGTAAGTATAGCAGTAAAATTATATATTATATTACTTGAATTTTATAAAATTTTTCTTTATTATTCAGACTATTCTTTGCTTCTTTTACAGCCTTTATTAATTGCCGAAGATTTTATCAGTTCTTTGGTTGGATAGGGAAGCGTATCCCCTCTTCCCTGTAAGGGCTCGTATTGACCATAGTCTAAGTTAAAAGAGGACAAATAAGCTAAATAAAAGGGTGGCGCATTTGCTTTAAAAAAAGCTTTGCGACACCCCTTTTTTTCATCTATTATTCCTCTTCTGCCAATCTATTCAATCCAAGCTGCAACGGGAATTAGGATGAGACTGCCTACTTATAGTCACCTTCCTTATCATACTGTGAGAACAAAATATTGCATTCTGTTTCTTTATCGAAAATGTGGGCTTTATCCATATCAATAGTGAATGTAGCCGTGTCACCACGCTGCACATTGACCGCATCCTTCACCCGGATTGTCAGCATATTTTCACAAACTCCATTGCAATATAAATAGACCTCAGCTCCAGTGTTTTCTTTAACCTCAATACAGGCCCGAAAGTTATTTTGCGAGTCTTCCAACTGAGATAATCCTGTATGAATATCTTCCGGGCGTATGCCAAAGACCACTTCTTTTCCTATATAACCTAATTGACAGGCCTTAGCACCCAACACGTTGCTCAATTTCCATTCGAAACAGGAAGAAGCAAAAAATACCTGCCCCTCTTTTTCCTTTAAAACACCGTTGATAAAATTCATAGCCGGAGAACCAATAAAGCCAGCAACAAACAGGTTATGCGGAGAACGGTAGATTTCTGCAGGGGTAGCAGTTTGCTGAATAACGCCATCTTTCATGACAACCAGGCGATCCCCCATCGTCATCGCTTCTGTTTGATCATGCGTTACATACACAGTTGTAATTTCCAGGCGTTTTTGCAGCTTGCTGATCTCTGTCCGCATATGTACCCGCAGCTTGGCATCCAAATTGGACAAAGGTTCATCCATCAAAAAGACGCGAGGCTCCCGGACAATTGCCCTCCCTAGAGCAACGCGTTGCCGTTGACCGCCGGACAAGTCTTTCGGCTTGCGCTGAAGGAGATGCTCCAAGTCCAAAATACGAGCTGCCGCTTTTACACGTTCATCAATTTCCTTCTTGAGAAGTTTTCGCATTTTTAAACCAAACGCCATATTTTCATAAACGTTTTTATCAGGATATAAGGCATAGTTTTGAAATACCATAGCGATATCCCGGTCTTTAGGGGCCATATTATTCACCCATTGATCGCCAATAAACAAATCACCCTCGGAAATTTCTTCTAGACCGGCAATCATCCGCAACGTTGTTGATTTACCACAACCTGAAGGCCCCACCAATACAACAAACTCTTTATCTTTTATCTCCAAATTCACATGATGAACTACAATAGTCTGCTCATAGCTTTTACTAATATTTTTCAGACTTACACCCGCCATGTTGTCCTCTGCCTTTCCATGTTTATTATTTTTACATTACAGCCATTTTCCATCCTGCTGCTCTGCCAGGTAAAGGTGAATTCTACCTTTTCGGTCTGATGCAAACAGGATTTTTTCGTTATTCCAGCTAAAGGTAGGGTGGCAATGGCTCTGCTGCGTACGCCATGATGTATGGTGAGAACATAAGGTTTCAAGTTTGGCCGAATTTTCGTCAAGATGAATCAGCACCAGATCCTCAACCTGATCTCCTACTAGCAGCTTATTATCGTTTGTAGCATGATAATGGTTGCAATAGTAAGGCATATCCGTGCACTTCACTATGTTTCCCTTGCTGTCAGCCAATCCAACATAAGGTATTTCAGCCGTTTCAGGCTCCACTGACGTAGCTTGGGTCTTATTGGAAGTAATAGTGCCATCATGACCTTTACGCCGGTTATCAAAGAATATTTTTCCATCACTGGTCCAGAATTCGTGCCCCACACAATCATCTTGATACTGACGGAAGCATGGAACAATATCTCTGCTTATCAGATCCAGCAGCCAAATACGCTGATTCACAAGATGCCATGGACCTTCATGGCAAAACATAGCCAAAGTGCTGTCATCAGGAGCAAATTGGAAATGCCCGAGCCAATGCGAACTTTCATGCACAGTAACAGCCTTTGAACCATCCAGGTACACTAGCGTAATCCAACCCTTTTTAATAGCGTACATTTGCTCTTTGAAACCATAATAATTAGCTCCATGATATAGACCAGGGTTTTCATTGATAGCCAAACCAATATATTTCTTGTTAGGAGCAATGAAAGGATGCCCTAAATGGGCTCCGGTGGTTTCTTCGTAGATCACTGTAGTGGTCATGGTTTTCGTATTGAGTTTTTTTATTTTGTTTCCTGTCACATAAACCACAATTTCACTGTCAGGTGTTTTCGTATGCCCGGTAGGCGTAATTCCAGCCTTTTCATCAGTCATTTGCTGAATAACCCCTGTCCCTAGATCCATCCGGAAAAGATTATATACTTCCAGACTGTTGGACGCCCGGTCAGACATAAAATAGATTTCTTTGTCACCTAACGTGAACGAATTATCGGTGAAGTAAAAATGATAGTTATTACAATCACCAGTCGTCAGCTGCCAGACAGGTTTCCCGGTTTTTTCATCAATTATTTTTCTTTTCTCTGGTGCATATTCATCTCCTATCACGATAGCTGCTCCTCCCTTGTTCCGAATGCAAAATCTTCTTGAAGTAGTGCATGACTATAGCCGTGACGCCAGGAGATATTTCCTAGCGCCACAACCGTAATCATCACTAAAGAGATTTAGGTTTTATTTCTTTCCGGCTACCATTTTGTCATATTTATCTCTGGATTTATTAACAGCATTTGCCCAATCATTTAAGAATTCTTCTACCGTTTTCTTGCCGGTCATGACACCCTGAATGCCGGGATCCACAACTTGGTCAAGAATGGAGCGATAGTCCGGCAAATACATGGGGGGATCATAGAATTTAAGATTTGAATCAGACAGGACTTTTAAAGCCATTTGCATATGCGGTAATTCTTTCGCCCATGGCTCTTTCAGAGAATCCAGATGAGTCGGTATTTGCCCTATTTTTTGATTCCAATAGCTTTGGCTTTCCTGGGAACACAGGAAGCTTACAAAGGTCCAGGCTGCCTCTGGGTTTTTGGTGGTTTTGTAGATGCCGTAACCAAGCGTATTGCCGGATTCCTGAATAAAGCGGCCATCCGCAGTTTTTGGCAGAATTAGCGGGGCGTATTGGCCCGGTTTCAGCGCTTTACTATGTTCAGAATAAGAACCGATATTATGCTGGACTAAAGCTACTGCGCCAGTGTCAAAACCGGCTACCATTTCTTTATAACCATTCGTTACGTCGCTGATCGGGGTATATGTTTTATAAAGACCAAGATATTTCTTTAAGAATTCTACATGTTTAGGGTCATTGATCGTGGTTTTCTCATTAGCGTCAAAATAGTTCAGTCCAGAATAAGCATACATCATTCTTTGTAACTGGAAGGATCCGCCATTGCCGCCGCGGATTGAAAAGCCATAATGGTTTTTATCTTTATCCGTCATTTTTTCTACAGCGACGAAGAACTCATCCCAGGTTTCAGGAGCTTTTACACTGGCTTCGTTGTACCAATCGGCTCTGTACCACAAGCATTCCAGGTTCATCGTATTAGGAATTTGATACAATTTCTTATCTAATGTCATATTACGGTTAGACTGGATGATACCAGGATTAATTTTATCTTTATCAGCCCATTTTTCATAGAAAGAATCGAGCGGCAATAAGGCGCCTCGGGCGCTAAAATCAGCTAACCAGCTAGTTTGTATTCCGGAAACATCAGGCATATCATTGGCCGCAATGGCAGCATCCATTTTTTGCTTAGCCCCGCTTTTAGGGAGACCGACATATTCTACATGAATAGCAGGGTATTTTTCCTCAAACTTTTTAATTAGCTCTTGATAATAAGGAGTCCGGTCAGGGCCGGCATTTTCGTCCCAAAATACGATAGTCACCTTTTCCCCGGCTTTATTTTGCCCGCCACCGGTTGTACTTTGCCCGCAGCCGGTCAATACAAGGGATAAAAGCAAGCCCGCAACCAAAAACATTTTGGCGATTTTGCTAAACATACATGCATCACTCCTATTTATTCTAGTGAAGGATTATCCCTTCACCGCACCACCTAAGCCGTTTACTAAATAACGTTGTACATAAGCGAACATAGCAATAGCCGGGATTAAGGCAATTACGCTGCCGGCAGCTAAAGCGCCGTAATTAATGTTAAACTCACCCATCATATAACTTAACCCAATGGAAAGTGTAAAGTTGGCATGCTTATTCATGAACATAAAGGCAAACAGGAACTCATTCCAGGCATAAATGAAAGTAAATACGCCGGTAGCTACAATACCTGGAAGCAGCAGCGGTAAAACCACATGGTAAATCGCCTGCAGGCGGCTGCAGCCATCGACCATGGCCGCCTCTTCTAGTTGTTTGGGCACACTTGTAATAAAACCGTTCATGAGAATAGAATTAAAAGGGATTTGAAAAGTTGTGTAAACCAGAATAAGTGACAAGGGATTACTGATCAGTCCAAGATTCTTAAAGATGATAAATAGCGGAATAATCAGCATGGCGCCTGGAACAAACTGCGTACATAATAAAAGCAGCATGAATACGCGTTTGCCCTTGAAACGATATCGGCTCAGCGAATATCCCACTAAAGTAGCACAAGTCACAACGGAAAGTACTGTACAAAGAGCTAAGAATAAGCTGTTTTTAAAAAACTTAGAAAAGCCTACGTTATTCCATGCGTTGATAAAATTATCAATTGTAAGATGGTTGGGTATGTACGCCAAAGGGGTTTGCAGGATATCCCCCTCCGGCTTTAATGCCGTATTCATTGTCCAGTAAAACGGAAATAAAATGAATACCATCGTCATTAACAGCGGCAAATACAATGTGAATAAACGTTCAGATGTTCTCGGATTAAGACTCATCCTTCGGCACCTCTTTCCATGCGGCTTAATTTCAGGTAAGTCATTGCAAAAATCAGTAAAATGACAAACGATACTACTGTAATTGCTGAACCATAACCAAAATTATTTTCCCGGATAGCCAGTTCAGCTACATACATAGTAAGTGTTGTTGTGTGATGGGCCGGGCCCCCGCCGGTAAGGTTAAAAATCAAGTCAACATTGTTATATTCCCATACGCACCGCAACAAGGTTGTCAATACCAGCGTATTTTTCAGTTGTGGTAAAGTGATATGGAAAAATGTTTTTACTCTTCCTGCACCGTCTACCCGGGCCGCTTCATATAATTCTTCCGGAATTCCCTGTAAAGCCGAAAGCAATGTTATTGCAAAAAAAGGAATCCCCCTCCACAATTCGGCCACAACCACTGCCGAGAAAACAGTATCTAAATCGGCTACCCAGGCGTATCTTTGGGAAATTAAATTCAGCTTCATAAATAAATCGTTAACAACCCCCATATGCTCGTTGTACATCAACGACCACATAACCGATGTCAAGACGCCGGAGATGGCCCATGGGGTAAAGGCCATGGCCCGCAAAAATGTTCTTCCTTTAAATTTCTGATTTAAGGTAAGTGCAATACTAAGCCCAAAAATCACCTGCAGCGATACTTGGGAAACTACCCATTTGAAAGAATTTATTAGACTAGGTAAAAACTGGGGATCCTCAAACAATATTGTCTTAAAGTTATCCAATCCTGCAAAGCCATTATAAAAGGGAGTATTCGCATTATAATTTTGTAAACTGTAATAAAAAACATTAGCCAAGGGATAAAACCAAAAGCTTGCAATAAGTAAAATTGCAGGTGCGATGAAAAAATAAGGGAACAACTTTTCAATATCTATTTTTTTCTGTTCTGTAGTTCGTTTTTGCGGTGTGTGACCCAATTGTTTATGGGCCTTTCGCTGCAACGGCAATTGCACATTATCACCTTCGTTTCAGTTCTTACTTATATTTTAGAAAAAAAACTTCTTTCCGGGAATTTGATTTATTAAGATAAATATTTGATATATTTAGAATATTTATCTTGTGATTAATTTCTTCAGGACGTTGGTATAAAGCTAACTCGGCATGCGCTCAGAAAAAAAAGACACGGCATAGGATAATCCATCCTAAAAGCCGTACCACTACTTGCTCAGGCTTTATTCCGGTATTCGACCGGCGATATTCCTGTGTACTTTTTAAAACAGACACTAAAATATTCCGGGTTACTATACCCAACTCGATCCGCTACCTCATATGCCTTCATACCACCTAAACGAAGTAATTGCATCGCTTTTTTCATTCGCGTTTCCAAAATAAACTCAGAAAAAGTGATGTTTTTTTCCTGTTTAAACAAGGTACTCATATACACAGGGTTCATATGCACATGCTTGGCTACTTCCTGCAGGCTGAGGCCGTTTTGAGCAAAGTTAGCTTCGATATAGCATACTGCCTCACTCACCGCAGGACAACGCTGGTTTTCGCGTTGCTGAGCAACAAAATCAGCCAAATCGTTTACCAATTCCAAAACTACATTCATAATATCTGCAATGGTTTGCATGCCGTTAATCCGATTATAGTAACGGTCAATCTCTTCGTGCTGTCGCGTCTGCCACTCTTTTGCCCATTCTTGCGCATTACTGTAGAGAGAAAGCACACATTGCACAGCAATAAAGCGAGCTTTGTTCAATGTTACCTGCTGAGTGCAGGCCATTTCTACTTCTAGTTTTTTCACCAACTCTACCGCTTCGTGAGAAAACCCCAGCCTCACTGTTCCAATGAGTTCAGATACAATCCCTTCAAATGAAAGACTTTCCGTACTAGACAAAATTTTAATATCGGCAGCGGAAATAACCTTATCTTTGCCGATCACATGGCGAAATTCCAGTGCATGCCTTGCTTCTTCATACGACTCTGCAATCGATGCGATCCCCTGAAAAAATCTGCCATATGCAACGGACACTGTCCTGCCTAACCGCTGCTTGGCGAGACTTCGCACCCATTCTGCCACCTCTCGGGCCACATCGCCTGTTTCTCCCAACCTACCTGAGGTTGCATACAGAATCATCAGCTCGTCCTGTTCCAAGTCAACTGTACATCCCAATCCGCTCTGATCCACAACTTCACAACAAATCTTTAATAAATCTTGTTTTACCCATTCGTTTACGACAGCTTCCCTATCACCAGTAATTTGATAATAGTCATCTATTTTTATAACCAGTACGGCAAAAGCCTCAGCATCCAAAGGAATGCCTAATGATATCCCCTCCTGGCGCAACTGTTCCGGAGCTTGGGCTTGCTTCAGCAGTTTTTTTAATAACTGCTGACGAAAGAATGGCATTCCTGCATTCATTCTATCCTTGATATTTTTTTGCATTTCCCACTCTATGGAAGCTTTTTTGACTTTATTCAACAGTACCTCTTTATCTACCGGTTTCAGTAGGTAATCAAAAGCCCGTAACTCAATAGCCTCTTTGGCGTAGGTAAAGTCATCATACCCAGTTAAAAGAATAATTTTCATTTCCGGATACTTTTCTTTCGCAAGCCTAGCCATTTCCAAACCATCCATAAATGGCATTCTAATATCCGATACTACCACCTGAGGACAAAACTCTTCAATCATTTTTAGCCCCTGTTCACCGTCAGCGGCCTCACCTACCAGCCTAAAACCATTGTCTTCCCACGCTATGGTATTGGCCAAACCTTTACGAATGATGCGGTCGTCATCTACAATAGCAACCTTATACATTCTCCTCATTGCCCCTTTTCTATAATGGAATGATAACTTCTACACAAGTTCCCAGATTATGTTGGCTTTCAATTTTCAGTCCGGCTTTTTTACCGTAATGAAGCCTTAATCTCTCATGCGTGCTGCGCACACCAAGTCCTACCGGCTGCTGCGCTGTACCCTTGCCTTCCAGGCTTAGGCGTACTTCTTCCAACCGTTCTTTGCTCATCCCCAAACCATTATCCCTTATTTCAAAACATATAAAATCAGTTGTTTTGTAGCCTCTTACCACTATCCGTCCACTGCCTCGTTTTTGTTTTACGCCATGATAAATGGCATTTTCAATCAGCGGCTGGAGAGTTAGTTTGATGATTCGATAGGATAAAACAGCCTCGTCTATCTCAATCTCATAAGCGAAATCATCACCGTAGCGCATTTCCTGAATAAACAAATAGTTACGTATATGGGCAATCTCTTCCTCGACACTAATAATTTCTTGTCCTCTACTAATGCTGATCCGGAAGTAATTCGATAGGGCAGTCACCATAGCACTGGCTTCTTCATTCAACCGCATGTCACACAACCCTTTTATGGAATACAAAGTATTGTACAGAAAATGAGGGTGAATTTGTGTTTGCATAACAGAAAACTCCAATTGCCGTTTGTTTTCTTGTTCTTTCTCAATTTGTTCCAACAGATTTTTAACCCGCCCAACTAAATCTTCAAGCCCTTGATTCAACACACCAACTTCGCTTAACGGATGCGTTTGCGGAGTAAAATTGAGATTTCCACCCTGAATTCGTTTCATACTCTTGGTTAAAAGAGAAAGCGGTTTGGCAATATAACTGGCTAAAGCATTAGCGAGAAACACAGCTACAAATATCAGTAGAATAATAATTGAGAGCGTAATAAGTTGAATATAGTCCAGCCTGGCAAGTACGTCCTTTTGGGGAAACACCGCCGCTAGCTTCCAGTTACTCGTAGGCAATGTATCATAAATAACGACCATCTTTTCGCCGTTTTGTTCTTGATATTCCAGTTGGCCTTCTTTCTCGAGTGTAGTTTGTAAATGCTGTAAAATATCGGCAGTAAGCTCGTATTTCTTATCGATTTTTTTAAAAGCCATCGCTTCTTCCGGGCTAATGAGCAGTAAATACCCATTTTCACTTGGCTCTGAACTATTCAGCACTTTGGCAAAAAACTCATACTTCAGATTAAATGCAATAATCCCACTGGTTCGGGCATTATTTTTACCAAACAGTTTGAACATACTGATAATTTGCTTGCCACCGTCCTGTGTATCTCTCCCAGATCTGCTTTTAATGGTTATATGACGCCAATAAATATCATATGGATGTCCTTGATAAAGCTGCCGATAATGTTCATAGGAAAACCTAGGGCGAATACTCTGATCAGCGCTGCGGAATAGAAGAAGTTTTCCGTTATAAAAGTCTACATAAATAGATTCAATTAAAGAACTATAAAAGGACTCTATCCTCTCAATTTGATAGTGAACCTGCAAATAATCCTCTGGTATCACGTTATCAGCATCCTTGGCAGCAACAGTTAAAATCGCCGGATGATTCGACAAAGCAACTAATTGTTCAAAAGCATCTGCCATCCGGTTGTCCAAATAATTTCCGGTTTGATTTACCGTATTTTTTATATTTCGGTAAGCATTATCTGTTATCTGAGCCGCTGCTAACAGATAAGAGGCGATTCCTATTATTAAAATAAAGACAATAATAATAGGAATGTACAGGCTGAGAATGGTAGACTTAAACGAAAATAGCATATGTTCTTTAAATTTTTGTTTAAGCCATTTGATCCTTTTATTGATCAATATCCAATACCTCATTATTACACCATTTTCCAAAATATTCTATATATGTTTTATTATAGCATAACAGGAATTGACTGGCTGAAGAAAAATTGCCTTGTTTTCTCATGAAAATCAGAATTTTCCCTAAGCCGATTTTGTTTCCTAAAATATAAAAGAATAACCTTAATATCTTTAATTACGAAGAATTGGAATGTTTTTTACAATAGAATGAGAAAGAAATACAATCAAATAAGGGAGCTGATCAAAATGTACAAGCAACACCGATTTTGGCTTGTTGTCCTGGCAGTCACTTGTTTCCTGCTGGCAGCGGCGCCGCTACCCTCTCAGGCAGCTAAAGAACAGCCTGCAAAGGTCCAACAGGTAATTACCATCATTATGGGTGACCCGAACTTTGCTGTTAATGGCGCTTACCACGACTTGGAGGATGGTTTGCTGACAAGACCGGTTATGGAAAAAGACATTTTTCTCTCGCCACTGGAGGATATTATTGGAACCGTCGGTGGAACATATAGCTGGTCAAAGGCCACGCAAAAGGTAACCATCGAACTAAATGGCAATACGGTCGAACTTACTGTCAATCAAACTAAAGCTAAAGTAAACGGCAAAGATACCATCTGCGATATAGCTCCACAAGTAAAGGACGGCAGCCTCTTCTTACCGGCCCGCTTTGTAATGGAGAAGCTTGGCTTCACTGTTACATGGGAGCCGAAAAGAACCAGACTAGTCATGGAAGGCAGCGTTCCGGTCAAAAAGGATAATGCACCTCTGGCAAAAGGTGGTCCCGTTACCATAGCGACCATGCTTAACCAGCCAAATGAATGGTACAGCAGCGTCGAAGCACAAAAAGTTGCCGACAACATCCTGGGCTATCAAAATCCGGACGGTGGCTGGATTAAGTTACAGCCTGACGTAAATATAACCCAGCCGGTTCTTGGTGTAGGCGATTTAAACGCAGGTAAAAGAAAATCAACCATTGACAATGATTCTACGAATATGCAAATCCGCTTACTTGGTAAGCTGTATACTACAACTAAAGCTGAAAAATATCTGAATGGTTTTAACAAAGGCTTAGACTACCTCTTAAACGGTCAATATGACAATGGCGGCTGGAGTCAGTTCTTTCCCGAAGGTGCAGGTTATCAGCGAAATATCACCATCAATGACAATGCTATGGCTAATGTCCTCGATCTCTTACGCGATGTACTTAATAAAGATGACGGTCTTGCCTTTGTTGACGCACTAAGAATAAACCGTTGTCAAACCGCATATCAAAAGGGTATTGATATGTTACTCAAAACCCAAATTGTTGTGAACGGCAAGAAAACAGCCTGGTGCCAGCAATACGATCAAAATACCTTGGAGCCCACTACTGGCCGTGCCTACGAACTCCCCTCCCTCAGCAGCCAGGAAAGTGCTAAAGTGGTTCGGTTTCTAATGAGTCTTGACAATCCCAATTCAGAAATTATTGATGCTATTCAGTCAGCGGTATCCTGGCTGGATTCAACAAAACTCAGCGGGATTAAGGTCATTACCCAGAAAGACCCAACCCTGGAATTTGGCAGTGACAGAATTGTAGTAAAAGATCCGAAGGCATCGCCTATCTGGGCACGGTTCTATGATATCGAAACAAACAAACCTCTTTTCTCAAGCCGTGACAGCCAGAAACGTACTGAGTTTTGGCAAGTATCTTATGAAAGAAGAAACAAATACAATTGGTATGTGACCGAACCGTTGGAGCTTTTAGGCAAAGATTATCCTGTTTGGCAGAAAAAGTGGGCCCTCGAGAATGTACTCAAATAAATAAACGTACTAGTAAAGACACCTGAATTTCTTCATTAGATTCAGGTGTCTTTTCTTCGTTGATTAATTTGCCGATACCTTTCCCATGGAAAAACCTCCTGTCATAGTTACCCTACGACAGGAGTCCTTTTTCCTTAACGTCCGGTTTTGAGAATACAGCCAATTCTTTAGAAGAATACTTCCATCTGGGCATATGACATGCGCTTATTGTCCGAACCGGCAATATCATTGCCATTTACAGGTTTACCATCAATGTAGAAAAGCTCAAATTTGGTATTTTTGATAAAGGTGTAATCAAAGCCAACTTCTACGCCTTTAATATTATTCATACGGGCTTTACTGGCATTATCATGACGGAAACCGGTAGTCATGTCACCACGGTCAAAACCATCTTCGGCGTATCGGTAACCAACCCAGGAAGCCCAGCTGCCCACCTTATTTTTGTCCGCCTTGCCGTAATCCAGTTTTATTTCATAGCCTTTAGGTTCGTTATTGGTAACTACTTTATCACTAATAGTATTGCCTATAGTTCCTCTAATTTTGGCAGCTCTGTTTTTAGCGTATTCGGCACTTAGTGCCAGATTGTCCCAGCCGGTATATTTAAAACCAATGCCTATTGTGTCATAACTGGCACCTGTGATCCCTCTGTCTTGGACCGGATTCTTTAACCATTGAGCAGCCATAGTGAATTCCGGGGAGAAAGCGTATTTCAGCTGAGACAATTTATACCAGGTATTTTTCTGACTGTATGCAGTAATTGCTTTAGTAGAAAGCTCGTCATTAGTAACTTTCCCATCGCTATTTTTATCATCCCAAGTAGTCGTATAAGTAGTCGTAGTATTAGTACCGCCATGCTTCATCGCATATAAGTCTAACGTTAATTTATTGCCAATCGTAACGCCCCCGCCCTCCCAGTTATCTTTATCCCAGCCGGTATAGGCATTAAAGGTTTTGAAATTGCCGCGGCCAGCAAGCACATGCATACCGGCAACATCACCCTCTATATAAGCGCGGGCCAGATTATTCGGGTTGTCACTGCCGCTGCCGCCGAATTTAGCGGCTGCCGATTCATAACGAGCCGCCACTTTCCAGTTGTCATCCAAAGCTGCCGCCATATTCAAGCGATACCGCACCTGACCGTTTTCCTTTTTATCAGAATTTGCATCGGTAAAACCAAGCACACCGTCAGCGGCAGAATCATAGCGAATGCGCAATTCGCCACCAATTGTCATTTTACCAAGGGAGTTCACTTTCTTTTCCAAATTACCCATTCGAACTCCCAGATTTTTGAGTTCGGAAGCATATTCTGCCTTAAGTTTATCAATCAAAGCCTTGTTGGCGTTATCGGCTTTATCGACGTTACTCATAGCTTTAGCAACCAACGAGGCCATTTCATAACGGGTAATTGCTTTATCCCCACGGAAATCACCATCTCCATAGCCATCAACAAGACCTGCTTTTACTAATTGAGTCACCGCAGGATATGCCCAATGATTTGACTTGACTGTTTCAAAAGGATTTTCCGAGGCAGCTAGTGCAGTGCCAGCTACAGTTGTTCCGAACATTACTGCAAGCGCCAGAGTTAAACTTTTTTTCATTTTATCTCCCCCTATTTTCTATATTGAGGAGCATTAGAATAGATTGAGTTGCCCTGTTTCCTCAACTCTTCTATTTTGCTCCAATCAACCAAGATAAGATGGTGTACCCATTGTTACTGCAACTTTTACTGTAACTTTATTGTAAATTAACGCTTATATTTGCAGAATTAAAAATATTAAGATAATTGTTTGTTTTTTTCATAAGCTGATTAAAATGGCTATGTTTTCTAAAAAAAAATCACCCTACCAACATTTTTGTTGCAGGGTGATTAAAGTAATGCATTGATTGACCATTGTAATAATTTTATAAGACAAATTGTACGGAAGCATGAATATGGATAGACCTGTCTTCGCCGCTAAGAGGGGCAGCAATGTAAACTTTACCTGATGTTTTAGGAGAAAAAGCAACGTTGGCACCTACCCCGATACCTGTCAAGTACGTATTGCCGCTTTCCCAGTTACCCGCGTAAGGGTAGACTCCGCCATGGTCGATAAAAGCATTCCCTTTTATTTTTGGTGAAGCAGTTGGAAAACTAAGTTCTGCACTTACAAGATAGCCCCTATTTCCACTGGTAAACCCTTCATCATATCCCCTGACCGTACCAGAGCCTCCAAGCGAGAATTGTTCTGATGACGGCAGTGGACGATCATTCGTTGGTGTCCACTGTCCATTAAAACGAAGGGTAAGCAGCCTATCCTTTTTGATTGCTCGTTGCTCAACTACATAGAAGTTGTACTTAGTGAAAGACTGGCCACCTTCGACAAATCCTCTCGTTACATCCTGTCTATTATATAGCACTTTGGTTTCTTTGTTGTATTGCGTTGCTGCACCGACAACAAGTGTTTTCAGCTTAGTCTCAAGTAAGGATTCCCCTGAGAAGGAGGTAGCAGATTTCTTTTGGTGTCCCTCCGCAATCAGTTCCAGTTTAAAGTCAGGACGCACAATCTTTGGATGGTTGAGAATCAAGCCAATGTCGGAGGAATCGCCTTGAATATCCAGATTTTGGAGCGGTCCGGAAATCATCGTCACTTGATTGGAATCATAAGTCAGGCTGAGCCTCGTACCTTTGGTATCGATAGCCTGACTATAGACGAAAGCACCTGCCGTCGTGCCGTGGGAATTCAGTCCAGTAAGCGCGAGCTTGTCCCTATTTCCCGTGAGACTGTTATGGATATAGGTTAGTCCGACACGATAAAGACCAATTGTGTCACGACCACTATTGTCAGTAAATAAAATAGTCTGTGTAACTTCCGGTTCAGCAATGCGGAAGATGCAGTCTGTAGTGGCCGGCAGCTCACCAGCTCTGAGTTCCACTTGGAGACGCACGTCATTCGTCTGATTGAAGCGATAAATCACCTCGTTCAAAGCGTCTAGTCTGACAAACTCCCCGCTTTGCAGCTTAATACGATCCTTAATGTATGCTTCACTTGTGGTTTTATTGCCTTCCACGATAATCTTGCCAATGCGGCCTTCGACTAAATCAATTTTTAAAATACCGTCTGTTATTCTTTGCGGCTGTAAGATTGCTTTTGATGTAACAAATTGTTTTTTTGTATAAAGGCTGTTAATTTCTTGTACGGCCTGAGATAACTCGCTGATGGATACAGACCGTCCTTCATATTTGACAGTAATGGCTTTAAGTTCGTCTGGTGTCAGAATGTCCGATCGGTTTGTGACGATAGTCTGAATATAAACACTCTCGGGAGCTTCTTGCTTTGTCTCTTCTTGAAGCACATTATGCTTGGCTTCTGCATCATCCGGTAAGATAGCTTCTTCAGCATGGCCGACTGTAGTGCTTAAGCACAGCAGGAAGGCGAGCAGCGCTTTTGTACGTTGTCTTTTATCCATTTGTATTCTGCCTTTCACTCCGTATTTTCAGCCTACACCAGTAATGCACATTCTGGTGCAGGCTGATTGGTTGGTTGAGATTATTCTGTGTCGCGTTTGTCTTCCGTGCGTTCGCCTTCCAGTATGTCTGGCTGAGCTGTTATCTCTTTATCAATCGTAGAAGTCTCTTCCGGCATCCCGGTAATATCTACATTTACCACACTGTCTTTATGGAAGATGATATTGGAATTGGTACTAACCGAATGGGATTCGGGGTAAATCGTCGGGGTCCCCCGTTTGGCGATATTCTCCAGCGGGTTATTGCTCCGCGCTACTGCCGGTCCTTGGATAAAGCGGTTGGAAAGTTTTTCAGATACACGAATAAAGCTGTTTTCCGTATCAAATGCATTCACGATGAAATCATTATCATAATTTACGATAAATGCATTCGTAGACATCTTATTATCTTTCCCCATTAGCAGATAGAACGGCTTATGCTGCGGATAAATCTGCAATGATGCATCACCAAACAGCTTCTTATGAAGGTTGTCGGCGATGACTGTCGCATGGCTGTTATTGAAATCAGCTCTGCTGCCCACCGTCGTATTGTAGAAGCTAAGTTCATCGGTTTGTCCATTGATGCGGATTTTATCGCCTGTAAGTTTATCGAAAACAATACCTGTATCGGATTGAAGATTCATGGAGATCGTATCCGCCATTTCGTTATCCTGCCCTGTGGCAGTGATGTGAAGCGGGTTCTCTCCGGTGTGACTCAAGTTGTTGATAGTGATGGTATCAGCAGTAAACACTGCACTGTTTTTAATGCTTGCATCGGTTACTTCAATTGACCCGCTCTGACTTGTTACGTCCAGAGAGTCGGCAATCGTCTTTCCTGTCATCTGAATTGCCCCCGAATTGGTGAGGACGGTGCCACCATTACCCTGGGTAATTCCGAGGACATTAAGGGTATCGGCTGTATTAACGAGTACAATATCACCGGTTTCATTAGCTGCGGTAAATTCCTGAATGGTATTATCTCCCGTCAAGAGCTGTTCACTGGCGCTCTTCGTAATCAGCTTATCGGCGATAATACCGCCGCCAATTCCCTTGTGCATAATACTTCCGGCATCGGCTTGGAGAGAAACAATATTGCCTGCAGTTATCGACGTATAGTTTATATCACCGGTAGGGCGGGATAAGTAAATATTATTTTTTGCTTGCGCCTTTACTGTTCCCGTCGTACCAATCGTCAAGGCCTTCTCCGCGGTGCCAATATTGCGCCCTGCATTAAGTTCGAGATTCGTGCCGCCGGTAATCGCCACGGGATCAGTCGATACATTGAGAATGTCCCTGTTGGCACTTAATTTAATATTTCCTGGCGAAGAGAGGTGCCCAATTTTCAGATCTTCCCAGCTGGCAAGGCTAATGGAAGATTCATAATCAACATTGACAATATCGTCACTGCTGACAAATACCGGGGTAGCTTGCTTAATAACAAGCTTGTCCCCTTCAATATGGAAGTCTTCTGGCAGTTGATCAGCAACGGTCAGAACTTTCGCTTTTTCCTCCGGTGTTAACGGAATCTCAGTAATTGTCTGTGACGGCATTCCGTTGCCTGTATTGGTTCCGCTGAAAGTCACTTTCTTGCCTTCGCCTGCATCAATATTGGGAGCGTATACTGCCGGGGTATTATTGAATTCGTACTTCGGTGTCCAGTCCGCACCCTCAATGAGTTCCTGATAGGTTCTTCCACCTGTTGACGCTGTTGGGGCTGCTGCCCGTAAAGAACTTCTCCCAGTGGTGGGTGTACCGGTAATGACAAAGGTATAGTTTTCATTATACTGTTTAAATTCCGTTCGCTCTGCCCACTTACTGCCCATGGCATCGGTGAATACATTGGTCACATCTTTGTAATAGCTGCCGGCATAGGCCCGCACTTGAGCATCGGTCGGATTATCGATACCAAGATTTGCTGCCGCCCGGTCTTTGAAATCGGTTATCGCATCGCTGTTAAGCACAAAGCTGCCATTAACAACTTTTCCGTGCTGCAGGAGCTGCCAGTATTCGCGGTAGTTGCGCTCGACGTTATACTGGTATGGCTTAACAGTATCTTGTACTGCATCAAATTCGGCTAATCTATCCTGATTGACTTCCGCTTGCTCAGCATCAACCATGCCGTGCGGAACTGCACTGACAATTTGGCCGTTGTTGGCGGTTACATGAATATTGCCTTCCTCGGACTTAATTTCATCAATTCGCATGTCGCCATTTGTCTGCTGCAAACTAATATCTCCACGGGCATGAGCATTGATCGTTCCGTTGGTTACCTTACCGTTACTATCGCTAGTAGATACTGCCTCGAAAGTGAAGTTGTTTTCTTCACTGCCTATCGCACCGGTAAGACTGACCAGATCTACATTGGCACCCTTTACCGCCGGAGTGGCAGCTGCGTTAGCGCTCAGTTTAACACTATGAAGATCGCCGGCAGCAGTTAATACAATATCACCTGCACCATGAGCTTTAGCAATCGTAAGGCTTGTTTGCGGAGCATCAATATAGATGCTGCCCTTACCGCTTACGGCAGTAAGGCTGCCTTTTAAATCAACTGCCAGAGCTTGCGCCGACGAACCAATGTTGTTATCAGCACTAATATTCAGGTTGTTCGTTACCACTGCTGCGTCCGCAGTCTGACTAATGCCCATATTTTTGCCTGTAGCTGTCAGGCTGACATCACCGACAACGTTCTTCACCTGGCCGTCGATAACAATTCCTGCAGCCGAGTCGATATTAACCGAGCTGGTAGTCTTAATTGTTCCGTCACCGCTATGGAATTGAATTTTAAACGGATTATCCGCTTTTACACTGCTTACGGCGGTGAGTTTGGCTTCGGTCGGTACTACAACCGTCCAATCACCTGAGTCCGGCATACCAAGCAGCCAGTCTCCATCACGGAAATGGAATGTTTTTGTTTGCATACTGTTGCCAAATTTATTGGTATCGACGTCTATCGTCTGCGTGTAGTAAGGATCACTTGCACTTCCCATAACAATGCCTGACGTATACGTCCATGGGTCATTCGCACCATTTCCTGCTGGTATAGACCACTTCCATTCCGTTGGCTGTGCGGCCTCCGTTAAATAATAGGCAGAACTATCCCACGTCCTTGATAATTCGGCAGTTTGTGTCCACTGGTACCGTTGGTTGGCTACAGGGTTATACCATTGAGCTCCGTTACCTGATGTAAAGTATTTCAGGGTTGCTCCTGTGTAATCACTGGCACCGGTAGTTGATTCATAAATTGAGACCCCGCCTTGCTTCATATCATACACATACCAGGTAGTAAGCGCATTGCCGGAAGGCTGCAGCTTGGCAGTATCAGCGATTTTGACCTGAGCAATATTATTGCTGCTGGTATCGATATTTCGTATCGCAAGGGCCTTACTGCTCTTATTTACTACATCAACATCACCGTAACCGGTCATAACCTCAATATTCCCCAGCGTATTGGTGCTCAAGATATGTCCGCGTAATGATACGTAGCCGTTGGTCACATTCATATCATCTACCTGGATCTGGTTCGTACTAAAGTTATAGGTCATGGTCGGATTTCTGTCGCCGCTGTCTATAACAGACCAGTACGCTTTTGGTATCTCCACTTCACCGGTAACACCGAGAGCTGTTTGCTGAGCAATCCAGCCATCAAGATTTTCGTTTATTTTGACTGAAAAATCTCTAGCCATTCCTGATTTGATCGTTCCGTTAACGTCTATATACTTGGCGTTAATGGCAATTGATCCACCGGCGATTGTCGCTTTATTTCCGATCTGGGACTTGACAGCAGACTCATCGTACCCTGCCGTTTTGGTAAGATAGCTGTTAAGATTGCCTTGATAGCTCGGAGTAAGGGTCGTACCGTAGAAGCCATGCCCATAGAACACTACAGTTGACAGAACACCACCTGGCTCTTCCCAGTCAGCGGGTTTATTGGGGAATTGACCTACGGCATAGGTGATACCGCCGGATACGGATGCCCAGAAATCATGACCAGGTTTGTCAATGTGCTTCTCACGCTGCTTGTCAAGAGAATCAGCAAGGAAATAGCTCCAGGTGAAATCAGTAAATTCACCTTCACCATTTTCAACAATTTTAGGATTTGATTTTACCCAGTTATTAAATTCGTCTTTGTAGTAGACATTCGTTATTAAATCAATGGCTTTCTTCTCCGTGCCTGGCAGTATGTTCAGGTAGTTTAAAAATCCTTCCGGCGCGCCGCCGGCAAAGTAGAATCCAGGATTATTCACAACAAAGGTACTGTTAGGAACTTCAATTCCGATAGCTTTTGCCCGAACATCACTGAACTGTGCAACTGCGCCGGATTGGTTAAAGATATTGACGTCACCACGCAAATTGGTGACATTACCTGTCAGGAAGATAGCCGGTCCGTTCGACGATGTGTCATAGGTATTTCGGATATTGATTTCCGGTGTGCCATTTTTACCAATTTCTTGTACGGTTAACGCGCCTTTACCGGCTGAACCGGTGAAGGAGACTGCTCCGCCGGGATCTTGATTCGCTATCGTCAGACCATTCACTTGCAGATATTTATTGCTGGCATTGGTAATGTTAATCTTGGGTGCTCCGTAGGCCGTAACAGTGCCTGTGCCATTGATGGCATCGGCTGCAAGCGTGACATTACCGCCTGCCGTCATAATTGGATCAACTTTGATCATATCAACATCTTTATTGGCAATAGCTGATTTTAGAATTTCAAATGTATCAATTTGGGCCTGAATGTCTTCCTTTTCTGCTGCTGTCGTTGCTGATGCCAGGGCTTGCTTGAGAGTATTAATTTGATTAGCCAGATCGTTTGCAGGGTTATAGGTAGCCTCCTGTCCTGAGATGTCCTGCTTTTTCATTTTCTCTAAAACAGCAATCCGCGAGACTAATTCCAGCTTTTCGATGCTTGTAGGCGCTTTATCGAATGCAAGTTTTAGCTTATCAATTTGCTGCTCAAGAGAATTCACCAGATTCGCCTGGTCTTTAGTCTGGCCAAACGTAATATTTCCGTTCCGGTCGATATTCACCGTCTTTTCATTTTCAATACCGGCTTTCACTACGCCATTCTGATTGAGTGTCCCGGTGCTTACGGTCTTCGTCTTGCCATCTGATTCGCTTTTACTTATCCCTAAGAAGGCAAGCGCATCGAGGTAAGGATTATGCCCGGTACCAGATGCTTTAACGAGGATACCGCCGTCTTCTGCGGCAAGTTTTACGTCCTGAAGACCTGATATGGCTGCTCCATTCGCTATATTTAGGTTGTTACTGTTTTTGAGTTCGGCATAAGCGCTGTGGGTAGTATGCAAAGGCAGTGCCGTATAGTTATATACATCGGTAACGGCGATTACGGACATGTTGCTGTCGCCGCTTCTGCCTGCCCCGGCAGCAATATTGATGTTGCCATAGCCAAGCAAATAGGCATTTTTATTGATGTTCACTTCTTGTGTCGAGTCAAGTACGGAATTGGTGCTGCCGCCTGCAAAACCGACACCGCCGTAGGTTTTTACTAATGCCGTGTTTACAATCCGGTTATTACCATAGGTTGTGATATCAATTCCGCCGATACTGACGATTTTGGCGTTAGCACCCACTGTCACATCTGCATCAAGGTTCGCAGTAGTATTGGACTCAGCAAATGGCTTCTGCGCTACACCACCGGTTGTGAGCACTACTTCATCGGAAGTAGTAATCTCATTGGCTGCCTCTAGCGTAACTACCGGCTGGTCATACCACGGCATGCCAAGAGCCGCTAAGCTGGCATTCTCACCAATCGTAACTGAACTGTCTTGGGCAATACTGCTGTTGCTTTCAACTGATGAACCGTTAAAGACACCACCGGCTCCGCCTTTTGCATTGTCGCCGATGTAGTCCTGCTGAACTTTGTTGACACTGGCAATATCGATTCCGGTCTTGCCAGTAGTCACAATAACTGTGTTATCTGCAACTTTTGCTTCTACGGCTGTGTCAACATCATTATGAGCAAAAGCTCCGCTAAAGCCAACTGCTGCTGCATTCATACTGTCTGACTTGCTATTAAATTTAGTCAGATGCTCGGCCTTCATCTTTAGATTGGTTGCCGCTATTGCATTTCCCGTGGCTCCTTTACCAATCTGGGCAAGGGTACGGTTATATGCATGTGTTCCTGCATCAGCAGCCGCTCCGGCAGCCAGACCGCCGCTGCCTGCAGTCGCTTCTGCATAGTTATCGTCCGTACCGTCGGCATGAATTTTTACATCACCGCCGGTGAAGTTGACATCGCCAATGATGGCGGTTGTACTGGTATTTGAGGTGGCGTCGGCATTATTGGAGCCAGCGGCAATCAGACCGCCCACAATACCTGATACATCGGCAGATTGCCTCGTGTCGTTTACAGCCTCTACGGTTACTCCTTGGCCGGCATAGATCCGGGTACCGGTTTCTATTGAGGCGTTGACATCGGAATTGGTTTTGGCGCTGCTGTCTGTCGCCTTGATACCGATCAGACCGCCGCCTGCAGCAACTGAATCGGATTTGGCAGTATATTCACCGGCAGGAACTTCATGGGTCGCTGCAACAGTGACGTTGCCGGCGGAGAGAAGCACGCTGCTGTTCACTTGTGCATTAATAGTCGAATCGACATTAGCTTTCGCAACAGAAGCACCAACAGCGAGAGCGCCTACATCATAGCCTGACGCTTTTGCATCGGCTTTTTCCTTGCCCAGTGCCGTCACGGCAATATTGCCGGTATTGACTACTTGATTTCCAGTCCCCAGAACAGCATTGACTTTATTATCTACATTTGCGGTGGCAACAGAACCAGAACCTGCGCCAATACCTGCCGCACCGGCTAAGGTGTATGCTGTTGCATCGCTGTCGCCTGAGGCGGATATTTGAATAGCTCCTACATATTTACCCGTCTCTCCTATTTGAACATTGTTACCTGTATATGCTGACGTAGTACTATCAACATCGGATACGGCTACTGCGGCACCGGCACCGACAAGGCCTACGCCAACACCGACCGCCCTTGCTTCCATGCCGCTGTCTACGCTTACTGCCGTAATGCCAATCGAATTCGCACTCTTAATTTGGCTATTGTCTCCAATGAAGGCTGTCGTATTTCCCGTATCGTTCACAAGAGCAACTGATGCGCCTAGTCCGCCGAGGTATCCGGCTGCACCGCCTTCAGCAGCTGCGTGAGCATTATCCTCGTCGGTTGCCCTGACAGTGATATCGCCGGTTGCATCAATAGCAGCCCCACTGCCGATAAAGGCTGTCGTATTACCATTCAAATTCGTAATACTTACAGAAGCACCAAGCGCTACACCGCCGATCGAGGCATTGATCGCCTTGCTGTCAGTGGTTGTACTCGCATCAGCCCCAACAGTAAGGTGATTCACTGTGAGCTGGCCGTTTTCACCAATATAGGCTGTTGTATTCGTATCGTCATTGACGTAGTTAGCGGCTGCCCCCAGTGCGTTGAGCAACCCGCCTGCAGACGCATAGGCGTCACTTTCCAGGTTGTGTTTTGTACCGGCCTTAACCGCTACTGTACCACCGCTGGAAAGGATTACATTTTTGCCAATGTGCGCATCGGTGTTCGCATCAAGCGTGAGCACCCCAACTGCGCCACCGACACCGTGGGTTACCCCTAAGGCTCCGCCCCCGTTCATGACACGATAGTCAACCATATCTTTAGCGTTTATGGTAACGTCTTTACCTGCACTGATCGTCGCATTGTCGCCGATAAAGGCACTGGTACCTCCCGGTACAGTTGTAGCCTCTACATTTTTTGTAACGGAGAAATCTTTGGTTTGATTCGCTAAAGCAGTGCTTACGCCGCTTGCATTCGAATCACTGTATCCCTGGAAAAGGGTGGAAACATGATTTTTCTTGAGTTGTTCGTCAGCATAACCTTGCGCATTGCCCCCATTATTGCTGTTCAGGCTGTTCTTCGCATCGGCACTTAAACCTGAACCAATAGAGTAAACCGACACACCGCCGGCAACTCCGACAACGCCTGTGGAAGCACTGACTGCAAAGCTGTCAATTTCTTTCGTAGCTAAGGCGTTTACAGCGATAGAATCAGCCGCCTTAACATTTGCGCCATTGCCAATATAGGCAGTGGTATTGTTGCTGATGACACCTACATCAACACCGCCGGATACACCCACTAAACCACCGGCGACCGAACCACCGACAGAGAAAATTTCCAGATCGTTAACAGCGGACACATTTACGGACTGGTCACTGCCAACATTGGCTTGGTCGGTATTAACGTTCGCACTTTCAGCAATATGGGCATCCGTATGGGATGTAACCGTATTGACGGAAACCGCACCGGCTACGCCTGCATAGAGACCGGCAGCTCCACTGGCGACAACATCAACAAGTTCTTCACTGCTATCCGCTTGAACGGCTACCCCCTGGAAGCTGTCATCGGTTGTTCTGCTGCCATTAGCTTGGTCTTTGTAAACCGTCAGATCACTAGTGCCATTTGCTTTCCCGTCTACAGTTGCCCCTTGGGCGATATAAGCAGTGGTATCTTTGTTAATCACGGTAACCTGGAGCGAACCGCCGACACCTGCTGCGCCAAACCCAAGACCTGCGCTGCCGGAAATAGCTGCACTGGATGTTTTGTCACTGGCTGCAACCAGAACATTATTATCGGCGCTGACTTTTGCCGCCTGGTCAATGTAGGCTGAGGTATCACTGTTCATGATAGTTACATCGAAAGCTCCGGCTACGCCAACCATACCACCGCCTGCAGCAGCTGCAACAACAGTCAGCATATTTTCTTCCGCTTTCGCGGTTACTTTTACATCTTCTGCGGCTTTGACTTCGGTGCTCTTACCGATATGTGCATCGGTATGCAGTGTGGTAACAGCCACTTGAGCACCTGGTCCTACACCGACAGTGCCCCCGGCTGCAACCGAACCGGCAATCCCAAGATGATAGTAGTCCGTCCCTGCAGCAACCATCACACTTTGATCTGCTCCGGCCTGCGCATTGTCATTGTTAATCTTGGTATTATCACCGATAAAGGCTTGCGTTTCATTGTCAATAATGGTAACCGCACCGGATCCGGCAATGCCGGCCGTACCGCCGCCTGCACCGGCCGCAACAGAAGCTTTGATATCATTTTTCGAGGTGGCTGTAACGGCGATACCTTTTATTGCAGTTGTTTCCGCTGTGGTAGTACGGATTTTAGTTAAGAGGTTAAGGTCATCTAGCTGACTCCAATACTGATCGTCTTCTTCTACGCCAGGCATAATGACTTTGCCATCCTGTACATCTTTGGTAAGCGGATTGTGAAAGCTTTCCTGGTACTCGCCTGTTTCCGCATTCATTGCTGCCTGGTTACCAAGAGCCGTTACACTGGCGTTATTGGCAATGTACGCTTTCGTATCTTTGTTAATGACCGCCGCACCGGCAGACGCACCGACACCTGCCGTGCCGCCAAAGGCGCCTGAACCTCCGATCAAGTTGGCTTCCGTATCATCTTTCGCCGCGACTTTGACATTGCCGTCAGCTTTCACGTCTGCCATAGTACCTATAAAGGCTGCCGTTGCGTTGTTGATGGTATAAACAGAGGCCGCACCGGCTATCCCTGCTGTTCCTCCACCGGCACCACTGGCAGCGATAGAACGAACCTCCTCACTGGCAATCGCTTCTACGGAAACGCTGTTACCGGCATTTACTTTAGTATCATGACCGATGAACGCTGTTGTGTCTTTATTAATTACACCAATATCTGCACCTGCGCCAATGCCTGCAGTACCACCTACAGCTCCCGCACCGCCTGTACCTACAACACTGGTGTGATCCTCTGCTTTGACATTAACACTTTGGGCAGCATTTGAGCCTAATGCATCAGCCTGGTTTATGTTTACGTTATGGTCAATATACGCTTTGGTGTCAGTATTGAGAACGGTTGTTGCACCGGAAGCCGCTACCCCGGCTGTTCCCCCGGCACCTGCACCGGCAGCTCTTGTCGTCGCTGTCTCACTGGCATCTGCTTCGACAGAGGTCGTTCCGTCTGCGTTGATGTGACTGCCTGTCGCAATATGAGCATCCGTTTGGGTGGAAATGATATTGACAGCTACCGCGGCAGCACCGCCTACCTTGCCGCCAGCTCCTACGGTGATGGCCTCGGCATTGCTTATTACATGGTTATCGGACGTCACTGCAAGATCGCCGCTGGCATCAAGGGTTACATTGTTACCAATTGCCGCATTTACGTTATGATCAGCAGCCACGACTCCGATAGCTGCACCAACACCTACTTTTCCTGCCACAGCTACACTCCAGGCCTTGGCAGCCAATACGCTTGTGTTGGCCGCTGTTACGGCAGTACTTCCTGCATCCTTAATGAAAACATCCTGACTGACAGCCGCCTTCGTATTGACCTCTGAATCGGTTACGGCCAAGGCACCGGCAACACCAATGCTTTTGGCACCGGCGCCTGCTACGGCTTCTGCATTAGCATTCTGCACCGAAACCGCGCTTACCGTCAGATCACCGGCCTTTTCAATGATAACACCGTCGCCAATTGTTGCAGTGGTTTCGCTGCGGTTGATGGTCATTGCCACACCTACACCAATACCGGTTGCCGTCAACGGATCAACAGCCTCGCCGCTGCCAACCGCTTTAACGTCAGATTTGTTTTCTGCAGCTACAGTAAGAGCACCATTGGCGCTAATGTTTCGCCCGTCTGTAATCACAGCCTCTACATCATCATTGGTATAAACCGTGCCTAATGCAGCTGCTACCTTAACTTTTCCGCCGCCAGGAGTTCCTTTTTGCGAGCTTTGGTTGTCCTGAAGCGTTTTAGCACTGGCATTAGACGGATTCACATCTTCCTTATTCAAGGCCCCTTTGGCACTGGCCGTAGATGAAGCACTATAGCTTCGATCTGCTTTTGCGATTAGTTCAAGTCCACCGCCCGACGTTACTTCACCATCAATCACAGCTGCTACCAAAGGAACTGACGCTCCGCTATTACTTAGAATGACTGCTGCCGATGCACCGACACCAACTTTTTCCGATTTGGTATCACCTGCAGCGATTGCCTCATTTTTACCGCTGGTTTGTGCGCTAATGCTGGTATCGTCATGAGTTGTAACCATGGCATTTTGTGCGATGGTTGCTTGTGTTGTCTGATTTAATTCGGTCATCGCTACTACGGCATCGATGGCAATACCGCCTGCTGCACCAGCATTTGCTTTGGTGAGAGTATCACTGGCAGATACAGCGTGAATTGAAAGCTTACCGGCATCAAGGACTTGTGCATTTTGAGCAATCGTTGCAATAGTGCTCTCATCAACCAGGTTGAGAGCTACAGAAGCACCGACACCCAGTTTGCTGCCGCCGGTTGTCCCACCACCTTCAGTCGGCACGGCTCTGGCACTGTGGCTGGTAAGAGTTTCAGCAAAAATTGCGATATCGCCCTCATGGGCATTTACTTTTGCGCCTGTTTTAATTTGCGCTTCAGCTGTATTATCGACACTGTTCAAGGCAAATGAGCCAGCGATGCCCACTTTACCTGCCCCAGCGCCAGACATCGCTTCCGCACTGAATAAACTGGTCTTATCATCAAGGGCTTCAGCCCGTACTTCGGCCCCTTTTACATGATGTTCCGCAATACCGATAGTTGCGCTGCTTGAAGCGTCTACCGTGTTGATTGCAACAGCTGCACCGATGCCAACCGAAGCTGTTCCGACAGCCGCACCATCGGCCTTAGCACTGTCGTCAGCAAAGTGCGCTGCTGCCACCGTGAGTTTACCGCCTGCATTGATGGTCCGGCCATCCATGGTGTAGGCTTCGGCTTTTGTATCCGCTACGTTTACACCTACTGCCGCGGCAACCGCCAGTTTCCCTTCACTAGTGGATGCCGAGCCGGCCTTCTTTTTCTCTCCGTCTGTTTTGCCTTGCTGGCTTTGACCAAAGCTGGTCTGTTCTTCTATGGATTTATCAACCCCGCCTTGTTCCTGTGAATCGGCTGGTGTTGCTTTGCTGCCGGTATCAGCTTTACCGCCTGCGGCGCTTGCTGTTGCATCTGCCGCCGCACTTCCGCTTGCTTTAGCATCAAAGGTGACGTTGCCGCCTGCGTTAATATTACGCGCAGTCATAGCATTCGCTGCGTCATTAATTACGTTTACTGCTATGGCAAGACCTACCGCAGCTTTACCACCGTCAGCCGCTCCTTTAGCTATTGTGATGGTGTCGCCGGTATTGCTGGCGGAAACGTTAATATCACCTGTTACCTTTAACAGATTGCCATTTCCGATTTCATTAATGCTTGCCGTAGCGATATTGTCCACTACCGACAGACCCACAACAGGCGTTATAGCGATACCTCCGGCAGCTCCGGCTTCAGCTGTGGTTCGTATCACATGGTTGCCCAGAGCTTTGAGTGTAACATCATCAGCTCCAGTGATATCTCCATTAAGTTCGGCTATTGCTTTGTTCGTTTCTATGTTCATAGCAATAGACGCACCTAAACCTAAGCTGCCGCCTGTTCCCCCTTTTCCTTGCGGAGTGGCACTGGCCTTACTGGTTGTTCTGTTTTCTGCTTCAATGGTTACGGAACCGGTATTCACGGCATCTTGATGGACATCGATTGTTGCTCCGTCTTTAATTTCTGCCGTAGCATTGCTGGTTACGCTATTTAGGGCAAATGAACCCGCTAACCCTACTTTGCCACCGGCTGCACCAGAAACTGCTTCTGCTATGAAATCGCTGCTTTGGGCAATGTCGCCTTCTTTATGAGCAATTGCTTGTACTTCTACGCTACCTGCTTCATGGTGGGCTGCTCCGATGCTCGCGCTGGTAGTAGCCGTTACCGTATTGATGGCAACGCCTGCTCCGATTCCGATGGCCACCGTTCCCGTTACCGGCTTGCCGTCTTTATCTTTTCCAATATTGCCGCCTGCTGAACCGTCTCCCTTGGCTTTGGCATCCGTTTCGTTGGCTGCCGT
>NZ_DALZUO010000026.1:0-62860 GCF_032013335.1 Anaerospora sp. | reverse complement strand
AACACAAAGGAGCGGAAGGTATGCCAATAAAGATTCCAAATAATTTACCGGCTGTCAATATCCTCGAAAAAGAGAATATTTTTACGATGGATGAGGATCGTGCCTATTCTCAGGACATACGTCCGCTTCGTATCCTGCTGTTAAATCTGATGCCAACGAAAATAGTAACAGAGACACAGCTTTTGCGGCTGCTGGGAAATTCACCGCTGCAGGTAGAATTTGATTTCATGTATACAACGACATATGAACCGAAGAATACTCCCCATGAACACTTAGTAAAATTCTATGAGACTTTTGAAGCAGTGAAAAACCGTAAATATGATGGAATGATTATTACCGGAGCACCGGTAGAGCAAATTCCGTTTGAAGAAGTCGACTACTGGCAGGAATTATGCGAGATTATGGACTGGAGTAGAACGAATGTTTATTCAACTCTCCATATCTGCTGGGGGGCACAGGCGGCCTTATACCATCATTATGGGATTCCGAAATATGATCTGCCAAAGAAAATGTTTGGCGTTTTTCCGCATACGGTAAAAATTAAAGAAAAAATGCTGTTCAGAGGATTTGATGATATTTTTTATGTTCCCCATTCCAGGCATACAGAGGTAAGGCGGGAGGACATCGAAAAGGTCCCTGAACTTTGTATCCTATCTGAATCAGAGCAAGCAGGTATTTATGCGATAACAGATAAAAAACACCGCGACCTGTTTATTACAGGGCACTCTGAATATGATCCACTTACGCTCAAAGCGGAATATGACCGTGATGTGTCGCAAGGGCTGACGATCAATATTCCGGATAACTATTATCCCAATGACGATCCGGCACAAATGCCGCTAGTTCGCTGGCGCAGTGCAGCTAACTTGCTGTTTTCAAACTGGCTTAATTATTATGTTTACCAGGGAACGCCTTTTGACTTGGAAAAACTTACTGACTCAGAAGCTCTATCCGGTCTTTATGGAGCAGGAATTTAATATTTGGCTGTATGATTGGTCAGTCCGGGTCACGTTTGTGATACGGACTGATCGTTTTTCTAGGTTATTCTTTAAAAGAGTATTGAACTGGTTTCTTTTTATTGATATTATTAATAATAATATTAGTAATTAAACAAGGAGTGTTTTATTATGCCTAACGATAATTATTTAAGTTATGTGAGGCTGGTGCTGGGCTTATACATACTTAAAATCCTTCAACAGGAATCAGCTCACGGGAATAAATTAGCACAGGAAATTAAACAGCGTACGCAAGGGGGGTATACGCCAAATACCAATGCATTATATCCTTTGCTCCGGATAATGGAAGAACGGGGATATGTCATTGGCGAATGGAACAGTGCCGCTACGCGTAGTAAACGGATATATACAATCACGGAGACCGGAGTGGCTCGCATACCGGCACTGGAAGCAATGATGGAAGAGCGGCTTAAGCAAGTAGAGCAGAAGGTTGCCATCTTACGTTCTGATTTACTGGGGCATTAACAGCTATTAACTCAGGGAAAAAAGGCGAGGGAAGATTGTGAATAAAGGTACACCTGCACTCGGTAATCGCCATATGGTATTGATTATCGGTTTATTGGCGGCAATTTTACTAGTTGGTGGAGTTTGGTGGTGGCTGAGAGCGGCCAGGGTTGTATCAACAGATGATGCACGGGTAAAAGGAACAATTGTTGCTGTCAGCAGTAAAGTGAGCGGCAGAGTTGACAAAGTATTGGTTAGTGAAGGGGACAATGTTGCGAGTGGGCAGGTAATAGCCGTACTTGAACAGCAGGAATTTGAAGTGCAGGTTGAGCAGGCGAAAGCAAATCTGGCAATGGCACAGGCTAAGCTGGCCGCCACGATAGCAGGAAACCGGCCGCAAGAGGTCGCGCAAGCCAATGCATCTGTATTGCAGGCAAGAGCAAATATGGAGAACGCCAAAAAGAACAGTGAACGGGATGAACTGTTATATCAGCAGGGCGCTATTTCTGTTCAGCAAAGAGATGCTAGTAAAACAAGTCTAGATATTGCCAATGCGCAATTTATTTCCGCTGCCGAACAGTACAGTTTAAGCCGGGAAGGGTCCCGTCAGGAAGATATTATCATCGCCCAGGCTCTTGTTCAGCAGGCTAAGGCCGCTTTGAAGAATGCTGAAATTCAACTGACTGATACGAAAATTAAGGCACCTGTTGCGGGAGTTGTAGCATTGAAGTCAGTAGAAGAGGGCGTAATCATTTCCTTTGGACAGCAGCTTTTCAGTATTAGCAATCTTTCTGATGTTTGGATAGGAGCAAATATTGAAGAAACCTATATTGGCAGAATTAAGGTAGGTCAAATGACGGAATTTACGGTAGATGCCTATCCCGGCAAGCAATTCAATGGACGGGTGATTGAAGTGGGACCGGCAGCCGGTTCGCAGTTCGCGTTGTTACCGACAGAAAATAGTACGGCAAATTTTACTAAGGTTACCCAGCGGCTGCCTATTAAAATTAAAGCGGAAGAAACAGATTTTATCCTAAAGCCAGGAATGTCTGCTGTAATTACAGTTATGACTAAATAATTACATTCAAAATGATCATAAAAAGAGGCTTGCGTATGTTGCAAAAATATGCTGTTTTGTGCGCAGTTTGTCTTGGTACAGTACTGAGTGCCTATGTCAGCAGTTGTGTAAATATTGCTCTTCCGAATATTATGGCAGCATTGAATTTTAATATGGATTCAGTCGTCTGGGTATCGTTGGGATACATGCTGCCGTATGGTTCAACTCTGCCGCTGACAGGCAAGCTGGGTGATCTATATGGGGCAAAAAAAATATATGTAACTGGTTTGGTCATGTTTACCGTTACAACTTTGCTGTGCGGGATATCGACTACATCCACAGCGATGATTATTTTTCGCATTCTTCAGGGTATAGGAGCAGGAATGCTGCTGCCCAATGCTATGACAATTGTTGCCGAAACGTTTGAGCCTCACGAACGGGGCCAGGCTCTTGGTGTATGGAGTGCAATGGCAGCTGCCGGCAGTGCGCTGGGGCCGACGGTAGGTGGCTATTTAATAGAAAAATTTGATTGGCGCTCCATCTTCTTCTCGGTTGGACCGATTTGTGTGATTAGTATCATTTTTGCACTGACAGTCATTCCTGCATCAAGAAAGAACCCTGAGGCAGCCGTCGACTACGTAGGGGCAGGATTGCTTGTTGCGGCAATTAGTGCTTTGCTGGTTGCACTGAATCAGGGGCAAAAAGAGGGGTGGACATCTCTTTATATTATTTCGTTATTTTACCTGGCCTTTGCAGCATTTGTTTTATTCCTGCTTGTTGAATTGCGAGTAAAAAAACCGATGGTGGATATGCACTTATTTGCCAATGTAAACTTTGCCGTAGCCAATGTTGTTGGCTTCATTACTTTTGTGGCCTTCTATGGAGGAAATTTTCTTTTGCCCTTTTTCATGAAATCAATCTTGCATTATAATTCGATTACTTCAGGAATCATGCTCCTTCCGCTTACTGCAGCGATGGTACTGTTCTCCCCTGTCGGCGGGCGCCTGGCAGATCGTTTCGGTTCACAGCTGCCAGCTTTTACCGGAATCACTTTGATAGCATGTTCGCTGTATTCGCTACACACGATTAGTGCTGATTATTCAGCCTGGAATTTCTTTACCCGCCTTGCTGTATTTGGCATAGGTCTCGGACTAACGATGTCGCCGCTGACCAACTGTGCCGTTTCCTCCTTGCCTAAGGATAAAATTGGCGTCGGATCAGGTATTTTTAACTTATCTAAAATTATTGGCGGCAGTATTGGCGTAGTATTTGCCGAGACCTTATTAACTCGCAGGGAAATTTATCATACTGCAGTGCTTAAGGAATATTTAAATCCTGCTACTCAGTCGTCGCAGGATATCTTCAAGCTTCTGCAGTCTTTATGGGCAAATGAAGGGATGGATAGTACCATGTTGTTGACTGCTGCTCATGGCTGGTTAACCGGGCATGGACTTTTACCTGGACAGTATGTTATGTTTAAAGCAGTACTCAGTGAAATGATATCCCGGCAGTCGTCCATCTTATCTTTCCAGGATGTATTTTTCACTGTTGCTATATTGTGTTTTTCCGGCAGCCTGCTAGCATTATTAATCCGGCGTAAAACGGAGGTTTCTGATTCTGCCTCATCGGAAAGGATATAAATTGAGGAGGGAAGAGTATGCCTGATTGTAAAGCAATTTTAGTTCCCGTAGATGGTTCGATCAATTCGGAAAGAGCGTTGTCTTATGCTGCCTACCTGGCTGTACAGTGCTCGGCATCTATTGGTGTCCTGCATATCGTTAATTTGTCTTCGGCAGTTGCTGCAATTGGTCATGTTGGTACCGGCGGTTATATTCCTGACAGAGTATTAGAGGATATTCAGGAAGCAGGCCGCTGTATTATTGACAAGGCACTAAAGCAATTACCTGTCCAGGTTGAGGCTAAGGGATTTCTGGAAATCGGCTCTCCAAAAAATACTGTCGTAACCTTTTGTGCTGATAAAGGGTATGATCTGATTGTGATGGGCAGCAGAGGTTTAGGCGCAATTGAACAATTGGTCTTAGGCAGTGTAAGCAGTTATGTATTATATCATTCTGCCTGTCCCGTTATGGTTGTAAAATAAAAAATAGTACTGACACGTATAGCTGGCAGTGTTGCTGCTTGATCCGATTAACAGTAAGAAGCCGTAGACAATGTATGTCTGCGGCTTCTTACTGTTAATCGAATGATGTTATATTATTGATTGCTCCTGAGAGCCTGCGCTGTTATATGCTTTGTCAGCATAGGCTTGTGCATAGTTAAAATAGGAATCTTCAAAGTCGAGAATAAAAAGATCAGGATTTTTCATAAGATCAAGTTCGATCGGTTGATTGACGGGGTTGCCGTTCTCATCGGCAGTGATACGGACAATAGGAGTCGTTTTGTTTTTTATACCTACACCAAGAATGATGCCACTTTGCCGATTATTTAAGCGTACGGTTTTACCCATCGGGTAGATCGCAACATTTTGATTAAACAGATCTACAAGAGCAGGATTGAAATACTCGCCCGAAGCTTTATTCAAGATTGCGACCGCATAATATACAGGGGTAGGCCGTCGATGGGGCAGTCCCGAAATCAAACGGTCATACACATCGGCAATACTGATAATTTGAGCATATTCACAAATGGCATCTCCTTTAATCCCCATGGGATAACCGCTTCCGTTCCAGCGTTCGTGATGTTGGAAGCAGGCATTAACTACATTCACTGATAAACCGGGATTTTCACGTAAAACTTCCAGCGCATAAAAGGTATGCCGTCTGTACTCTTCACGCTCAACTTTAGTCAAATAATCGGGGAATTGCAAAGCCAATTGTCTGGAAAACTTGATTTTACCGATATCATGCAGCATAGCGGCCAAACCCAGTTCCGCCAATTGTTTGTCGTTATAGCCCATAGCGATTCCAGTCATTACTGATAGGATGCACGTGTTGACCGCGTGAGAAAACATATATTCCTTTTTGCGGCGTATGTCCAAAAGGTGAATCATATTCTCCGGCTGCTGACTAAGCTGAGTAATGAGGCTGCTGACGATATCTTTAACACCATCGAGCTGCACACCTTTGCCAACACGAAACTGATTCACCAGTTTTTTGGCTGCCGCTGCCGCTTCCTGCCGGTGTTTAATATCATAAAGATCCACTGCATCCGAAACATTCTGCATTTTTGGCTGTCCGACAAATAGGGAGGTAATACCCTGATTGCGCAGATACTGAATATATCGCTCTTTCATTTCAATACCTTCATGAAGTAAAACGGTACCATCGTCCAAAATAAGTGATTTTGACAGGTACATGCCTGGCTGTATTTCATCTAACGTAATATTTCGCATAGAATTTTTCCTCCCACGATAAGCATGATGCCTACCTGTTTCACTCTATACTATATATATCGAGTGGAGTAAAATTTTCTTAAATCGTACGTTCAAGTATGCTGGAATAATTTTCTAAAGATAGGTTTACTGCATGGGTGATTGAAGTTCTTTAGGACAAAAATCCTTATACAAAGACTTTAGTCCTGAAAATAATTGACTAGCTAGTAAAAACGTAATAAAATTATATCAAAATACTACATATTTTTTGATTTTTTTGATGAATTAAGTAAATATATTGGCAAACTTGTCGAAAGATAAGGGCGCAAAGCTATGGGTCTAAGGACATTTGGACAATGTCTATGATTGCCAGGTTGCCGATTCTATGCGAATTGTATTTTCAGCACAGTCGGGGATGACGTGTGCTGTTTTTGTTTTCTGTAAAGCTTTTCTGTAAATGCTAAACGCCCGTTGAATAAGGAGCGGAGGTTTTATTGATGCTGGATCAGTCGAGTATTCAAGAGATTCTAAGAGCTAATTTACCGGATGCTACTAATGATTTACTTTGCCAATTATCAGAGGAAGTTGAAAAAGAAATGGAGTCACATGGGAAAACAATTATTCGCAACCTCCTAACGCAAGGCCACGCAAAAGCGAGAGGAGCGCTCTTTAATGTCGATATTAAAATTTAAGCTCACCTGACTACCCCCCAATTTATAATCAATAGCAAATAATCAATCCTTAAACCACAATCAATCACGTATTGTGCAGAGGTTAAGGCGTGTCAGGAATGGCTGGCGTTTGCAGCGAAAAACAGCAACTTTTGCATATCGATTTGGGGGGAGCAGTTTGTTTAAATTGCAAAGCAAGTTTAGCTATATCTATGGATTACTTGTTATTGTATTTACACTGGCGTTTTTAGCTGTTAGTCCAACAATTACGTTTAAGGTGCTTTCCGGATTATTTCCGCTTTTAGTGATGATTGCCTATAAATATCGAACAACCAGCTTTTCTTATGCTGTGGTAGCTTGTTTGCTTGGCGTACATCATCTTTTACTTATTGCAATGCAGCGTTACCAAACCGTTTCTGTAGATGTATTGACCCCATATATTATTAATTCAGGATTTATTTATGCACCGCTGCTACCAAATCCATTTTATGCTTTAGGACCGCTGGCTACTCTTTCCATTCATTTTACTTTATATAAGGCTGAAGGCGATTGGTGGATAGTAGCAACAAAAATAATTGGGACAATTTTATGCGGGCTGATTGCTGGAGCTGTTATTCAATTTTTGCACGGTCTTACACTTGAGCGGGATCGCTTTTATAAGTCCAGTATTACCGATCCGTTAACGGGTGTGTATACTTTTACCTATATGATTGAGTGGGGACAGAAGTTAATTGATGAGGGCCATAAACTGACGGCAGTATTAATTGATTTAGATAATTATAAGAACATCAATGACACGTATGGACATTTCATCGGTAACAATGTTCTAATTCAATTTGCAGAGGTATTGCGCAGTGTTTGGCCGGAAGCATTAATTGGCCGCTTGGGCGGCGATGAATTTGTTGTACTGCTTACAACGGAGAATGAGAGCAGTCAGGTTGCTGCCGTCCTGGAAGAAATGAAAAATAGGAGCTATGTTACCGATCCCGATCTCATACCTATTTCTGTCGCTTTTTCTTATGGCATTGCTGAACAAACGTCAGATGAAGCAACCATTGAACAATTACTGACTACTTCAGATAAAAATATGTTTTATAATAAAATCGCCCAAAAAAGCAAGCAAATAAGCTGTGAAGTTGAAGATATTCCTGAGCCGTTTGTAGATTTATTAAATGTTTTGTCCCAGAAAGATATGTATACGTTTATCCATTCTTTGTATGTTGCCAAATTCAGTAAGCAGCTTGGCGAACTTTTGGGCTGGAATTCTCTTGCCGTTACTAATATTGCCTTGGCCGGCTGGTTGCACGATATTGGTAAAATCGCCATCCCTAATGAGATTTTAAGAAAACCGGCTCAACTGAGTAATCAAGAATATAGGTCAATACAAAAGCATGTTGAGTATGGTTTACATTTGCTACAATCCTTTGATATTAAAAATGATGTAATTACTGCAATAGCCGAACATCATGAACGATATGATGGCACAGGATACCCCTTCGGCAAGGCCAGGGAGGAAATTTCCATTGAAGGTCGCATCTTAGCTATTGCTGATGCTTATTCGGCAATGACCATAAAACGGGTATATCAGAGCCGTCACCTTTCAACAGCGGAGGCAGTTTGTGAATTGAAAAAGGGGAAAGGCTATCAATTTGATCCTGTACTTGTAGAGCAATTTGTCAGCATGATTACTATGAAGCAAAACTGTAGATCCCATTAATGCAAAAAAGTCTAAGCAGATGCTTAGACTTTTGTAATATCTTAATGCCAATTCTTTCATACTATAGGAGTTACATGGTTACCTAGGGTCTTGAAGAGGGGGCGGGCAATTGTTCTTATTTCGAAGGGTACACTGCTGGTTTGCTGTATTTGCTGTTGCCGGCTTCGGCTTACAGGGTTTAGTATCAAATACCGGTGCCTTGTCAGTACTATTTGTTGATTTGCCTTTCCCTATTCCGTATATAAATGGCAGGACTTTTCACGTAAATGTTGGAATATATTGGATATTTTCCGGTTTAATAAGCGGAATACTTTATTACTTCACTCCGATTAGCAAGAAGCGAAGTAATTATTTTACTGCAGCTATTTTTCTTCTCTACTCATTTGGCGCAATGCTAATTCAGGGAATACTGGCACTGCATTTTACAGTAATTAGAGAATATTTGGAAGGCCCAGTAACATTACGGGCCTTTTTACTTATTCCCCTTGCGATGCTCAGCTATTATCTGCTGCGTTCAATAGGAGAAACTGTAAAAGAGCAGGGGCGGATTATATCACTTTCAATTGCGTGTGGTGTGGTACTACTCACGGCTTTCTATGGGACTACTGTATATTATTATACAAATCCTGGATTAGCAGAATATCAGCGCTTTCTTACATTTCATATTGGTGTGGAAAGTAGTGCAGAGTTAATTAGCCTGGGACTTACAGGATTGCTGCTCACAAGGCTTGCCGGTATAGAACGCACGGAAGTGGCCTTTATCATTTTTGGTACGATCTGTGTCGCAGTGCTGGCGATGCTGACTGCTAGTGCCGGATATCTGATCTGGCCGGGCAACTGGCTGGTAGCTGCACTGGCTGGAATAGGGTTTAGTATGCTGCATTTGCTTTCTGCTGCTGCATTCTTTGTGCTTTTAATAAAGGCGATACAAAATGGTTTAGTGAAAAAAAGTGATTATCGTTCTGTGATTTCACTGACTCTGACAGCAAGCAGCTTGTTGTATCATATTATAGGAGCGGCCCTGTTAGGCTTGTTTTTGGCGTACCCTGCCACGCATCAATATATAAAGGGAACTTATATTGTGTCGGCTCATTCTCATCTTGCCCTGTTTGGCGTTTTTGGGTTTCTCGCATTATCGGTAGCTGTTTCAGTCTTATTGGAGTTCGTCTCATTGAGTAAGAATGAAAACAGGCGCTGCTTAGGAGGAATCCTGCTGCTGCATGGAGGGATGTTGACAATGGCTGTAGGATTAATTCTTGCAGGAGGGTTGCAGGCTTATTTACTACGCGTTCTCAATGTGGATATGTCTCTTACCGATGTTGTATTACGACCCTATCTGTTCTTAAGGATAGGTGGTGGAATTCTCTATATGCTGGGCAGCTTGCTAGTAGCTTATACAATACTGAAGACTGTATGGCAGCAGCGAGAAGTGGTTTTTGGTTATGGATCGTCAAATCAGGGCAGCCGGAATTGTCTTTATAAATCCTATAAGAAGCTGCTGCAAAAACAAAACGAGTTAATACCCGTTATTCAACGAATTACTATTTTGCAAAAAATTCAGGCTGTGCTGCATAAATTAGCAAAAAGATAATATCTACAAAATGTTCAGTTACCACAAGCAAGATATACACGCTGAAAAGCTTCTGGATCAGTCATTGACTATCCGTCAGTCTTTTTAGTCGTGTTTTTTTATTAAATACCGCTTGAAGAATAATTATTATGTCTACACGGTACAGTGCTCAGCCATTCCATTAAGAAGCTAACTAATTAACATATGTCACGTTTTTGTTAATATGCACGTATGATAGTATGCAGGTTAATATTTATCTGAAAGGAGTTAGTTTATTATGTATAATGACTATCATAAATGCTCAAAGTGCCACCAGTGCCATTCATGCCATCAATGTAATCCATGTCAATGTCAGAAATGTAACCCATGTCCGCCTATTTGCCTAATTCTCCCGCATGGGGCAACGTCAGCTACAGGGTCTACAGGTATTACAGGAGCTACTGGCACTACAGGTGCAACAGGTGCAACAGGTGCCACAGGAGCCACAGGCGCAGGAGCAACAGGCGCAACAGGAGCAACAGGCGCAACAGGCGCAACAGGCGCAACAGGCGCAACAGGCGCAACAGGTACCACAGGCGCAGGAGCAACAGGAGCCACAGGAGCCACAGGAGCCACAGGAGCCACAGGAGCCACAGGAGCTACAGGAGCCACAGGAGCTACAGGAGCAACGGGAGCCACAGGAGCTACAGGAGCCACAGGAACAGCAGGTCTGGCAGGAGCCACAGGTGCAACAGGTGCAACAGGTGCAACAGGAGCCACAGGTGCCACAGGTGCGACAGGAGCCACAGGTGCCACAGGTGCGACAGGAGCCACAGGTGCCACCGGCGATACTGGAGCAGCAGGTTTGGCAGGAGCGACAGGTGCTACGGGAGCCACCGGAGCTACAGGAGCTACAGGAGCTACAGGAGCTACAGGAGCTACAGGAGCTACAGGAGCTACAGGAGCCACAGGAGCCACAGGAGCTACTGGAGCTACTGGAGTCACAGGAGCTACAGGTGCAACAGGCGATACTGGAGCAGCAGGTCTGGCAGGAGCGACAGGTGCAACAGGAGCTACGGGAGCCACAGGAGCTACAGGAGCGACAGGTGCCACAGGCGCAACTGGAGCTACGGGAGCCGGAGCCACAGGTGCCACGGGAGCCACAGGTGCTACGGGAGCCACAGGCGATACCGGCGCTACGGGAGCAACCGGTGCGACTGGCGCTGCAGTAGCATTAGGCGGCTTACAAATCCAACTAGTAGGTGAGGTTGGTTCAATTGCACCAGGCGCTCCGGTTATTTTTGACGCAATAGTAAATGATTTGTCCACTGTTATTGCTTATGATATTGCAACAGGGACTGTTACTATTTCGGCAACCGGGGTTTATTATGTCAATTGGTGGCTGGCTGCAGATGGTATTGCGGGCGACGGAACGGCTACAGTGCCGACCTTTGCTATTGCTACTTCCACTGCTGGGACCTTCCTTTCTTCAAGTCCTATTGGTTCGGGTCAGTTTAGCGGCAATGCCTTAATCTTCGTTGCTGCTGTTCCGGTAACGTTTCAGTTAGTAAGTGCTATTGACAGTACAACGTTCTTAGGTGTACTCCCAGTTAGAGCGGATTTAACAATTTTGAATGTCAGTGTATAAATAAATAAGGGTAACAATGCGGAATAAGCCTTAAATTTTGAATTTAAGGCTTATTCCATTTGTATTACAGCAATACTATATAGCAGCAATTCCAGTTTATTAGGTAATTTTTGCACTATATCTTGATTGTGCAGCTATTGACAAACACAATATGTGGTAATAACATTGTAGTTAGCAATCAAACGAGGAGGCGAGGGGCCGCAGAAGCATATTCATGGCCTAATGACAGTTATGATTACAACAATTGTGAAAAGAGATGGGCGGGAAGTACCGTTTAATTTAGAAAAGATCAGTAATGCTATTAACAAGGCGCTTCAGGCTGCCGGTATGGGAGATGACAAATTAGCGCTGGCGCTAGCTGTTGCCGTTTCTAAGCAAGCGAGTGAAGAAAGCTCTGCTAAAAAAACATCTCCTACAGTGGAAGAAATTCAGGATATAGCTGAGAAGGTTTTAATTGATGCCGATCTTTCCAAAGTAGCAAAAGCATATATTCTTTACCGGGCTGAACGTACAAGAGCCCGTGAGATGAATACCCGGCTGATGAAAACCTATGAAGAGATTACCCATCGGGACTCTAAAGAGAGCAATCTGAAACGGGATAATGCCAATATTGACGGCAATACTGCGATGGGCTCTATGCTTAAATATGGCGCAGAGGGTGCCAAGATATATAATGAAATGTATATCTTGAAGCCTGAGCATGCAAAGGCTAACCATGATGGAGATATTCATATTCATGATTTTGATTTTTACACTCTGACAACAACCTGCTGCCAGATTGATATTCAGAAACTTTTTAATAATGGGTTTTCCACTGGCCACGGCTTCTTGCGCGAACCTAATGATATAGCCAGTTATTCAGCACTTGCCTGCATCGCCATTCAGTCCAATCAAAACGATCAACACGGAGGACAGAGCATTCCTAATTTTGATTATGGACTTGCCGATGGGGTACGCAAGACTTTTGCCCGCAGGTATACGGAAAATCTAATTAGAACGCTTGAATTTGCTGTGGGGCGCAAAGCTTCTATTGTGGACAATGTGAAAGATGCTGCTAAAACAATCTTTACTAATTTACAATTGATGCCTGTTGTGGCAAATAACAATGATTATATTAAGCAAGAATACGCGCTTTTATCTGATTCATTCGAGCCGGAGACGTTAAGAAAAGCACAGGCTTTCTCTCTGGAACAGGCCTTGGAAGAAACAGACAGAGCAACCTATCAGGCAATGGAAGCTTTGATTCATAACTTAAATACCATGCATAGCCGTGCTGGTGCCCAGGTACCTTTTAGCTCCATTAATTATGGTACTGATACATCTCCTGAGGGCCGTATGGTGATGAAAAATATTATGCTTGCTACTGAGGCTGGGCTTGGCTTTGGTGAGACACCGATTTTTCCTATCCAGATATTTAAGATCAAGGAAGGGATAAATTATAACCCCGGTGATCCCAACTATGATCTATTTAAGCTTGCCTGCCGCGTTAGTGCCAAACGTCTTTTCCCTAACTTCTCTTTTATTGACGCTCCTTTTAATTTTCAGTATTATCAGGAAGGAAATCCTGCAACTGAAATTGCTTATATGGGCTGCCGTACCCGCGTTATCGGCAATGTGAATGATCCCACTCGTGAAATCGCGTATAGCCGAGGAAATTTAAGCTTTACTTCTATTAACTTGCCCCGGATAGGCATTTCGAGCAATCAAAATATAACCGAGTTCTACACAAGATTGGATGATATGATCAATTTATGTATTGATCAGCTGCTTGATCGCTTTGAAATCCAATGCCGGAAGAAAGTGCGTAACTTTCCCTTTCTAATGGGAACTGCTGTATGGTTAGATGCAGAAAATCTGGGACCGGATGACGAAATACGGGAAGTACTAAAGCATGGTACATTGACTGTTGGATTTATTGGTCTGGCTGAATGCCTCAAAATTTTAATTGGTGAGCATCATGGGCAATCGGCAAAAGCTCAGCAGTTTGGACTGGAAATTGTCAGTCATATGCGTAAGCGGATGGACGAAGCTGCTGCAAAATACAAACTAAATTTTTCTTTAATCGCAACACCGGCAGAAGGTCTTTCAGGGCGATTTATTGAGATTGACCGCAAGCGATTCGGTAGTATACCCGGAGTAACTGATCACGAATATTATACAAACTCATTTCATATTCCTGTTTACTATCCAATTAGTGCCTATGATAAAATTAACCTTGAAGCGCCTTATCATAAGCTTACAAATGGCGGACATATCACCTATATTGAGCTTGATGGTGATCCTTCGGGTAATCTAGATGCTTTCGAATCCGTGATTCGCTGCATGAAGGAACAAGGGGTAGGATATGGTTCCATTAACCATCCTGTAGACCGCGATCCTGTTTGCGGATTTAATGGACTCATAGGTGATGCTTGCCCGAAATGCAGCCGCAGTGAAATGGAAGGGCCCTCTTTTGAGCGAATTCGCCGTATTACAGGATATCTTGTCGGTACTCTCGAGCGGTTTAATAACGCCAAGCGTGCTGAGGTGAGAGACCGGGTCAAGCATCTTAATGTTACAGAAACGGGCAGGGAGATGGAAACTCTTTGAATCAACTGCTAAGACTTGCCGGGATTATTCGTGAGTCAATTGTGGACGGGCCTGGCATTCGGTTTGTTGTCTTTGCTCAAGGATGCCCTCATCAGTGTGTAGGCTGCCACAATCCTCAATCCTGGCCTGTTGAAGATGGTTTTGTTGCTGCTCCTGAGCAGATTGTTGAAGAAATGATAAAAAATCCGTTGTTGAAAGGCCTGACTCTAAGCGGAGGAGAGCCTTTCTGCCAATGCGCAGCTATGGCTCAACTGGCCCGGGCTGCTCATGAAAAAGGGTTTAATGTCATTACCTATACAGGATTTACTTTTGAAGAGCTGCTGGAGCAAGCAGCTTCTGCTCCGGAGGTATTGGAGCTGCTTACAGCTACAGATATTCTAATTGATGGACCTTTCATTGAAAAATGTAAAAGCTATGATCTACAATTTAGAGGATCATCTAATCAGCGAATTATCAATGTAAAGCTTTCTTTGGAAAAGCGGAAGGCTGTGCTCACCAGCTTATAAGAGAAAAGGACAATCTTTGTCGAAAGACAAAGATTGTCCTTTATTATTCCATGCTTCACAGGTTGCTTTGAAAAAAAGGCTAACTGGGTAAAAAAGGAAGGTTTTTCTAGTGTTTGCAAGAATAAATAGCATGAATAGTGCTTGTGGCTTGCACACAGGCTCTTAAAGGAGCTGAAGAATGTATTTCTCAATCGGCACGGCAACAAAAACATATATTATCTTAACAGTATTTGCTACGGCATGCTCTTTAGTAACTACGTATTTATTTTTACAGGAAAAAGAAGAGGGATTAATTCAAAAGAAACAATTGCAGCTGCTTAAAATTTCGTCAGCTTTAGAGCGCAATATCGACATGCAATTATTTGTTACTACAATAGATGATGTTGACAGGCTGCCTATCGGTCAGGATGAAAAAGCAATCATACTGAATAAATGGCTGCAACCGATACTGCTGGAAATATCAAACAAAAACCCTGATTATGGATTGGGTATTTATTCCAAGAAATTGGAGAGAATTATCGCAATTGGCCCCGAATTCAATGAAGCTCGTTTAATAAAAGTGGTGCGCCCCGAATCACGTAAAATATATCAATCGAGGGAGCCTGAGTATTCCCAGTTTAATAACTCTACCGGATGGGGTGGCAAACCGGTCATTAATATTACTTACCCAATCGTTTATCAGGGAGAGTTAGTTGGCCATACCTGGGCATCTGCCAAAACTGAGGATGTTTTGGTTGAACTTCAAGTACTACGTGAAAGGGTAATTTTATATGCCGTTGGCATTTGGGTGATCATACTTGCTGTAATTCGGCTTGCTTTTAATAAATGGTCAAGAGGATTAATGCGCCTTGCAGCATATATTAAAAACCAGAGACAACCCGAGCCGTTAAAACGTGAATTTCCTGAGCTGCGATGTCTTATAGAAGAAATTGCCTGCCTTCGTGATAATCTTGAAAAGGAGCATCAGCAGCGGGAAAAGGTGCTGCAGGAAATAGCTCGAATCGATCGTCTGGACTCGGTGGGGGATATGGCTGCGAGTATTGGTCATGAAGTTCGCAATCCCATGACAACTGTCCGGGGCTATCTGCAGTTATTTCAAAGAAAAGAACACTTTGCAGAACACGCAGAGCAAATCAATACGATGATAGAAGAACTGGACCGGGCAAATTCTATCATAACAGAATTCTTGTCTCTGGCTAAGAACAAAACTGTAAATATGAAGATTGGCAATTTAAACACAGTTATTCATGCACTGTACCCACTGCTTCAGGCCGATGCACTGCGCCGGGGACATGAGGTTCTCATCAGTCTGGATGATATACCAAATAGCGAATTTGACGAAAATGAAATTCGCCAGCTAATCTTAAACCTGGTGAGAAACGGTTTGGAAGCTATGCAGCACGAAGGGGTAGTGACGATTCGGACCTATACCAACGCAAACAGGCTTATTCTTTCTGTTGAAGATACCGGGGTAGGAATTCAAGCTGAAGTATTGCCTAAACTGGGTATGCCGTTTATTACTACTAAAGAAAATGGCACCGGACTGGGACTGCCTGTATGTTACCGGGTGGCAGAACGGCATGGAGCAAAGATCAGTATACAAACCGGTAATACTGGCACGACATTTATCATCCAGTTTTATTTGCCTGTTGTATGATTACAGGAAAATTTGCTAGTAATATTTGCTAGTATTATAATAAAGCTAGTAATAAGGAGGGGATTTTATGAATGCTTTTGATTTTGCCTTACAAATGGAATTAGACGGTGAGAAGTACTACAGGCACTTGGCGGAAAAAGCAAAGTATGAAGATTTAAAAAAGGTCTTAGAGGGCCTGGCCGATGATGAACAGCGCCATTATCAAATTATCCAACTCGCTCAAAGTCAAAATTTCAAGCATATTGCACCTGATCCTTCTTTAAGCAGAATACAAAATGTTTTTGTCAGCAGCAGTAAATCCATTCATCCTGACAATCAGGAGGTTATTGCTAAATTAAAAGATGAGCAGCTTGATGTATACCGGGAAGCTCTTATAAAAGAAAAAGAAAGTGTAGCACTTTACAGGCAGTTGCAAGAAAAAGCACAAAATCAAGATGAAAAAGAGATCTTTGGTAAGCTTATGGAGGAAGAAGAAAAGCATGTCGATGTACTTGATACTATTATTGAGCTTCTGAATCATACAAGTGACTGGGTAGAGTCAGCCGAATTTAATCATACGAAACCCTATTAAGCATAGCAATATTGGATTTAGTTGGCGCATATTATTTTCTTGTAGAATCATAATAAGGGGATAAAAGAGAAAGGAGGCGGAAGTTACGATGAATGAGGTTTTACAATTTCTTACGGAAAACCCGATTTTTTATCTGGCAACTGTAGAGGGTACAACACCTAAAGTGCGTCCCTTCGGGTTTGTCATGAATTATCAGGATAAACTATATTTTTGTACTAGCAATAAAAAAGATGTATACAAGCAGCTTACACAAAATCCTTATTTTGAGGTGTCTACCACATCCAAATCCCATGAGTGGATACGGTTAAAAGGCAAAGCTGTATTTCATTCTACAAAAGAAACCAAGCAGGCAGCATTAACGGCAGCTCCTTTTCTCAGCAATATGTACAGTGCAGATGATCCTAGTTTCGAATTATTCTATATTGAAGAGGCGGAAGCGAATTTTTTCAATATGAAAGGTGTTGCCAAATCAATTAAGTTCTAAATCGTAGGCCATAGAGAAGGACAACCTCGCAGCTAAGGTTGTCCTTCTGTCTTATGCGAGTTTAATGGAAATGATTATGATTTGGCAGCTTGATGAATTAGCTTCCAATGCTCGGGGGTTACAGGCATGACTGAAAGCCGAGATTGACGAACAAGTTCCCAATTCTGAAAAATGGTATTTAGCTTTATTTCTTTTAGTGTTACCGGCCTGGCTAAGCGGTAGCGAGGCTCGACATCTACCACGATTAACCGTTCATCAGTTTCGTTAGGGTCTGGATAGGCAGAAGATACAATCTCAGCGACTCCTACTATGGCCTTTTCTTTGCCAGTATGATAAATGAAAATCTCATCACCTGGTGTCATGTTACTGATGTGCTTTAGTGCAGCAAAATTTTTCACACCGTTCCAGCGGTCACGTCCCAATGTTTCCAGGTCACTATAGCTAAAGCTTTCCGGTTCGGTTTTTGCAAGCCAATAAGCCATATTATCACACTCCTTATTAAGCTGAACGTAGGACGACTAGTTTAAGTGATTTTATTATATCCCAATAATTTGATTAATTTGGTGAAACATGAAAATAAACCGTTTGTACGAAATCACAACAATTCTGTTAAATAAAGGAACGGTTACAGCTAAGGAGTTGGCTGACCGCTTCGATGTGTCAACAAGAACTATTTACCGGGATATTGATGTTCTTTCTACTGCCGGAGTACCGGTGTATATGAATAAAGGAAGCGGTGGTGGCATCGCTCTGCTGGAGAGCTACGCAATGAATCGAGCCTTAATCTCAGAGGCCGAAAGTGAGAGCCTGCTGATTGCGCTCAAAACGCTGCAGGCAACTCAATACCCGGAAGTGGATAAGGCACTTGAAAAAATAGGGGCTCTTTTCAAGAAATTGCCTGACTACGATTGGGTAGAAGTAGATTTTTCTCCTTGGGGTGCCATAGCAAATGAAAAAAATAAGTTCAATGAGATAAAGCAGGCAATGCTGCAGCGAAAGGTTATCCGCTTCGTCTATGTGAGTGGTGAGGGGCATAGGAGTGATCGTCTAGCCGAACCGGTAAAATTGATTTTTAAGGGAAATGCATGGTATTTAATTGCGTACTGCAGATGTCGGCAGCAACTCAGAACGTTTCGTATTTCACGTCTCAAAAATCTCGAAGTGACAGAAGAATCCTTTGATGAGCGTTTAGTATCAGTAAGCTCTGCAAAGGCTGCTGATTACCAACGGGAGCTTGTGCAATTGAAGCTGCGATTTCATGCGAAAGCCCTAAATCGTCTATACGATTATTTTGATGATGCATTCATTAGTGCTAATCATGACGGAAGCTATATTCTGGAGGTTTCCCTGCCGGAAGGGGAATGGATTTATAGTTATATTTTATCCTTCGGCAGCCTGGTGGAAGTAATTGAGCCGGAACATATCCGAGATACTATTATAGATCGTTTGAGGCAGGCTTTAATTTTTTATGAGGATTGTACCTTGTCAGCCCTAAAACGATAAGAAAATAGAACCGCCTGTATTCACTGGAGTAGAGCTGATCAGGTGCTGAGGCTTTAGCAAACGGTCTGAAAGTAATATGACATGCTGTTGTCATATTACTTTTAGTATGATTAACATGATAGTAAAAAAAGTTAAGGAGTGGTATGAATGGCTGTAGTATTACCACCGGTTATTGCTGCTTTTATTCAGGCTAAGAATGATTTTAATGTAGAGGCAATAATAGACTGCTTGACAGATGATGCCGTTGTCGAAGATGAGGGACAGGAGCTTCGCGGACAGGCAGAAATTAAAAGCTGGCTTAAGAAGACTCATGAACAATACAATGACACACTTGTGGTCATTAGCTGTGCAGCCCAGGGCGAACAGCACATCGTGAATGCCCAGGTTTCGGGTGATTTTGAGGGCAGTCCGGTGCCTCTTGATTTTTGCTTTGTTACTAAAGAGGCGAAGATCTCATCATTGCGTATTCGCCTGCATGGACAATAAGGAGGGTCAAAGAACATGGTTACAAATACTTTGCTGCTTAAGTTAAAAGACCGGTCGGATGAGAATATAGCAAAGGCGAAGGACCTGTTATTGAGTATGGAAGGAAGGATTGAGTATCTTCGCAAGGTAAAAGTTGAAGTGGACATACGTCACGGAGCCTCGTCCTATGAATTGCTGCTGATTACGGAATTCGCAGCTATGGAAGATTTTGATGCCTATCTCGTTCATCCGGTACACATCGAAGTAGCGGGCTATATAGGAGAATTAGTGGCAAGCGGAGCAGCGGTATGCTATGAGGCTTGAATAGCAGTAAAAAGCAACAGAATCCAACGATTCTGTTGCTTTTTTATTGCCTATTTCAGCACTCGTGAAGGTGATACGTGCTTATATTTTTTAAACAACCGGCTAAAATAGTTGCTGTCATTAAAGCCGACAGAGACCGCTATCTCAGTAATGGTAAGATCACTTTCCCGTAATAGAAGGACTGCTCTATTTAAGCGTAAATGGTTAATATATTCGGTTGGTGATTTACCGGTAAGGTTTTTGAAAAGACGGCAAAAATAGTGCGGGCTCATAGCCGCCATGGCAGATAGCTCGCCAAGGCTGAGCTTTTCGGTGTAGTGAGATTCTATGTATTCCAGTATGGGATTGAGTCGCCCTACGGTTCGGCGCTGGCGCTCTTTTTCCGATTCACTGATGGTCTTTTCTCCATAAAAACGAAGCAATAAAACAAGTATCCGATAAATGTATGCTTTAACGGCAAGCTCATAACCTAAATCCTGGCGATAATATTCCGCAATTAGATGGCGTACCTCATCCAGCAATTCGTCATTATGTTCGATTTGATTGCGAAAAAGAATACGGTTATTGACCAAAGGTGTTACATATTTTGTCTGGCACAAATCAAGCTGATTGCTATGTAGAAAAGAAAGATTGAATTCAATTACATAATAAACAAGCTGACTCGATAAGTTCTCCCCATAATGAAGATCATTGCTGTTAATGACAATTAGCTCTCCCGGTCCGACATGAATGGGGCGAGAGTTGCAATGGATCAGCGCTTCGCCTTGTTCAAAATAGAGTATTTCAAAATTTTCATGCCAGTGGCATTCAAAAGCAGTTCCCCGGCGATGGTGCTCGCTGCGATGGATATCTACAGGAAAATCATTGTTAATATTTAAATCACACTTACGCCCGTTTTTATCAATTGCCATCTCTATGATAATCACCACCTGGACAATTTTGTGCTATATTTTAACAACTTTGTTCATGTAATATAAAATATTCGTTAGTATAATGGTATCATATTCAGCAGTTTTACACAGCCTCTTTTTATATTAATAATTTTGCCGGGAAAACAGTAAAAATGGCAGGAGAAGGAGGTAAACACAAAACATGGATGGGGCTGTTAATATTCTCAGTGGAGGCAAGGATATAGCCAATACACTTGATTTTTATAAGTTTATGATAGTGCCTATAGGGCAATTATCAGGTGGTGAGTCACTTCAAATGTGTACGGAAGTTTACCATACTGTGGAACAAGTCCTGACCAAGCTGGGGCGGAATACGTCTACCGGTGAAGATGGTGGTTTTACACCAAATTTAGTGTCAAATGAAGAGGCCTTAGCTGTTATACTGGGAGCTGTCCAAAAAGCCGGTTACAAGCCAGGCGAGCAGATTGCTTTAGCAGTTGATGTAGCCGCTTCGAATTATTTTGAGAATGGCAAATATAACTTTCCCGGCGAAGGCTTTGTTCGCACACCAAATGAAATGGTCGAGTATTATGTCAGTTTGGTGGAGGAATATCCCCTTCTTTCCATTCAGGGGGGGATGGCCAGGGACGACAGGCAAGGCTGGGAACTGTTTGTCCAGCGGCTGGGAGATAAGATACATATTGGATGCTGAGTGAAAAAGTCTTTGGGGCTGGCCCGAAGACTTTTTTTGTTCTTTTATGGTATTTATTGGCTGCTGTCACCACTTGACTAATGTCCGCATACAATATGACATCTGGCTTACGGAGTAAGGAAAATCGGATAGAGTTTTTAGAGTATGGCTTGTGGAGGTGCTTGGATGCAATCGGCATTAATTACGGGCATTACTGGTCAGGATGGAGCGTATTTAGCTAAATTATTGTTGAGTAAAGGCTATAAGGTTTATGGTTTAATTGCCCGCAGAGCAACATCAACCACCTGGAGATTGCAGTATCTGGATGTTGAGAACGAAATTGAACTTTTTAACGGAGATTTAACGGATGTAGCGTCAATTATTAGAGCGATAAAAGCAGCTAATCCTTGCGAAGTATATAATTTGGGTGCCCAAAGCTTTGTCGGAACGTCATGGCAGCAGGCGATATTAACTTCACAATCCACCGGTATCGGAGTTTTGAATGTATTAGAAGCTATTCGTCAAACTGATCCTAGTATTCGATTCTATCAAGCTTCCAGCAGTGAGATGTTCGGACTGATTCATGAACCAATACAGTCGGAAACAACCCCCTTCCACCCCCGCAGTCCGTATGGAGTTGCCAAATTATTTGGGCACTGGATGACGGTTAACTACCGGGAAAGCTTCAATATGTTTGCCTGCAGCGGAATTCTTTTCAATCATGAGTCACCAATTCGCGGCATTGAATTTGTAACAAGAAAAGTTACAGATGGTGTAGCAAAAATAAAGTTAGGCAAACAAAAGGAATTGCGATTGGGCAATTTGGATGCAAAGCGGGATTGGGGTTTTGCCGGGGATTATGTTGAAGCGATGTGGCTAATGCTGCAGCAAGAACACCCTGATGATTATGTTGTAGCTACCGGACGGACAACAACCTTGCGGGATATGTGCAAGATTGCTTTTGAATATGTTGGCCTTAATTACGAAGATTATGTTGTCATTGATCCGAAGTTTTATCGTCCTGCCGAAGTAGATATTTTGCTGGGTAATCCGGCTAAGGCCAAAAGAATATTGGGATGGGAAGCGAAGGTCAGCCTGAATCAATTAGTTGAAATGATGGTAGATGCAGATCTTGCACGCATAAGAGAAGATAAAATATAAGAATGAAAAGCAAGGGGTGTTAAAATCATCATGAGTACTACCGATTTTGTTACAGTTGCGATTCTTGCCAAAGACAAAGCACATGTTTTGCCTTTATATCTCAACTTAATTGAAAACCAGACATATCCTGCTTCGAAAATTAAGCTTTATATACGGACTAATAATAACAATGATAATACTGCAGAAGTCCTGGAGCAGTGGATCGAAAGGGTGAAGGACCGGTATTCGGAGATTTACTATTCATCAAATGATGTTGATGAACAAGTGCAGCTATACTCGCCACATGATTGGAATGACTTGAAGCTGACTGTACTTAAGCGTCTGCGTCAGGAGTCAATTGAATGGGCACGGGCCAGAGGGACTCATTATTTTGTGGCTGATTGTGATAATTTCATTGCTCTAGATACATTGGAAGTGATGCTGGAAACAGGGATGCCGGTTATCGGGCCACTACTGAAGGATGGTGATAGTGAAGCCAGCTACTATTCAAACTATCATTTTCATGTCAATGAATATGGCTATTACCAATATGCAGAGTTGTATTTCGATGTTTTCCATCAACGGATCAAAGGCTTAATTGAAGTGGAAGTGATTCACTGTACGTATCTGGTTCGCAGTGAAGTCTTGAATATTGCCAGTTATATTGATAATACCTCCCGTTATGACTATGTTATCTTCAGCGATACGCTGCGAAAAGCTGGCATACCCCAGTATATTGATAACCGGAGAATTTACGGCAAGCTTACTTTTTGTGATACGATTGAAGACTTTTGTTCAAAAAATATAACAGTTAAGTTAGAAGGCGGCGAGATCTAAATGAATAATCATATAATCGTCAACCTTACAAAATGCCGTCTTTATTATTTTGAAGATAATAAAGTAATAAACGAGTATACGGTAGGGATTGGCAGAGAGGTGACACCCACTCCGGCAGGGAATTATCAAATCCTTGAAAAACTGGTGTTTGAGAAACCGGAAATCATAGATTTCGATTTTGGCTCCCGGAGAATGGTTTTATCAAGCGATAAGACCTGCCTTCATGGCTCCTGGAATGGTCCCGTCGAGGGACTGGTTTCCGGCGGCTGTGTCAGAATGTATAATCAGGATATTGAAGAACTGTTTGCCAAAGTATCAGTAGGTACAACGGTTATCATGCTTGAAGAATAAGAGCATTGGACAGCAGGCGGCCGGAAAACGGTCGCTTTTCTAATATTGCAGTGTGAAATACCATAAGACAGTACAGGCTCATTTTGCTACAATAGTAGTAAGCAAAGCTTAAACGGAGGTAGTTAGGGCATGCCGACTGAAGATGAAAAATGGAATGCCGTCGTTCAGTGTGACAGTACGTATGACCGCGTATTTTGGTATGGAGTAAAAACGACAGGGATTTTTTGCCGGCCTTCCTGTAAATCTAAGGTTCCATTGCGGCATAATGTGGCATTCTTCAATAACCTGCAGCAAGCTTATGACTCTGGACTGCGTCCCTGCAAAAGATGCCGACCCGATTTAGTTGAATTCAATCCGGCACTGGATGTAACTGAAAAGGTAAAATTCATTCTCGATACCTGCTATGATGATCGCCTGCAACTGGCAGACCGAATGAAAGAACTGCGTATTAGCCGTAATCATCTTATTAGCTTATTCCGCAAACAATACCATGCAACACCGGTAGAGTATTGTAATAGATTGCGTATAGCAAAAGCGGCACAGCTGATTAAAGAGTCTGATGAAACTATCTTAAGTATTGCGCTGTTGTGCGGCTTTGGCAGTCTTTCTACCTTTTATCAGTTTTTTAAGAAGCATGTCGGTCTGACTCCGCAGGAATATAGAAAAATAAATAAGAAGTGTGAAGAAAGCAATGATTATAAGTGCCAGCAGAAGGACTGATATTCCTGCCTTTTATGCAGAATGGTTCATCAATCGCCTCAAACAAGGCAGCTTTCTTGTAAAGAATCCCTATAATGGGAACAGCATTTCCCGGATTGTTTTTACCAGGGAGAGTATTGACTGCATTGTTTTTTGGACAAAAAATGCTGAGCCCATGCTGAGTAAGTTGAAGACTATTGATGCTATGGGCTATCCTTATTACTTTCAATTTACGATTACACCGTATGACACGAATATCGAAAAGAATTTGCCAGCTAAGTCAGCAATTGTGGACACTTTTAAGCGCTTAAGCGCCACTATTGGCCGTGAACGGATAGTTTGGCGCTATGATCCTATCATTATCAATCAGGAGCTTTCTGTAGAGTATCATCTGGACAAGTTTGGCAGTTTGTGTAGGAGGCTTAGCGGCTATACCGGGCAGTGTGTGTTTAGTTTTATTGATCTTTACCCCAAGCTTCGGCTCAAAATGCAAAGTATTGCTGAGCGGCCGGTAGCTATTGCCGACAAATACCTGATTGGCGAGGGGTTTGCTAAGATTGCAGCTGAGTATAACCTTGCGTTGGCGACCTGCTGTGAAATAACTGATTTCAGTCGCTATACTATTGAAAAGGCGGCTTGTATTGATCAAAAGCGGATTGAAAATATTTTAGGCTTTACGCTAAAAACAGAGAAGGATATCAATCAGCGTCCGGCCTGCAATTGTATAAAAAGCGTCGATATCGGCGCTTATGACTGCTGTCCTCATGGCTGTATGTACTGTTATGCAACAACCTATGAGCACAGAGTATACGCAAACCGGCAGCACCATGACCGGGATGCAGCGATTATAATCGGCAGTCTGGATAATGAAAAAGTGGTAGTAACAAAAAGAGCAGAATCACTTAAGCGGTTGCAGGTGCCACTGTTTTAAAAAGATGTCTTCAACTCATTGAATTGGTATTTAAAGTATTTTTAAAATTATACAAAATAAAAGTAAGCTCCCAGCTAAAAAACATGGTATTATAGTAAGGCATATTTATTCTATCTGAAAAGTGGGAGTGGAATTGATTGACAACAAATAAAACAAGAGAGACCTTTTCGTCAGGATTAGCAGTATTCTTTGCAACGTTAGGGTCAGCGGTGGGCTTGGGAAATATTTGGAAATTTCCTTATTTGACAGGCCAAAATGGCGGTGGAGCTTTTTTATTGGTGTATTTTTTCTGTATTTTGTTTGTCGGTCTGCCGGTCATGTTGAGCGAATTTTACATTGGTCGCAAAACCAGAAAAAATGCAGTCGGTGCATTGGAACAGCTCAAACCAGGTACACCATGGAAAAACATTGGTATCATGGGCGTCGGTGCATCCTGCCTTATTATGTTTTTCTACAGCTGCGTGGCAGGATGGGTATATTTTTACCTGTTTAAGGCTATTGTAGGGGATTTTGCCAATGTTACGATGGAGACAGCCAAAGCGCAATTCGGTTCTGTGATTATGGGCCCCTTATCGCCGATCTTGTGGCAGTTTATTGTATTAGCAGTTGTAACAGCTATTTTAGCAATGGGAGTAAAGCAGGGCATTGAGAAAATCACCAAGACGTTAATGCCATTATTATTTGTTCTCATCATTATCTGTGATATTCGTGCGTTGACGCTGCCTGGCGCTGAAGAAGGAATCCGCTTCCTGTTCCATGTCGACTTTGGTCAGCTGTCAGCTGCCGCCATATTGGCAGCACTGGGGCTTGCTTTCTTTAAATTATCGCTTGGCATGGGAACCATGATGACGTACGGCAGTTACTTTACTCAGGATAATAATATGTTTAAGACTGCTGTTAAAGTGGCCTTTTCCGATACACTGGTATCGATGCTCGCAGGTCTTGCCATATTCCCGACAGTATTTTCTTTCGGTATGGAGCCAGCTGCGGGGCCAGGCCTGTTATTTATGACAATTCCACTTGTATTTTCACAAATGCCCTTTGGTACCGTTCTGTTAGTCGCTTTCTTCTTTTTAACGGCAATTGCAGCTACTACGGCTATGTTATCTCTGGTAGAAGTACCTGTTGCCTATTTGTCTGAAGAAAAGGGGATGTCTCGTAAAGGTGCGGCTATTTTAACCGCTTTTATTATGTTCGCGGTGGGAATATTAGCGACCTTATCTGTTGATAAGGCCAGCGTATTAGGGCATATTACTTTCTTTGGCTTAGGATTCTTTGATCTGTTTGATTATATTTCTTCTAATATATTATTACCGCTCGGGGGCTTATTGATTGCTTTAATGATGGGCTACTCAATTAAGCAGGACGATGTAGTGACCGAGTTGTCCAATCACGGCAGACTCAAAATTGCCGGCTTGGTAAAATGTTATTTTTTCCTTGTTCGCTATGTTACACCCGTACTGCTGATCATTGTGTTCTTAAGTTCTATTGGGATCATTAAGATTTAAAAAAATTAAGCTGCCTTTTGGGGCAGCTTTTTATTTTGCTTCTTAAAACATTGACAAAATAATCAGAAAAATCATATTATGGTAGTAAGAGAGTGAAGTGCTGGAGGGATGAAAATGAAGAAGCTGATAGGACTTGTCCTGGGAGTTTGCTTTCTGTACTACCTGGCATACCTCCCGACCTTTGTATTTTTTGTCTTTATCGGGCAGCATATTCAATCAAGCTTAGGTGTTACAGAGCAGGTATTTATCACAATACTGAACTTACTGTTTGCCAGTCTGCTCCTGCTGTTTATTGTATGGGACAATGCGAAACATAGGCTCCATTAGTAATACTGCAAAAGCTACTCAGTGAGAGTAGCTTTTTTCTTTTGCTAAGTTAATCGTCGACTAAGTCGTCAAGGCTCTTACCTTGCTTTGTTAAATAGTCTTTGCCCCAGAGACTAATAGATTCTAAAATCGGTTGCAGGCTCCAGCCGAGTTCGGTTAAGGAATATTCAACTTTTGGCGGCACTTCGGCATAAATTTTCCGCGTAATTAAGCCATCGTGCTCCATTTGCCGCAGTTGCTGCGTAAGCATTTTTTGACTGATTCCGGTTATACCACGCAAAAGATCACTAAACCGTTGGTGGTTTGTATTGAGTAGGTTTCTCAGAATCAGGACTTTCCATTTGTGACCAATTAGATTGACGGCTGCTTCTATTGGGCATATTTTAATTTCTTCCATTGTAACCTCCAGTAAAATCAATAATAGTTACCATTTGGTTTGTACCCAACGAAATAGTGCCTTCTTGCGAAAAGAAACATTCTTCCCTATTATAGTAACAAATGCAGTTATAGGCAATGTACCTATCGATTGCAGACTTAGAAAGAGGTGAATTCATGCGAATAAGCGGTAAATATACAACCTTGTTATTTGGAACAATAATGGGGAGCTTGACATCGTTAATCATATCCGCTGTGTTAACTTTGGTGAACAGCGGTTCGGTGGAGTTCCTTCAACACTGGCTGAGAAACTGGATGATTGCCATATGCTTAGCGGTGCCGATTGCAACACTTGCTCCTCCGGTCATTAGAAGAGAAATTGCTAAGATTACGGAGTAAGAAAAAAATCATGATAAGAAAATAAACAGGAGGAACAGTAATGAAAAAAATTAATGTTGATTCTTTATTGGAGTTCTCACTGGAAAAATCAGTTCGTAAGGCCATTGGTCATGAAGACAGCAAATTGGATGTAGGGCTATTATTGTATGCTCCGGGACAAAATACGCCTGAACATACTCATCAAGATATGGACGAGGTCTTTTATATTGTAGAAGGGAGCGGAGTGCTTACCATCAACGGACAGGAATTTGTACTGAATGAAAAAGATATTATTCTGTCACCTCGAGGCGAAGGGCATGGATTTCAGAATAGAGGTCCCAATAATTTAGTGGTGTTACAGGTTAAGATTTTTTAAACTTTAGGAGGTAATGATGAGAAATGCCCGTGATGCAAATAAGCAGGTAACAAGCTCGGATGCGATGGAGATGTTAGAACAGGGTGAATATGGAGTTCTTTCGACAGTGGATAAAGCTGGTCAGCCTTATGGTGTGCCGTTAAACTATATTATCATAGACAATGCCATTTATCTGCATTGTGCTCTTGAAGGTCACAAATTAGAGAATATAGCGGCTAACAGTAACGTGTGCTTCACCGTTATCAACTATTCAGAAATAGTCCCAGCTTCTTTTACGGCAAAGTACGAAAGTGTTATCGTTTTTGGTAGAGCCAACATAACAGGTGAAAAGGAAAAGATTACTATGTTAACGGAATTAGTGAATAAATACAGTCCAGATTATCAGGAAAAAGGCTTGAAGGTTATAGAGGCTTTTAAGGATAAGTGTACAGTTATTCGAATTAGCATCGATCATCTCACAGGCATGCGAAAAAAGTAAGCGATAAGGTCAACATAAAAAATTAACTTAGCGCATTTTACTTCCAGGTTGAATATATTACCATGTAAAGAACTTTGTAATGGAGTGATTTGGCATGGGCTATTATATTCCGGTTGGCCCGGACGTAAAGCTTTTTGTAGAGGATATTAACCCCCGGGGCTGTAAAACAATCGTATTCATCCATGGCTGGCCGGCAAATCATAGGATGTTTGAATACCAATTTGATCAGCTTCCCCGTATGGGATACCGCTGCATCGGCATTGATCTCAGGGGATTCGGTAATTCTGATAAGCCTTGGAGCGGCTATGACTACGATCAACAGGCAGACGATATTCGTTGTGTCATTGAGGCGCTTGGCTTAGAAAATATTACACTGGGAGGCCATTCGACAGGTGGCGCGATTGCTATTCGTTATGTGGCCCGCCATAATGCATATGGGGTGTCAAAGCTTGCGCTATTTGCTGCAGCAGCTCCTAGCCTTATCGAGCGGCCTTATTTCCCCCATGGATTAAAAAGAGAAGACGTAGAAAAAATCATTCATGATACGAATACTGACCGGCCTAATATGCTGCAAGGCTTTGGCAACATGTTCTTTTTTCAATATATAACAGCGCCGTTTTCAGATTGGTTTTTCCAAATGGGACTGCAGGCAGCAGGCTGGTCTACAAGCGCAGTTGCCCAAGCCTGGCTAAAAGAAGAGTTATTCGATGATCTTCCACGAATACGGATTCCGACCTTGATCCTGCATGGCATTCATGATAAAGTATGTCTCTTTCCTTTAGCGATAGCGCAAAATCAGGGAATCCGCAACTCAAAGCTTGTACCGCTCAAATACAGTGGACACGGTGCATTTTATGATGAACGCGATAAATTCAATAAGGAATTGGTACAATTCATTGAAGAATAAAGTAAGGGGCAGACGCTAGGTCTGCCCCTTTACTATCCTTTTAGTAAGTAACGTTCAAAAAAGTGCATACTATACGTGTGGAAGAATTTATATTATGATTTGTACATAAAGATTGTTGTTAGAATAAACCAGGAGGCGAATTGATGATGAGTAATTTCAAGGAAATCCAGCCGCAAGAGTTTGTGTATAGTCCTTTTAAATTGATAGGCGAAGAGTGGATGCTCATTACTGCCGAAAAAGATGGCAAGGCTAATACCATGACGGCTTCTTGGGGCGGTCTCGGGGTTATGTGGGGAAAAAATGTTGCCTATATTGCCATTCGTCCTCAACGGTATACGAAAGAATTTATTGATAACTCGGATACCTTTTCCTTGACGTTTTTTGATGACGGCTTTAAAAAAGCACTAGGTTATCTTGGCGCAACATCCGGCAGAGACGAAGATAAAATTGCAAAATCCAATTTAACAGTCCAGCATACCGATGGCGTTCCCTATTTCGCAGAAGCAAAAATTGCTATTCTCTGCAAGAAACTGTATGCGCAGGAGTATAAACCGGAGCTGTTTGTTGATCAGGAGATTAATGAAAAATGTTATCCCGATGCAGATCATCACACGCTGTATATTGCTGAAATTACGAAGATCCTTGTGAAAGAGTAAACGAGTAAGGATATTATAAAAACAAAGAGCCAGCAATTATTGCTGGTTCTTTGTTCTATATGCCGCTTATAAAAATAGAGAGTTTTGTTTATATGTATTTTATTAGCTAGCTGGTCTCGTAGCGGACGTAGCCATTATGAGAACAGGTATAATAGCACATATGACGGCAATAGCCATGATACTATAAATCCAATTTATCCCGAAAAAAGAAGCAATGAAACCAAATAAGAGGGGAGTAACCATATTGGTAATCCCTCGAGAAAAGGTGCTAATTGAAAAAATATCATCGTAGTTATGTTTTTCCCTAACAGGCTCTGTAATAATAGTCTGAATAACAGGGATGGTTCCTTTGGTTACAATACCAAGTAAAAGTGATGCTCCAATGATGATAAAGAGTTGGTGTCCTACAACAAGAATTACAAGCAGTAATGCCATAAAAATTTCTGAAAAGATAAATACTTTTCGTGTGCCAAATAGATCAACCATTCTTCCACATGCTACTTTCCCAAGGATGCAACCCAATGTGAAGGCAAGTGCAAAGGTGGCAATGATTTTGGAATCAATACCTTTGGCAAAGAGGAGGTATGGCAAAAATGTAAATATCTGATCACTGCCAAAAGCATCAAGTATGTTTGCGCCTATTGGCAGGGCATATTGGCGGTTGCGTAAAAGCGAAAATGAAGGGAAATGCCTTGTTGGTCCAGCTATTGGAAAAGATTCTGGATTATCTGTTTTTACATTAATTGAAGAAAAAAATATATAGAATGCAAATAATATAGCTCCCAAGCCATATGCTAAACAAACAATCCGCCATCCTGGAAATCCAAACGTAAAAGCTGCAATAAAAGCAGCAAGTGAAGCAAATGGAACTCTACCAATATCACCAATAGCTGTGAAATTACCCATACTTCTTCCTAAGAAGTTGCGGTCGGAGTTCGCTGTAAGATAAGTAAATGCAATGTTATGAAATACACAATAACCTGCAACTGCTATGATAAAGCAAAAACCTGTGAAATAAATGTTTTTTGAAAATGCATTAGTAAAAAATCCAATGCCATATAATAAGATTATCAGACTTAGGGAGCGTAACAAACCTAAGTATCGGGAAAAAAATATTGTAGATAGCCCTAGAAGAGTGCTTCCCATAATTGCAAGAGAGATAATGATACCGGTTTCTTTTTCACCAGCTCCCAAAGAAATGACTATAAAGGAAAGGAGTATCGGGACACTATCAAATAGACCATCAATGATTATATGAGATGTATTAAGTAAAAATTGTTGATTAAGCACTTATGCTTACCCCCTCTGATCCTTATTTTGAATTAAATCCATTATAACGGTGGGGCCGATTACCAACAATTGTGTTATATTGAAACTGTATCGATACAGTTTAGGAGTTGAATGTGATGAAGCCAGCATACGAGCAGATTGCTGATGATATCGAGAGAGAGATCCGGGAGGGAAGATTTCGATCGGGTGAAAGATTGCCATCTATTCGTGAAGTATGCGCCACCTATCGGGTTAGTAAAAATACAGCGGTGAATGCATATGATATTTTAAAGAGCAAACACTTAGTTTATTCTATTCCTCAGAGTGGGTGCTATATTTTGGAGCAGCGTCTCAAGGTAGAGCGACCGAGCGCTACGGTAATTGACTTTTCACGTGGGAATCCATTACTCGGGAATGTTTATACGCCCGATTTAAAACACTGTCTTGATAGGGCCATTGACATATGCAATACCAATAGCTCTGATTGGCATGAACTATATGGTGTTCCTTCTTTAAGAAAGTTGTTGCCCAAATACCTGGCAGATTTTCAAGTGTTCACTACTCCTGAAAATATCTTTGTTAATCTTGGAGTTCAGCAAGCTCTTAATATATTACATAACATGTCTTTTCCAAATAAAAAGGACGTTATTTTGATTGAGCAACCTACATACAGGTATTATAGTAATTATCTGAAAAGCAATGGTGCCAAAATTCTTGGTATCCCGCGAGAGCAAGCTGGAATTGATATAAATCTTCTTGAAGATCTTTTCAAAAAAGAGAAAATTAAATTTTTCTACACAGTACCTAACAGCCATAACCCACTAGGTACTTGCTACTCTAAAGCGCAACGTAAAGCCATTGCACAATTGGCAGAAAAATATGATGTATATGTTGTAGAGGATGATTATTTTGGGGATGTCCTATTTGGTGACCATGGAGATCCTATCTACTCTTATGGAGATTTTAAACATCATATTTACTTAAAAAGTTTTATTAAGATAATACCCTGGATTAGGATCGGCATAAGTGTCATTCCAACGCATCTATTACCACTATTTACTGAACAAGTGCGCTACTCCTACTACAATTCTTATTTTTCTCCGTCTCTGGTATCGCAGTCAACTTTAGAAATCTATATACGCAGCAATTTATTACATAAGCATGTTGTATCTCTAAAAAAGGAATTAGCTTTGAGAATTGAATGCTTAAAAACACATTTTGCAGATGCAGCAAAATATGGTGCAGCATGGGTAGGAGGTGAGAGTGGCTTTTATTGCTATTTGATGCTGCCTGACTATATAAATGAGATACAGTTTGTGGAGAATTTAAAAAGGAGAGGGATTTTAGTTACTCCTGGTGCCGAGTGCTTTTTTAATGAGCAGTATTATAAAAAGGGCATACGTATTAGCGTGGCGCGAACAAATGTGAGTGAAATCAATAGAGGCATTCTAGAAATATATAAGGAGCTTAGTAGGCATAGCAGTAAAAATAATCACGATATAGTCTCCCTGACGCTTTAGGTCATATATAAAATATTGCTTTGAGGAGGGAAGAAATGGTTATAAGTAGAATAGGGAGGGATAATGTATTTGTACATATCTCAGCTGTAAGGAGGGTGTAAGTTATGAAAGTGTTGATTGTCTACTATTCCATGTATGGACATGTTCATCAGATGGCGGAAGCGATTGCTGCAGGTGTGAGGGAAGAGGCTGGTGCTGAGGCTGTTTTACGCAGGGTCCCCGAAACACTGCCTGTGGAAGTTCTTGAAAAAATGGGAGCAATTGAAGCACAGAAAGCCTTTGCTCACATCCCTGTTTGCACAGTAGAAGAGTTAGTTTCGGCGGATGCAATTATCTTTGGTACGCCTACCCGCTTTGGCAATATGTGCGGTCAGATGAGACAGTTTTTGGATGCAACCGGCCAATTATGGGCTAAAGGAGCACTTGTCGGTAAAGTAGGAAGTGTATTTGCCAGTACCGCTACTCAGCATGGTGGGCAAGAATCTACTTTACTTAGTTTTCATATAACGCTCTTGCATCACGGAATGCTGATTGCCGGCTTGCCCTACACCTATCCGGGCCAGTCCACCATTGATGAAATGACAGGCGGATCGCCCTATGGTGCAACTACAATTGCCGGTGGACAGGGGCAGCGGCAGCCCAGTGAAAATGAACTGGCAGGTGCCCGCTTCCAAGGGAAATATGTTGCCGGAATTGCTGCCAAGTTGAAAAAGTAAGATAGAAAATATAGGAGCCGGATTTAGCGTAAGCTAAATCCGGCTTTTGGGTTTCCTCACACCGATTATACAGTGACATTATCTGCAGCAATCTTATTCACAATAGACGGTTTACTGCTGGAACCGGATAAGTCGGGAGCTGCCGTAATTATTCTTGCTATTTTGCTGACAGACACAAAAATCGGGGTGTTTCCGCCTGCATCGGATAGCACAAGAATTCCATATTCGTTCTGATAAACTTCTCCGCTGGCTTGAACAGTTACTCCCATTTGAATAATAACCTCAGTAGGGATGGGCAGATAATCATGAATGGCTGCAATCAGGTCGGTATCACAGCCCTTGGGCAGCGGTGAGGGGGGAGCGAGATAGGTGATAGAGGGATCATATACGGTAGCTTCACCGGTATAAATGCCGCAAATTGCTGCAATTGGTATCGCTTCCGATTGTCCGAGGCTGTCGGTTAGAATGAACAGGCCTGCACCATCGGCATCCGGTGAAGTATAAAGTGAGGTTGCGGTGCCTGTTACCACATTGGCGTTGGTTGTGAAGACAGACATAACGCTAGCCGGATATAAGGTAATTAACTGTTCGATAACATGTGTCAACTGAGCGTAACTGAAGCAAAGACTGGAATCACTTAAATCGCCTGGCGGTTCATCTTTAAATAAGGTAAGGCCTGCTTTTGTATGAACCAGTGAGGAAAAGGTAATATCGCCCGAAGTCGAATTTACCAGGGAAATAGTGGCAGGTGTGGAAGTGATATTAATAACTCCTGCTCCGCTGAATGGCCCGATCTTATTGGGTGAATTGCTCTGGATAGAGGCTCCCAGTGACGAAGAAAGAGCGAACCCAGGGCCTGCCGAGGCAATAGCCGCTTGTGTGACGGCCCACCAATTAATGACGTACCGGCCAGGTTCATTGATTGTGATAATACCTGTGAGGGGCGCATAACTAATATTTCCTGTTGTAAATAAGACGGTGTTAAAAACAACACTGGCGGATGCTGCTACTACTCCGGACGTTGAGCGTTCTAACTGTAAGGCTACTGTTCCCACTTTATTCCTCCGTTCTGTATAAAAATACTTATCTATTTTTATGCACATAAGTCTTGTTAAATGAATAAAGCTCCGGCTGAATTGCTATAATTCGGCCGGAGCTTTTTATTACTAGATTGCACTGGGAGGGCAAATGATTTCGGTTATAAACTTAATAAACGCTTGTGCAGCCTTAGAAAGATACTTATCTTTTTTCCAGGCTAGTCCGAATTGCAGATGGAGCGGGCTGATAAGCGGAACGGCTGCGAAATCATTATTTTGGCGTGCTACTGCCCGGATGAGAAACGAGATACCAACTCCTTTTATGACCAGACCCTTTATGGTTTCGATTTGGTCGGAGGATAGCAGTATATTGGGCATAAAGCCGTGACGTTTGCATTCTTCAAGAATGATCTGCCGGTTGTAGGCGCCTTCTTTGAATAAAATGAATGGTTCATTCTGTAAATCTTGTATGTTGATGACAGGGCTGCCTGCCATAGGGTGCGTTAACGGCAGGCAAGCAACAATTTCCTCAGTTGTTATCGGTAAAGTCTCAAGTAAAAGGGAAGGCTGATATAGATTGACAATAGCCAGATCAAGTTCGCCCCTTTCAAGCAGCTGGCGAAGAGCAGAAGAGCTTTCTTCGATAATGGAAAGCTGCAATTGAGGATACAGCGATGTGAACTCAGCCAGTATTTCCGGAAAGAGAAAGGAGCCGATCATTGGCGGTACGCCAAAGCGAATCGTACCTTTTTGCAGCTGGCGGTATTTTTGAATTTCAGCAGTTGCATCCTGCAGTCGGTTTAGAATGTCTAAAACGCTTTGCAAAAATACTTGTCCTTCTGCCGTGAGGGAGAGCTGCTTTTGGCTGCGGTCGAATAATTGTATATCTAAGCTGTCTTCTAACTTCTGGATCGCTAATGTAACTGTTGATTGTGAGACATGGAGCTGTTCAGCTGCTCTTGTAATGCTATGAAGCTTGCTGACCATTTGAAAATATTCGAGTTGCCGTAAATCCATATGCTACCTCCGGCTTAAATTATCTGAATTGAAGAAATCAATTATATCATTGTGAATATATATTTTTCTTTACTGACACCAACCATTACACTATAAAAGAGACGAGATACAGGTTAACGGCAGCGCACTGCAAGTCTTGCCAATTGCCTGAGTCGCATCTTTTAACGGAAGTATAGCAGGTGAAGACAGATGGGGTCAAGAGTGCGTTAGAAACCAAACGGCGCCGTAAGCGGTTTCTGACGAGGATTAGCACTGCTTGTCAACATGCGAATCATTGAGCTTGCTATCCGTATACTGAATATTTAGAAATAGTGAGGAGGCCCATTGATGTTAACGATATTAGCCTATGCGATGATTATCGCCTTCTTAATACTTCTGACAAAAAAGAAACTAACTGTGTTTTCCGCTCTTATTCTCGTACCGGCTATTTTTGGTGTTGTTTCCTGTATCATTCTGGACAAAGAATTATTAGATATCTTTGTCTGGATAAAAAATGGTGTTTTTTACAGTGTTAATCCGACAACGAAAGCAGTAAAAATGGGAGTTATTTCCGGGGCCAGCTTAATTTTGTTTGCCGTATTGTATTTTGGCGTCATGCTAAAAGCCGGTCTGTTTGATCCACTTTGCATTTATTTCATCAAAAAAGCAAAAGGTGATCCACTGAAAATAACAATGGCTACAGTTATGGTAGCTAGCATGGTTACACTGGACGGTGACACCACAACAACCATTGTTGTGTGTACGGCTGCTTTTTTAACGCTCTATAAACGAATGAATATGAAGTTATCTTATCTCGCAATCCTGATTACTATGCCTATCGGCATTTTCAACCAGCTGCCCTGGGGAGGCCCCTTAGTTGCCTCTGCTACGGCGCTGAATGTGGATATGAGCGCTTTGTTCAGACAAATTCTCCCGGGGATGCTGGTTGCAGAAGTGTATACAATCTTTGCCGCCTATCTGATTGGCAAGAAAGAACGGGCGAGATTGAACTATGATCCTGCCCATGCAGAAAATATAACACCTGAGCATATTGAAGAAATGGTTGCTTCAGTGAAGAATTTCGAGCCTGATTTTAAACGTCCTAAGTTTTTTATCTTTAATTTGGTGCTGACTGTTATTGTACTGGCCATGCTGATTGGTGATATGGCACATGGCGGTATTCTCTTCATGGTTGGTTCGGCTATCGCTCTTGCTGTCAACTATGGCGTGGACGAGCAAATGGAATTGATGAGAAATTGCGCATCAGATGTATTAATCCCGGCATTAGCGACCTTTGCAGCAGGAGCTTTTACCGGAATACTGGGCAGCAGCGGGATGTCCAAGGCAATTGCCGATAGTATTATCAGCATTATCCCCGCATCATTGGGAGTTCACATGGCCCCGATTTATGCAGTGATTGCAGCACCGGCCATTTGCTTTCTGCCTCAGGATGCATTCTACTTTGGAATTGCAGCAGTGATTTCACCAGTGGCAGCGCAGTTTGGTATTTCCAGTGAGCAAACTGCTGTGGCATCCATGGTAGGGCAAGCTTTCCGCCTGGCAAGTCCCGTTATTCCGGCGCTGTATCTATTAACAGAAAGAACAAATATGAACTTTGTTGAATACCAGAAGTTATTCTTTTCATGGACTTGGCCTGTATTGCTGATTTACCTGTTCATGCATTCCATTACAGGGGCAATGCCGTTTTAAACTGTGCTTTAAGCCTCGCTATTCTTAATAAGGCGAGAGACAATATTAGGGGGCTTCGATATGAATAAAGAACAAATGATTCAGTTAATGACAGAAACGATTACTAAATTTACCGGCTATATGGGCAAGAGGCTTCCAGATGATGTAATGGCAAAGCTGCGCGAGCTCAGAGAGCAGGAAGATACGTATCTGGCAAAGGTAGTTTATGATTCCATGTTTGAGAACCAGGAACTAGCAGACAAGCTGGATCGTCCCTGCTGCCAGGATACTGGTGTAATTCAGTACTTTGTTAAAGCCGGTGCTGAATTTCCCTTACTGTCCGAAGTCCAGGAAATATTGCGCAATGCCGTGCTGGAGGCAACAAAGGTTGCTCCTTTGCGCCATAATGCAGTCGAGATTTTTAAAGAAAAAAATACCGGTACTAATACAGGCGAACGTGTTCCTATTGTTAACTGGGAAATTGTCCCTCACTCAAAATCAATTGAAATAGAAGTTTATATGGCCGGCGGCGGCTGCAGTCTTCCTGGTCAGGGTAAGACACTTATGCCGGGTGAAGGCTATGAAGGTGTAGTTAAATATGTCTTTGATGTAATGACTTCTTACGGCGTTAATGCCTGTCCGCCCATTTTGGTGGGAATCGGCATAGCTGGTTCCATTGAAGTAGCGGCTACTCTTTCTAAAAAAGCACTATTCCGGCCCATCGGCTCCCGTCATCACGATCCACAAGGTGCGCAGATGGAACTGCTTATTGAGAAAGGTCTGAATGATATCGGCCTTGGACCACAAGGCTTATCAGGTAAAAACTCTGTTACAGGAGTGCATATTGAATCGGCAGCCAGACACCCGTCCACAATCAGTGTGGCTATATCCACAGGCTGCTGGGCTCATAGACGGGGCACGATCCGTATTAATGAAGATATGTCGTATGAAATTATCTCTCACAAGGGGGTATCACTGTGAAAAAGGTCTTAACAACTCCAATTAAAAATGAAGATCTGGAAAATATTACAGTTGGTGACGTTGTTTACCTTGACGGCTACCTGATTACCTGTCGTGACGTTGCTCACCGCCGGTTGATTGAACTGGGCAGGGAATTGCCGGTTGACCTGAATGGCTTGGCTATTTTTCATGCCGGACCGATTGTAGCTAAAGACGATAACGGTAAATGGCAGATGATTTCTATTGGACCTACTACCAGTATGCGCATGGAAAAGTTTGAAAAGGAATTTATTAAGCAAACCGGTGTGAAGTTGATTATCGGCAAAGGCGGTATGGGGCCGGAAACCGTGGAAGGGTGTAAGAATGATAAAGCTCTTCATGCCGTTTTCCCAGGCGGCTGCGCTGTTTTGGCGGCAACGGAAGTAGAGGAAATTGAAAGAGTGGAGTGGCAGGATTTAGGCATGCCTGAGTCGCTGTGGGTTTCACGGGTGAAGAACTTTGGTCCGTTGATTATTTCTATTGATACAAAAGGCAATAACCTGTTTGAAAAGAATAAGGCTGTATTTAATGAGAAAAAGACGGCAATTGTGGAAGATATTTGCAAGCAAGTTAAGTTTATAAAATAACAATACAAGCTTTCGTCGGCATAGAAATACCCTGCTCAGTGCATCGAGCAGGGTATTTAAGTTTAGAGGTACAGCTGGATTGTAGAATATTATATTAGTCACTTAACGTAACATCCCAGCGCTGTTCCAGCAATTGTTTTTTCCAGGTATTGTTTTCTTTTTCTTCCGTAAGAGTAAAGCCATATTGCTCATATAAGTGACAGGCAGCATCCAAGCCTTTAAAGGTCCACAAAAATACGTTATTGTATTTTTGCTGATGGCAATACTCCATTGCTGCAGCCATTAATTTACGCCCAGCACCAGCACCCCTGAACTCGGGCTCAATTAAAAACCAGCGCAATTGGGCACTGGTTTTACTTATCTGAACGATTCCAATAAAACCAACAATAGTGCCGCAGTACTCTGCTATAAGGATTTTGCCGCCTGCCGGGTTTTCCAGATAAGCAAGGAGGCTTTGTAAAACGTACTTTTCAAATATCTGATCAAAGCCATGCTCTTGGGCATATAGCACACCGTGACGGTAAGCAATGTAGCCACAATCGCCGGGCTTGTATTCGCGAATCGTAATCGTAGTATTGTTTCCTGATAACAGGGCTTGTATTGCCGTCATATGGTCAACTAGCTGCTTTTGGCCGCCTTGGGGAATTTGTTCTAATAAATGGATAAGTTGAAGAGAGGAGGATTCTGCCAGTCTTCGATAAATCTCCCGGCCTTTATCCGTTATTACAAGGTTTTGGGACCTTCGATCCGTTAAAGATTTGTTTGTTTCGATGAGTCCTTCTTTCTTAAATCGCCGGAGAATGCGGCTAAGATAACCAGGGTCAATTTGCAGCAGTTCCGTTAAGTCGCTGGCAGTGCAGGCAGCGGCGTTATCCATTTCCACCAGTACCCGTGCCTCCGCCAAAGAATAGGGGCTTTCCAGGATCGTCTGATTGACAAGACCAATAATATTGGTATAGAATCGGTTAAATTTCCTGATCTCGTTTACCTGTGCCTGAGTACGATCATTCATTGCTATCTGCCCCTCCCTAAATAGTTATTAGGTTACACTATTACAGTACCAGTAATAGTTGACATAGTCAAGTGTTTATTTGACATTGTCAACTATTATTGTTTATAACTATTGGACGTACCGCTGTTACGAAGCCAAAAAGTCGTGCCAATACATGGCACGACTCAGCGTGTAGACAAACATACCTGGAAAGAGATTGCCGCGTCGTTTTACTCCTCGCAATGACAGTAAAGTCGGGTATCATCGCGAGCGTAGCGTGGCGATCTCCTTTGTTGTATTACTTCTGTCGACAGCCTCAATCGGCCAATAATGTCTGACCGCACAGTTTGTTGAAATCTCGTTCCCAGGTTGTTCAGAAAGTCCCAGATGCACGATCTCCATCTCAAGTGTTTGATTTTGTGCAGCAAAGAGCTGTGGGCGCGGGGAATCCCGAGGAAGCGAGCGAAGACAGTACAGCAGCGGTACGGCAAGCGAGCTCCCGCAGGCCTGAATGCGAAGTTCTTGGTACTTTAGTTCCTTAGAACTTCGGCTTACCCCTTGCGGGTACAACGCAGATGGGGCTTTATCAACGGCCTGACTTTATTGAGTGGCTAGCTCGATAAATGCCCGCATTGCAGGTGTCAGCCATTTATCCCGGTGATAGATCAGCTGGGTTTTCACCGGAAAGGCAGGTCCTTCCCAGGCTAATTCCACCAGCTTACCCCGGTCAATATCATCCTGAACGGCAACCTTCGGCAAAATAGCAGTTCCCAAGCCGCAAATGGTACATTGCCTGATAGCACCGATGCTGGATAGCTCCATAAGAGCTTCGGGCTTAACGCCATACTCTTGCAGCATTGACAGAATGAGCGGACGGTAGCCGCAGCCCGGTAATGTGATGATCAGGCATTCGCCGGAAAAAGCATGTGGCGTAATATTTTTCTGCAGTGCCAGGGGATGGGAGGGGCTCACTACAACGCTCATCTGCTCCTGATACAATGTCTGCACCAGCATTTCCGGATTTTTGATTGCATCGGTCAGAACTAAGGCGATATCAATATTGCTGGTTTTGAGCAGCTCAAAAAAATGCTCGCAGCTTTCGGTTTGCACCCGGATGTCCACCAGCGGGTACAGCTTCCGGTATTCAGTTAAAATCTGCGGCAGCCGATATACGCAGACCGTCTCAGCGGCTCCGATATTCAAAACGCCTCGTACAACCTGAGGGAGAAATTCGCCTTTGGCTCTTTCACATAATGCCAGTATTTGAGTGGCATTCACCAGAAAGCTTTTACCGTCGGTTGTTAACTGAATGCCTCTGCCGATCCGCTCAAACAGCTTAACTTGCAATTCTTCTTCCAACTGATGAATTTGGCCAGTAATATTGGACTGGGCATAGCCAAGCTTTAAACCAGCTTTCGTGAAATTCAGTGTTTGGGCAGCTGCACAAAATATCTGAAGCTGACGTAATTCCATTTCTATCCCTCCGGCGATCTATCTGTAAAACTGATTATAATCATATAAAACAATCATTATTTCCGCTGTTAATTACATGATATACTAGGGCCAGCGATCCGTCTATAGTAAGGAAATAAAGAAAGCAAGGGTGAGGAAAATGAGTAATGTATTTTATCGTGCCGTAAACAAAGAGTATCTGGAAGTGGATCATGGCGCAGGGATTTACCTGTATGATACAGCGGGCAATAAGTATATTGATGCCTGTTCAGGTGCCGCTGTCAGCAACCTGGGTCATGCTCATCCTGTCATTCTTGAAGCAATGATGGCTCAGGCGCAAAAAGTGGCTTTCAGTCACTTGTCGCGATGGACCTCACAGCCTATTCAGCAGCTGGCTGACCTGGTAGCACAATTGGCACCGGGCTCGTTAAATAAACTCTATCTGGTATCGGGCGGTTCAGAGGCAACGGAATCGGCGCTGAAAATGGCGCGCGGCTATTTTGTCGAGCGTGACGGTCAGAGCTCCAAATACCGGATCATTTCCCGCTGGAAAAGCTTCCATGGCAATACAATTGGCTCATTGTCAATGACCGGTGATAAACGCCGTAAAAAATATACTCCGCTGCTCTTGAATTTCCCCCATATTGCACCTGCATACTGCTACCGCTGTCCTTTCGGCAAAGAGCAGGAGACCTGTGAGGTAGACTGTGCTCTCGATTTGGAACGGGCAATTAAAATGGAAGGCGCCGAGTACGTGGCCGCTTTTATTGCTGAGCCGGTAGGTGGTGCGGCCTGTGGAGCCATTGTTCCTCATAAGGATTACTTTAAAGTTATTCGCCAGATTTGCGATCATTATGATATTCTGCTGATTGATGATGAGGTTATGGCTGGCTTTGGCCGTACCGGATCGATGTTCAGTATTGATGACTGGGGCGTTGTGCCTGACATGATTTGCGCTGCCAAAGGGATGAGTGCAGGGTATTCGCCTCTCGGTGCAGTCATTGCCAAGCAGGAAATTTATGATACGTTTAAGAATGGTTCAGGAATATTTGTTCATGGCCATACGTATGGCGGCAATCCCTTGTCAGCTGCTGTTGCGCTGGCTGTGGTCAAAACGCTGCTTACCGATAACATAGCCGAAAATTCACGAACTGTCGGTGCCTATCTGCTTACGCAGCTACAGGAAAAATTACTGCCCTTTTCCTTCGTCGGTGATGTCCGGGGCAAAGGTTTGATGCTAGGGGTGGAAATTGTCAGGGACAAAGCGACAAAAGAGCCTTATCCTTTAGCGATGGCAATGGCTGAAAAGCTGACGGTTACTCTCATGAAGCATGGCATTATTGTTTATCCTGGTACAGGAAATGCCGATGGCGAAAACGGTGACCAGTTCCTATTGGCACCGCCGCTGATCATCACCAGAGATCAGGCCGATGAGCTTGTAGAAGGACTGGTATCTGGCTTCAAAGAATTTGAGCAAACGTACTGCACAATAAAATAAAGGAGTGAGCTTGTGGAAAAACTGATCATTACTATAGCGCCGACGGGGAATGTGCCGACAAAAGCAATGACCCCTCATGTACCGGTGCGACCGGCAGAAATTGCCGCTGACATTGTAGCCTGCTATGAGAAAGGTGCTGCTGTCGCTCATATTCATGCCCGCGATGAGCAGGAAGTCCCCACGTGTGACAGTCACTACTTTGCTGAGATTGTCAGACTGCTGAAGGAGTCGGGCTGCCCCATTCTTAAGCAAATCTCCACTGGTGCCCGTGGCGGAAAATCCGGCGAAGCCCGTGCCGCATCCTTAAGTTTAAAGCCCGAATCAGCCAGCCTGGCTACCGGTTCATCCAATTTTCCTGCCAGCATTAATGCCAATGATCCTCAATTAATCGAGTATATGGCAAAGATCATGCTCGATAATCACATTAAACCGGAGATTGAAGTCTTTGATGCGGCAATGATCCATAATGCCGTGAATCTGCAGAAGGCAGGACTGTTAAAGGGCCCGCTCCTGTTTAATCTCGTGTTGGGAGTCAAAGGATCGCTGCCGGCTACTGCCAAAAACTTATTTTTCCTGGTAGAAAGCCTGCCGCCTGATGCGGTGTGGAGTGTTTCTGTAATTGGTCCCAGCCATGTGAATCTGTCGGCTGTCGCCATGGCACTGGGCGGTCATGTGCGGGTCGGCATTGAGGATAATGTATACTATACCAAAGGTGTGTTAGCGACAAACACAATGCTGGTAGAGCGAATTGCCGGCATCGCTAAAAGTATCGGCCGCGACTTGGCGACACCGTATGACGCTAAGAGAATATGGGGAGTTCTATAGACCCTGCTAATCGTGAAAACCTCTTTCGTGGAAAAACGAAAGAGGTTTTTATGACAGTTGGGGACGGTCCTAAATTGTCACCTTTTCTTGAACGCTGTTTTGCAGATTAAAGTGACAAAAAAGGACCGTCCCCAACTGTCATAAGAAAGGGTGCTGCTATTTTGTGATTAAGTTAAGTTACAGTAATATATTTTATGATTTTATATTTTCAGATTATATTGACAATGTATTGAGGGTGGTTCTATAATGAGCATAAATGAAAACAAATGAGCATAAACAATCAATAAAGAGCGAGTTAAACAATCGTTAATGAAACTAAGAAGAAGGTGAAGTGACCTAGTTGTAATTGCATTTGTATGGGTGTCTAAAAGTAAGGAGGGAGAATATGAGAGAGCAGTTTCAAAAGTTTGGTGGTTTTCTGGCTGGCATGGTTATACCCAATGTTGCAGCATTTATCTGTTGGGGGTTTATCACTGCTTGCTTTATTCCTACCGGGTGGATTCCTAATCAAGATCTAGCAAAACTTGTAGGGCCGATGATTCAATATTTGCTGCCCCTATTAATCGGTTTTTCCGGCGGAAGACTGGTCTATGGTATACGTGGTGGCGTAATGGGTGCTATGGCGACGATGGGAGTTATTGTTGGCAGCGAAATTCCCATGTTCCTGGGAGCTATGATAATTGGACCGTTTGCTGCCTGGATCATGAGAAAATGGGATAACCTAATTGAAAACAAAATACCCATTGGGTTTGAAATGCTTGTTAATAACTTCTCGGCAGGCATCCTGGGCATGATTCTCATCATGCTCGCCTACAGCATTATTGGACCGATAGTCGCAAGCATTGCCACCTTCTTAGGTGTTGTAGCCAAAGCTATCGCTGAAGCTAAGCTTTTGCCTCTTTTAGCACTATTGATCGAGCCAGGCAAGGTATTATTCCTGAATAATGCAATTAATCACGGCGTTTTCTCACCGATCGGGGTAGCAGAAGTTAAAGAATTCGGCAAGTCTATCTTCTTCTTATTAGAAACTAATCCTGGTCCTGGACTTGGCCTATTGCTAGCTTATTGGGTATTTGGCAAGGGGATGGGCAAACAGTCTGCACCGGGAGCTATTATCATTCATTTTTTAGGCGGTATTCATGAGATTTATTTCCCCTATGTATTGATGAATCCCCTGTGTATCATTGGCCTTATTGCCGGTGGACTGTGTGCGAATTTGACCTTCCTGCTGTTTAATGCCGGTTTAGTGGCAACTCCTTCACCAGGAAGTATCTTTGCCGAGCTGGCTATGACTCCTAAAGGGAGTTTTTTGGGGGTTATGGCAGGTATTATGGTTGGCACAGTAGTATCTTTCTTAGTTTCTACTCCCTTTGTTCGTGCTTATAGTGGCAATGTAGATGATAAGAGCGGTGAAGATTTTGCAAAAGCTCAGCAGCTGGTAAAAGCCTTAAAACCAGCTAAGGTTCAGGAACAAGCACTTGATGCGGCAAAAAATGAAGCTCTTGCAACAAACGAAGCAGGGCTGGTAAAGAAGATTGTATTTGCCTGTGAGGCAGGCATGGGTTCATCCGTTATGGCAGTTGCAGTACTTAAGAAGAAACTTGCTCAGGCAGGAAAAACAGGCATAGAGGTAGTTCACAGTCCGGTCAATCAAATTCCTCAAGATGCAGATATTGTTTTGACAGCGATGGGGTTGGTAGAACGAGCGAGAAAAATAGCAGCACCGGCAACCAGAGTTTATGGTGTGCAGGATTTTATCAACACGCCGGTGTATGACGAAGTAATTAGTCAATGCTAAGCAGTGCTGTTGCAGTTTGATATTGCTGGATAGAAAAGGCGGTAAATAACATGAGATTTGATCGTAATCTGATTTTTATTAATAATGAGCTTTCCAATAAGGCTGAAGTTATCGAATTTTTAGGCAGCCAGCTTGTTCAGAGCGGGGCAGTTCATCTTGATTATGTGCAGGCTATGCATAAACGGGAGCAGGATATCGGCACCTATATTACCGAAGGAGTGGCAATCCCTCATGGAACGGAGGCTAGCCGGAGCCTGGTCAGGAAGGCTGCAATTGTTGTCGTGAAAATTCCCCGCGGTGTAGAATGGATTAATGGCAATAAGGTTTATTTGGCCTTTGGCATTGCAGGCAGCGAGGAAGAGCATGTTGATTTGCTTGGTGAGTTAGCAACCATTCTCATGGATGCTGATCAAAAGGAAAAGCTGATGGCAGCCGAAAGTGAAGACGATTTATTTACCCGCCTTACCAAGTAACAGCGGCAAATATTGGAAATAGCACTTGTAAATGGATAAGGTAACTGGAGGAATTTATGTTTGCAGAAGAAAGAAAAACAGAAATTTTGCAGCTTGTTAAAATAGGTAAGCCCGTAACAGTGACTAGTTTAAGCCAGAATTTTGGTGTTTCTGAATCAACTATTCGCCGGGATTTGCAGGAGCTGGAAGACAATGGTCTTATCCAACGGACACATGGGGGCGCAATTTCGGTTCAGACCGGTTTTGAAATGAGCTTTCAGGAAAAAGAAATTCGGTTTTTAGCAGAAAAGCGGCAAATTGCAATGCTGGCGGCCAATCTGGTGCAGGACGGGGAGACGGTTCTGCTTGATTCGGGAACAACCACACTGGAAATTGCCCGGTTATTGTGTTCTAAAAAGATAACAGTTGCTACTAACAGTATGGAAATAGCTCAGGTTTTTAGCGAGGAAACCAGTGTTGAGACTTTGCTACTGGGTGGGACACTGCGTAAAAATACACGGTCCCTAGTAGGTTCTCTTACTAATGATGCTCTGCGCAAAATGTATTTTGACAAGGTGTATCTGGCAGCGAACGGTATTGATGTTGAGTTTGGGATAACTACGCCTAATCTAACAGAGGCAGAGACTAAACAATATATGCTCCACGCCGGCAAAGAAAAAATTGTAGTAGCAGACAACTCAAAGCTTGGTCAAAGAAGTTTATGCCGGGTCTGCGGTCTTGAAGAGCTTGACTTACTAATTACGGATAGCGGGCTTAAAGCAACTGATGAACAACAACTTGGGTCCTTGCTTCGAGTAATGAAAGCAGCTATTGCCAGCGGGGAGTGACGACGAGTGAAAAATGAGGAAAAACAAAAGATTGTCACAATTACACTCAATCCTGCACTGGACCATACCATCCATCTTCCGCAATTTCAGACAGGCGAGGTTAATCGGGTTCAACAGCAGCGGATAGACCCGGGCGGCAAAGGCATAAATGTGGCAAAAGTAATCCGTGCACTAGGCTATCCGGTTGCTGTTACCGGTTTTCTAGGGCAGGACAATAGTAAAGTGTTTAATGAATATTTTCAAAGGCAGGCAATTAATAATTTTTTTGTTGAAGTTACCGGCGCTGCCAGAGTGAATATTAAAATTGTCGACGATCACAGTGGTCAGGTAACGGAAATCAACTTTCCCGGTCTCACCAGTACATGTGCGGACCTGACACAACTGACAGGAGTTATCCGGCGTCTGGCAGGCGAACAGCAATGGTTTGTTATCTCCGGCAGTTTGCCCCAGGGGCTGCCGGACACTATTTACAGGCAGCTAATTGAACTATTGAAAGAGCACAGAGTGAAGGTGCTTCTCGATAGCAGCGGGCTGGCTTTGCGCGAAGGCATCAAGGCTATGCCTGATGCCATAAAACCAAATTTAGAAGAGCTTAGTCAACTGATGGGAAAACCTTTGGAAAAGGAAAGTGAAATCACGAAAGCCATAGCAGAGCTGCTTGCCGGTGGCATAAAGCAGGTCATTGTTACTTTGGGCTCTCAGGGAGCAATTATTGCGGATAAAGACCAAACTCTTCGAGTCAGGCCGCCAGCCGTCATAGCCAAAAGTACGGTTGGAGCTGGAGATGCCCTGGTTGCCGGCTTTGTTGTCGGCCAAACTCAGGGCTTGTCATTGGCTGAATGTGCTCGTTTAGGAACGGCTGCTGCTAGCGCTTCGGTTATTCAACCGGGTACACAGGCAGGTTCGATGAATGAAGTAGCAAGATTATTGGGCCAGATCGACATTAGCTAAAATAGACTAAGAAGGTGATGCTAAATGATTACCCGCGAAATGGTGATTGGCAATAAAAGCGGACTGCATGCGCGCCCTGCATCCCTGTGGGTACAGACTGCCAGCCGGTATCAAAGCAGCGTACGTATGGTAAAAGGCGATCGGGATGTAGACGGGAAAAGCCTGCTGGCTCTTCTTTCCCTGGGCTTATCTGGCGGAAGCACCTTTCAATTCAGTGTGAACGGTCCTGATGAAGCTGCAGCTGCAGAAGCTTTGGCTAAAATGGTTGCTGAATTGGGCCATAAGGAAGAGTAAACCCCAATAGTATCTTGAGAGGTGATGAAATGGAAACGCGTGCAGTCAGATTATATGGTAAGAAGGATTTGCGGCTGGAAACATTTCAACTGCCGAAGATCAAAGAAGATGAGATTTTGGTTCAGGTTATTTCCGACAGTATCTGCATGTCTAGCTATAAGGCTGCCATTCTCGGCCCTGAACATAAGCGTGTTCCCAAAGACGTAGACAAACACCCGATTATTATCGGTCATGAAATGGCCGGTAATATTGTGAAGGTTGGTGCCAAGTGGCAGCAGCAGTTTCAGGCAGGTGAGAGATTTGCCATGCAGCCTGCACTAAACTATAAAGGAAGCATGGATTCACCGGGGTATTCTTATCGGTATTGCGGCGGTGCAGCTACTTTTGCGATTTTGCCGCAGGAAGTTATGGAATTGGGCTGCCTGTTAAAATACGAAGGAGATTCTTATTATGAGGCTTCACTTGCTGAACCGATGTCCTGCATTATCGGCGCCTTTCATGCCAGTTATCATACCGACATGGGCTCCTATGAGCACCGGATGGGCATTGCTGCAGGCGGTAAACTAGCTATACTGGCCGGCGCCGGACCGATGGGGCTGGGGGCAGTTGATTACGCCTTGCATGGCGACCGGAGGCCGGGAATGATTGTTGTTACTGATGTAGATGAAGCTAGAATTACGAGAGCGAAAGCCATCTTTGATCCTGCAGAGGCCCAAAAAGCAGGCATTGATTTATTGTTTGTCAATACGACAAATTTGCAAGATGTATCGAAATATTTGAGAGAACTGACTGGTGGCACAGGCTTCGATGATGTTCATGTTTATGCCCCCGTCAAAGCAGTGGTGGAACAGGCTGATCAAATTTTAGGACGGGACGGCTGCCTGAACTTCTTTGCTGGACCTACCGATACGGCTTTTTCCGGATTGATTAACTACTATAATGTTCATTACAATTCAGCTCATGTTATGGGTACTACTGGTGGCAATACAAATGATATGATTGAATCACTGCGGCTGACGGAAAAGAATCTAATTAATCCGGCAGTTATGGTTACGCATATTGGCGGGCTGAATAGTGTAGCTGAAACCACTTTAGCATTGCCGGAGATACCAGGCGGGAAAAAATTGATTTATACCGGCATTAATATGGATTTAACAGCAATTGATGATTTTGCTGCTTTAGGCACAACCAATCAGCATTTTGCCAAGCTGGCAGAAATTACGAGCCGCTCTAAAGGTCTGTGGAGTGTTGAGGCAGAGCGGTATCTCTTAGAGAATTGGTAGTAAGCATATTTTGCTATCCTTATGAGAAAACACATTTGACTGGAAGTGAATCGCATTCGCTTCCAGTCAAATGTGTTTAGGGACTGAGCAGGAGTTTATAGTTCTGTGGTAAATACACTCCAAAGGATTGTGATTGTTTCAGTAATCTCAAGATGCTGAGACTTTGGCATGAATGGTTGTATTTTGGGGAATCTCTTAAGTAAAACGTCTAAATATAACGCTTGCGCTTTGTATTCTTTTGATCAATCGAAAAAGTTTAGGGTTGTTAGATAGCATGAAGGAGTTTTACTATGAAAACAACGATTTATTATTTTTCCGCTACAGGAAATTCACTGCATGTTGCCAGGGAAATCGCCGCAAAGCTTGAAGATTGCACGCTGGTATCCATGCCTGAACTTAGGGAAAGTAAAACCATTTTGGACGATGCCGAACGAGTGGGTTTTGTCTTTCCAACACATTATTTCGGTCTGCCACCCCTTGTCAGCAGCTTCATCACAAAGCTGGAGACAGATAAAGACAGCTATTTATTTGCAGTTACAACAAGCGGCAGCAACCGTCATTTCAGCAGTGCACTCCAGCAGGTGGCTATGCTGCTAACAGAGAAAGGCCGTAAGCTGAGTGCTGGATTTCATATCGACATGATCTCGAGCTACACGCCACTCTCCGACTTGCCGCCGCTGGAGAAAACGAACAAGAAACTGGAACAGGCCGAACTGGCAATAGAAAAAGCGGCAAATGCAATTTCAGCAGTACGCGGCAATCACGAGGCAGAGCATTTCTGGCTGCCCTTTCACGCAATAAACAAGTACTGGCGGTGGAATTTACTGCCACATGCTTACCGTAAGTTTTCCTGTACAGATGCTTGTACATCCTGTGGTAACTGTGAAAAGGTTTGTCCGGTGAATAATATTTCCCTCCACGCAGGAAAGCCTCAGTGGCGGGAAAACTGCCAGGAATGTCTGGCCTGTCTTCATTTTTGTCCGGTGAAAAGCATCGAATTCGGCAGTCGTACAGCTGGAAGAAAGCGGTATCATCATCCGAAAATCACCTTTACTGATTTAACTAACCCTAAAAAATAAAAAATCCATTTGCTGCAATAAATGGAGTGTCATTGCGTCATCTAAAGTAGTGGAATATATTTAGGCAGGAGGAGTTCGTATGGTTGATTCAAAAATAAGCGAAGCTTTTCAACTGATGTGGGGAAAGTTTCCTGAGCCGGTTATGCTGGTGCATAAGAGCAGGGAAATATTAGCCGTAAATGAAGCTTGTCAAAACGCCGGAGGGACGGCAGGCATTAAATGCTCTTCCATAGGTACTCCCGATCGTCACAAGGGCTGTCTGGCAAATCAGGCGCTGGCGTCAGGTCAGGCAAGCTATTGCAAGAGTGAAGCAAATGGTAAAACAATAATCGGCTATTGGATTCCTGTGGCGGAGCACCCTGACATTTACGTGCATTTTGGAGTAGGGACCACGATTGACTATGATCAGTTTAAAAAGCAATCATCTTAAATCATGTGAATAGCTGAGAGAAGCCGATAAATAATAAAGTATTGGATAATGCTATGCTAAGCGTTAAGGAGGTCAGTATGAATACTTACGATTTTAGTGTTACAACCATTGAGGGCAAACAAACTTCATTAGCCGATTATAAAGGCAAAGTTGCTATTATTGTTAATACTGCCAGTAAATGCGGGTTTACTCCCCAATATGAGGAACTGCAGACGCTGTATAACATCTATGCTGAAAAAGGACTTGTGATTCTCGGGTTTCCCAGCAATCAGTTTGCGGAGCAGGAGCCCGGCAGCAATGCAGAAGTGCAAAGCTTTTGCCGTTTGAATTATGGCGTAAGCTTCCCCATGTTTGAAAAAACTGAAGTGCGGGGAACCAATGCACATCCCTTATTTGTATACCTGACCGAACAGGCGCCCTTCAAAGGCTTTGATCCGAAGCATCCAATTGCCGGCAAACTGCAGGAGGTTTTGCAGGAAAAGTTTCCTGAGTTACTGGAAGGTAATTCGGTCAAGTGGAATTTCACTAAGTTTCTGATCAACCGTCAAGGCGAGGTAGTGGGACGCTATGAGCCGACAACTTCACCACTGGCCATGAAAGCAGACATTGAAAAGCTGTTATGAAGCGGGAAAACTCCCGTCCCTTTCAAAAGGGGCGGGAGTTTTACTACTAGTTTTCCTTTTCCCATTCGGTAACTTCCTGCCAGTCTTTACGGGAGCGGGGATAAGGTGATTGTGCGGCATGGCCAATGGCAATAGCTGCTACCAGTTCATCGCTGCGACCCAGCCAGGAGCGTATCTCTCTTTCAGAATAAAAAATGTCGCACATCCACAGCGTACCAAGTCCGAACGTCTGGGCAGCTAAAAGCATGGTTTGAATGGCAGCACCGATAGACTGGGTATCGGTAAGCAGCCGGTAGTGATTGTAGTCTGCTTCAACAGTTGAGAAGGCGTTGAACACGGCGATTACAGCGGAAGCTTGTCTGATCGCATTGATACTCAGTTCGCTGCTGCCGGTATCAAGACTCTGCTGTTTTCGCTCAGCTGCAACCCTTGCCATAATGGCAGCAAGCTCTGCTTTTTTACTGCCTTGTAAAACGACAAAACGCCAGGGCTGGCGATTTTTACCTGACGGTGCTTTCGTTGCCAGATCCAGGATTTTTTCAATTGTTTCCTGAGAAACCGGTTTATCTTCAAATTCGCGAATGCTTCTTCTTTCAGTAATTGCAGTTAATGTGTCCATTGTTCCTCCACGCCATTTAGTTCCAATAGTAATTATAACAAAGACAGGAAGCTGGAACAATAAAAGCGAATGTGATCAGCAAGATGGAAAATCGGATACATTGCACAAGGGGATGAGGTCAAATATTTACCATAATAAGAGACTTGCTCAAAGGCAGCTCCATAACAAAACCGGACAGGGTGCTTCCGGTAGTTCCGGCAGATATTGCCGCTCTTCAGAGTAGGCAGGAAGCAAACATGACATGGTTTGGTCACTCTACCATTTTGCTGCACATAGAAGGCAAAAGAATATTGCTTGATCCTATCTTTTCCAATAAGCCTTCGCCATTTCCTTTTGTTGGCGGTAAGCGCTTCAGCAAGGTTTTGCCCGTCGAACCGCAAACTCTTGCTGCCATTGATGCGGTCATCCTATCCCATGATCATTATGATCATATGGATTATCGCTCTATCATGGTCTTGAAAGACAGGGCCAGTCTGTTCTTCGCCCCTGCCGGTGTAGCAGGGAGGCTGAGGGCATGGGGGATTAAGCCCGAAAAGATTCGGGAATGCAAGTGGTGGGACGAAGAAGAACTAGGCGGGTTAAAGCTTATTTGTACTCCGGCCAGACATTTTTCGGGGAGAGGCTTATTTGACCGCAATAAAACCTTGTATAGTTCGTGGGCAATAAAAGGACAACAGACCAGCATCTATTTCAGCGGTGACGGCGGCTATGGTGCTCATTTTGCCGAAATCGGGGCAAAATACGGCCCCTTTGACCTGGCCTTGATGGAATGCGGCCAGTATGACAAGCGATGGTCGGATATTCACATGGCACCGGAAGAAACAGTCCAGGCTCATCTGGATGTGAAAGGAAAGCTGCTGGTTCCCATCCACTGGGCTGCCTTCAGTCTGGCCTTTCACAGCTGGACCGATCCTATCGAACGGGTAACAAAAGCTTCCCGCGAGCGGGGCGTAGCAATTGCCACTCCCAGGATTGGTGAGCCCGTTATCCTTGGAGCAGCAGAGTATCCTACTGCCAAGTGGTGGGAATAACGGGCGGGGAAATGGTTTGACAAAGCGAGACAAGGAATGGTAGTATTGAGATAATTTGGAGCAAAAAGCCCGAATGAAAATGGATAAATTGCCCTCGGGGGGGCAGGAAAGCAGGCACTATGTTGAACCTGAAAAAACGTGTATCTGTTACCTTTATTGCAACCTTAATCCTTGCATTGGGAGTGATCGGCTGGGGGGCAATACAGCCAGCAGCAGTCTCCGCTGCAAAAGCACCGGCATCAAATATTGGGATAGTCGATTATGGCAAGCTTATTGATCAGCATCCTGATGCTGACAAAGCTGACGCTGCGCTAAAAGCAGAAAATGAACAAGCCAGACAAGAGTTTGAAAGCAAAGCCGCTTCCTTGAATGATCAGGAAAAGCAGCAGCTTGGCAATCAGCTTAGCCAACGGATTGAAATGAAACGCCAGCAATTGCTCAGTGGAATCATGGATAAAGTCGATGCTGCCGTTAAAGCAGTAGCGGACGAAAAAGGCTTATCCATTGTTGTTCACAAAAGTGCTATCGTATCCGGCGGTGTGGATATTACCAATGACGTATTGGCTAAAGTGAAGAAAACGAAATAGAGTGTCAAGGACCTGAACAGATGATTTCGTTCAGGTCCTTTCTCTTGAAGCTGCTGGTCGGGATTTGCGGGGACGGTTCTCACGAGTTGAAGTCACAGGGACGGTGGTACTGTCTTAACTCGGGGAGTTAGCAAAAGTACAGGCGAGTAGCAGGAAAGCATGCAGGATTGTGTCGAATGAAGTTTATATGCGATTAGGTAAGGTGTAGGATAAGATATCAATAAAGGGCACGGCAGAGTATTGCCTGGTGACGGGAGAAGAATATGAAATCATCTTTATGTTTTCGGCCGGTATGGCTGGCTGTCCTTATTTTTTGCTTTAGCATTGCCTTCTGCTTTGGCAGTGAACGTATTCCGGTTGCTGCGTTATCTACCGGCGATGTCGTATACCAGGAAGGCACCAGCGTTGTGGTTGCTTTCACCGGTCCGAGAGCGGTACTGAGTACTTCACTTTTTAGTGGCGGATACCGGAACGACTTGCAGGCGGTTTTTAATCATGATATGAAGCGAGCCACCGGGATAACTGCCGATAATTATCTGACCTATCTAGCCGATAAGGCCGGGAGTCTGGGCCTTGATCCGGCCAAAGTGAGCGGGATGGGTACGGCAGCCTCTATGGAAAATACCGTTGTCCTTTCAGAAAGCTACCAGTCGCTTACGGTGACGGCAATTGCCACCGGTGGTGTAGAAGGCAACGGCGGGCGAGTAGGCGATCCTACCCCGTATTTTATGCCGGGACAAAAATCGGCAGCCTATAAACCGGGAACGATTAACATTATGCTGGTCATTGATGCTGATCTGCCTGCCGGTACACTGGCCAGAGCGCTAGTCACCTGTACGGAAGCCAAAACAGCGGCCTTGCAGGAGCTGGTGGCAGGCAGCCGGTTTTCCACCGGCCTGGCTACCGGTTCAGGCACCGATCAGACGATGATCATTACTAATCCGGGCTCAGAGCTGTATCTGGAGGACGCAGGCAAGCATTCCAAGCTGGGTGAGCTGATCGGAAGGACGGTCAAACAAGCCGTGAAAGAAGCGTTATTTAAGCAAACCGGCCTGTCTCCGGAGAAGCAGCATAGTGTGCTGCGGCGCATGAACCGCTTCGGAGTGACAGAGGACATGCTGTATCAGCAGTATGTGCAGAGCGGCGGTATAGCCAATAAAGTGGGTTTTGCCACAGTGCTCAGGCAGGTGGAGCGGGAGGCGCCGCTAGTCAGCTATACCTCATTGTATGTGCATTTGCTTGATCAATTGCAGTGGCAGTTGTTAAGTAGTGAGGAAGTGAAGGAAACGGGTAACGCATTGCTGCGCCTGACGGCAGATGCCTATGGTGTTCAGGCTCCGGCTATTGCTGGTTCTGATCTGCAAGGTGTTGTTCAGGCCTGGACAGATTTGGTTGTGGAAATAATGAAAAATCCTCTTGACACGGACTGATTCGTAGGGTATCCTTTTAACAAATACATAACTGCGCTGATCAGAAAAACTGAAGGCCAATGTCTCTCGCAAGAGAGGCTTGGCCTTTTTTATTTTGCTGTCACCGGAACAGGTGGTTAACGAATGCATTTAAATTGGGAATTTATGCTGCAAAGCCTGCCGCTCTATCAAAAGGCGGCTATACTGACACTCCAGCTCGCTATTGGGGGTATTGGCGTGTCGCTGCTCATCGGCCTGCTGTGCAGTATCATCTTATACTACAAAACGCCCATCCTGAGCAGTGTTGTCCGGGTATATATCGAGTTTTCCCGCAATACGCCGCTCCTCATCCAGCTGTTCTTTTTGTACTATGGCTTTACGAAGCTTGGTCTCACGATGGGTGAGTATACCTGCGCCATTCTCGGCTTGTCCTTTTTGGGCGGCAGTTATATGGCAGAAGCTTTTCGCGGGGGAATGGAATCAGTCGGCAAGTCGCAGATTGAGGCGGGACTCAGTTTAGGTCTTTCCAACCGGGAGCTTATCCGCTATGTTATTCTGCCTCAGGCATTTACCGTTTCTCTTCCAGCAGTAGGGGCCAATTGCATCTTTTTGCTGAAAGAGACTTCGATAGTCGGCGCAATTGCCATTCCGGAGCTGATGCACCTGACACAGGATCTAATCGGCATGTACTACCAAACCTATGAGTCTTTATTTATGTTGGTAGTCTCTTATCTTATTATGCTTTTGCCTTTGTCGTTTGGACTGACTTGGTTGGAAAGGAAGCTGCGCTATGCTGAATTCGGGAATTGAAGTACTTTTTGAAGGAATTAATATGCAGCGCCTTATGGGTGGACTGCTGATTACAGCCCGTATTGCCTTGCTTTCTATTATCATTGGCTCTTTGCTAGGCCTTTTGTTAGGGCTTATTCAGACCTCGAAGTCGAGGATAGTACGGTTCTTTTGCCGCTTCTATCTGGAACTGTTTCGTATTATTCCCATTCTGGTGTGGCTGTTCATTGTCTACTTCGGGATACCCAGTATGCTGGATATTCATGTTGAGGGGGAAGCCGTGGCAGTCGTTGTCTTCAGTCTCTGGGGGGCGGCAGAAATGGGTGATATCGTGCGGGGCGCTCTGATATCCCTGCCCAAGCACCAGGCAGAGTCGGGCAAAGCCCTGGGCCTTAGCTTCTGGGGGCTGTACCGCTATATTCTTATCCCGCAGGCTGTCCGCCGCATGCTGCCGGGAGCAATTAATTTATCGACACGAATGGTTAAGACGACTTCGCTGGTTGTCATGATCGGTGTAATTGATGTTGTAAAAATCGGCCAGCAGATTATCGAGTTGTCCATCTTGAAGGCGCCTACCGCTTCCTTTTGGGTGTATGGTTTCATCTTTATCCTGTATTTTAGTATCTGTTATCCACTCTCCAGGCTGTCCAAGCAGCTGGAGTCAAAGTGGCAAAGCTAGGGAGGCGTTTAGTATTACGAACAGTAGTGAAGTATTGCTGGAAATAAAAGATTTGAACAAGCAGTTTGATGGAAAAACAGTGTTGGATAATATCAATCTTACCATTCGCAAAGGCGAGGTTGTCGTTATATTGGGGCCGTCAGGTTGTGGTAAAAGTACCTTGCTCAGATGTCTCAATGGTCTGGAACAAATTCAAGGAGGTGATATTCACTTCGCAGGGAAAAGCATTACTGGCGAAAACGTGAAATGGCAGGCGGTCCGCCAGAGGATTGGCATGGTTTTTCAAAACTATGATTTGTTCCCTCACATGACGGTTATTGAAAACATCCTTTTAGGACCGGTAAAAGTTCAAAAGAGAGCGCAAGCAGAGGCTTTGGTGCAAGCAGAACAATTGTTAGAGCGGGTAGGCTTACTGGACCGCAAGGATGCTTATCCCCGCCAGTTATCGGGTGGACAGAAGCAGCGGATTGCCATTGTCCGGGCTTTGTGTATGAATCCTGACATGATGCTGTTTGATGAAGTGACAGCTGCCCTTGATCCGGAAATGGTGCGGGAAGTGCTGGATGTTATTCTAGGACTTGCCAAGCAGGGCATGACGATGGTCATGGTCACTCATGAAATGGGCTTTGCCCGGGCGGTAGCAGACAGGATTGTATTTATTGACGAAGGAAATATCTGCGAGATGTCCGGCCCAAACGAATTTTTTACTCATCCTAAGACAGAACGGGCTCAGCAATTTTTAAATATTTTTCAATATCAAAATTAAAAGTAAAGGAGAAGATAACATGAATTTCAAAAAAATCCTGGCAGCAGCGTTCAGTGCGTTATTACTAATCGGGGTTTTAGCGGGCTGCGGCTCAAATACAACCTCGAAAACAGATGGCAAAAGCGAAACCGCAGTTAAAAGTTCAATTGAAGAAATTAAAAAACGGGGTACTGTAAGAATCGGCATATTTGGTGACAAACCTCCCTTTGGCTATATTGATGCCAATGGTAAAAACCAGGGCTACGATGTATTTATTGCCAAACGCTTTGCTAAAGATCTGTTAGGCGATGAATCCAAAATTGAATTTGTACTGCTCGAACCGGCCAGCCGGGTTGAGTACCTGCAGACCAATAAAGTAGACATTATTCTCGCTAACTTTACGGTTACAGAGGAAAGAAAGCAAAAGGTTGATTTTGCAAATCCGTACATGAAAGTGGCGCTGGGCATTGTTTCACCAAAAGGAGAACCAATTACCTCCGTTGAGCAGTTAAAGGGTAAGAAACTGATTGTCACCAAAGGAACAACTGCAGAAACCTATTTCACTAAGAATCATCCTGACATTGAATTGCTGAAATTCGATCAAATCACCCAAACCTTCGAAGCGCTGAAAGATAAACGCGGTGCTGCCTATGCCAATGACAATACCCTGCTGTTTGCCTGGGCAAAAGATAACGCCGGTTTCACCGTTGGCGTTCCCACTCTGGGTGGCCTTGACACCATTGCACCGGCAGTAAAGAAAGGCAATAAAGAATTGCTTGACTGGATTAATACTGAATTAGAGACTCTTGGCAAAGAGACCTTTATCCACAAGGCTTACGATGCAACATTAAAACCTGTATATGGAGATACTATCAATCCTGAAGATATCGTAGTTGAAGGTGGCAAATTAAAATAAGATAGTTTCAACAATAACAGCCACTGGCGAAAGCCGGTGGCTGTTTCATTATCGCTGATCACTTATGGAAGCATCGCTGTTATTTGCTGATAAATCAGTCAGCGGGTCATAAGGCGGGCCAGTTATTGTTCCAACAAGCAAGGCAATATCAACCGCGTTTTCCGGGCTGCCCCAGGAGTTGCCAGAGAATACAAAGATTGCCTGGTCGACAACAAAGCCACGGCTATTGTACACTACATTATTGACGATATGTCCGGTTGAGTTTGGATTGAAATAGGCAGGCTGACGAAGTGAATATAAGATATTATTTTGAGCGATTAAATTCACTACATTTCCTTGCGTTAAAAAACCGCGATTCACAACCCAGCCCGTTGAGGGACCTGCCTGTGGCGGACCAAAAATGACATTATTAACAAGCTTATGATTTGTTCCAGCTAGTTGAATAAACTCAACGGCATAGGGATTATCACTAGTAATGGTTAGACCGTCGATGGTGATGCCGCTGCCGGTAACCAGGAAAAGAATAACCGCCGCTTGCAATTGTATAACTGTACTGGGATAGCCTTTTAAGGTTACGCCTGCTTTGTTGATGGTTATTGTCGAAGTGACGGGATAGGTTCCACCGAGTATATGGACAGTCCCTGTTGGAGAAACTGCCGCCACGCCTTGCTGAATCGTGCCAAACGGGCTGGCCTGCGTGCCATTTCCGCCCACCGCTCCTGCCTGAACATAAACTGCAAACGGATTGGGTTCGAAGGTACCTGTTGCCCCTGTTGCTCCAGTTTCCCCTGTTGCGCCTGTAGGACCGGTAGCCCCGGTAGCCCCGGTTGCTCCAGTAGGGCCCGTTGGTCCAGTTGAGCCTGTTGCGCCCGTAGGTCCAGTTGAACCCGTTTCACCCGTTGAACCGGTATTGCCTGTGGCACCTCCTGGAGCACCAGTTGGACCTGTATCGCCAATTGCTCCGGTAGCTCCTGTCGAACCGGTGTCTCCTGTTACACCGGTTGCGCCAGTGGCGCCGGTTGGACCTGTATCACCTGTTGCACCTCCACCTGCGCCGGTAGCTCCTGTTGCACCGGTTGCCCCCGTAGGGCCAATCTCGGGAACATCATCTTCAATAATAACAAGCGTTGCCGTAACCGGTACGATTGCCGAATAGTAAACTAAGGCATCACTTGCATTTACCAGTGATAATGTAACCGGAGAAGCTACAACATCAATAATTCCTACTCCTGGAACCACACCTAATTTTGATGGAGAATTGCCGTCTAAAAAGTCTCCCTGTGAAGAAGACAGTGAAAAAACTACTCCACAAGCTGAAGCAATAGATTGGGTTGCAACCCACCAATTGAGGAAGTATCTTCCCGGTTCATTAAATGTTATTATTCCTGTTATGTCATTGTAACTAATATTACCAGATGAATATACGACGGTCTCAAAAATAACATTTGCTCCATCTACAACACTGCCGGCAGTTGTACGTTCTATTTGTAAGGCGATATTACTCATGAATTCTCCTCCTTACGGAAAACCTTGTTATATTTTATGTCATTAGGCGGCAATGTGTAACATTAACAGCAAACTTATTCGTTTTTGCTAAAATGGTCGCAGCCCCAGCGATAGAAGGCAATAAAGGAGCGTGAAAGCAGAAAGGTTATCATTAACGTATAAAAAGTAGTAAACCAGCTCCATTCGAGATACTCAATAAGATCAGTGTACATTTCAAGCGGATACTCTACTGCAGTTATCCCTGCACTGAATAATATAGCGTAGCCAATAATGGGCAAGAGACCTTTCTTGCGGGTAACCTGGTTGTACAATATACACAGAATAGGGAAGACCCATAACTCGAACAGGATGCACGTATTATAAAACTTGGGCAGCAGCCTGACGGGATAGTCGATAAGCTTCAGGTTGACGACCGGACTTCCCCAAACAAAGTCGATAAGACTTTTAAATAAAAAAATGACAACCCAATCACGAAAATATCGCCAGTCTACAGCGAAAACCAGCAGTAATAAAGCAATACCTGCTGCCAATACGCTAATCACTGTGTCTATGCTGAGCATCATCTCAGATCCTCTCCCCCATGAAGTGAAAAACTAACAATAGCCTTCCCTGCTTCTTTCAAGATCATTCGGTGGCATATAATGACAAAAAATGTCGAAATTGGTATAATAGAATTACTTTAGCATTCATTACTTTTTCGCGAAAGGATTCTAAAAGTGTCAACTATAACGTCGATGTTAACTACAGTTCCGGTGGGCTTGTTGCTGGGGGCTTGTATACTATATTGGGGAGTCCCGTTCGATTCATCCTTAGCAAATACTGTCTACCAAATTTCCTATGTTATTTACGGCATTGCCATGTTACTAAGCTGGTGGTTTAATCGCAGCCGGGTGTTTTTTACTGTCTTTGTGATTGCACTGGTACAATTCGCTCTTAGCGACAGGGCGACAGAAATGATCGCAATTCCAGCCTACACGGCAGCTATTTATCCGATAGTTTGTCTGCTACTGCCTATCAACATTTGTATTTTTTTCTTGCTGAAAGAACGGGGCATATTTAACGGCTGGGGGTTAGGCCGTTTTGGAATTATCTTATCCCAGATTATTTATATAGCGGTGGCCGTAGTTGCAAATGACAAAACGCTGCTTGACCTTTTCTACAAGGCAGCTCCAGTTGATTCCATGACGTTGCCTGCTGCCTTCCCTCAGTCATCCGCTTTGGCCTATGGCTTTACCCTTTTGTTGTTTATCTTTAATCAAGTAAAAAATAAAACTCAGTTGGGAAATGCTTTTCTGGCTGTTGCCGCTGCAACCATGCTTGGTCTGTATTTAAAAAGTGAAGCGCTGGCATTGCCTGTGTTTTTTTCGGCAGCAGGGGTTGTATTTATCGCTGCCGTGATTCAGGATTCGTATTCGATGGCCTATTTGGACGAATTGACGGGATTGCCTGCCAGGCGAGCCCTCAAAGAGGACTTGCTGAAACTAAGCGGTGAATATACCATTGCCATGGTGGATATTGATTTTTTTAAAAAGTTTAATGATGCTTACGGACATGACACAGGGGATGATGTACTACGCCTGGTAGCATCAGTGCTCAAAGGAGTTGAGGGCGGTGGGAAAGCTTTTCGCTACGGCGGAGAAGAGTTTACAATCCTATTTCCTCGGACTAGGCTGGCCGATGCTCTTCCCCATCTGGAAAAGCTCAGAGCTGAAGTAGAAAAGTGTCCTTATCAGTACAGGGGAAAAACGGAAAAGACAAGCAAAAAGAAAACTCCTGCCAAGTCTGGAAAACCACTTTTTGTCACTATAAGTATTGGAGTGGCGGAGAAAAGTGAAAAACATACAAATACTAGTGAAGTAATAAAGTCTGCCGATAATGCCCTCTACCGGGCTAAGAAAAAAGGACGTAACTGTGTATGTAAGTAGAACAGTACGGTTTGTCAGCATGGGATAATTGTGATAGTATTATAAAATTAACAATGATGAATGGAGAATACAACAATGTCTGAATTACCGAATTGTCCAAAATGCAAATCCGAATATACGTATGAAGATGGCAGCCTGCTTGTTTGTCCTGAATGTGCTCATGAGTGGGCTGTAGGTGCAGAAGAATCAGCTAATGAAGAACAAAAGGTCATTAAGGATGCAAGTGGCAACATATTAGCTGATGGAGATTCCGTAACTGTCATCAAAGATTTGAAAGTAAAAGGCAGCTCATCCTCCCTAAAAATAGGAACAAAAGTGAAAAATATCCGATTGGTTGATGGCGATCATAATATCGACTGCAATATTGAAGGCTTTGGAGCCATGAAATTAAAATCGGAATTTGTTAAAAAAGCATAACTGGAATGGTAATACAAGGAGCCGTTCTTTGCATTGAGGCAAAGGACGGCTCCTTGTTTAATTAATGGCCAACTAGCTTATTCAAAAAAGGGGAACCAATTAACATAAAAATTCATATTATATTATGATTAAGTCCATTTGCTGCTTTTAGGAAGAATGCATGTGTACTACTCTTCGTATTTGCAGCAGGGTGCATAATCAGTGAATACGGTTGTTTGATAAATAAAATGGAGGGATAGTATGGATACAATAGGTCTGCAGCTCGAAAGAAATTTAGGCGGAACTGTTGCGACTGGTGCTAATGTTATCTTTGAAACTGTGGTAGATACCTTTGGTTTGGTAACTTATAACCCGCTAACAGGTGTTATAACAATTAATAAAACAGGCAGGTATTTTGTTAATTGGTGGGTAGCCACCCAGGCTGCACCGGGAAATGTAGGAATTTCTTTTGCGATTGTAAGCTCACAGGGAGATGATCTTTCCGGAGAATCGCCCATAAAGTCGGATGAGGTGGTTGGCTTTGCCTTGCTTCAGGTTGATGCTGTACCAGTAACACTGAGTTTAGTTAATCAGACTATAAGTACAGTATCGTATTCAGCTTTAGTGGGTACGAAAGCTTCTCTGGTCCTTGGTGAAGTTCCTGAAGAAACAGGTGTTACAGGTGTTACAGGGCCGACGGGAGCTACCGGAGAAGCAGGAGCAACTGGTGCCACGGGGGATACGGGAGCAACCGGTGCCACAGGAGGTACGGGTGCCACTGGAGTAACAGGAACAACTGGAGCAACGGGTGCAACAGGAGACACAGGAGCGACCGGGGTAACAGG
>NZ_DALZUO010000025.1:0-64092 GCF_032013335.1 Anaerospora sp. | reverse complement strand
CTACCGGAGCTACTGGCACTACCGGAGCTACTGGCACTACCGGAGCTACTGGCACTACCGGAGCCACCGGCGCTACAGGTGCTACGGGCGTTACTGGAGCTACTGGTGCTACAGGAGGAGTATTAGGTTTTGCAGATTTTTTTGCATTGATGCCTCCCGATAATGCTGCAACAGTTGCTCCAGGTACAGACGTAAGTTTCCCACAAGATGGACCTACTAGCGGGACTACTATCGCCCGTACTGGTCCTAGCAGCTTTAACTTAGCTGCAATCGGAACTTATCAGGTCCTGTTTCAAGTAAGTGTAACCGAGGCAGGCCAGCTAATTTTAACTCTCAATGGCGCTGACCTAGCCTATACGGTAGACGGGCGAGCAACAGGTACTTCTCAGATAGTAGGTTTAGTTCTTGTGACTACGACAGTCATCAACTCAATACTCACTGTACGAAATCCTGCTGGCAATTCAACAGCATTAACAATTACGCCATTAGCCGGAGGAACAAGGCCTGTTTCAGCGCACCTTGTTATCACTCAACTCGCATAAAGTAATAAAGTTCTTAAATTGCTTTTTAGCCCTCGATTCTTCCGTTAGGAATTCCGAGGGCCTTATTTTCTTCCTCAGACCCTATTTGTACAACATTTGCACAAATAAATAGGATATTACTTATTGACAATAAATTATACTTACCTATTTGCCCAACGATATATTCTTCCGGCACTACTGGGTCCACTGGCATTAAGGGAAACACCGGCGATATCGGTGCACGGGTGCTACTGGCGTTGCCGGAGTAAAACCGAACCAATTCACCCTTTATTTAAATGGCTCTGTTTCCAGGCGAGAATAGAATATATATAGGCCTGCAGCTAAACTGCAGGCCTATATATATTCTATTCTTTGTCTTGGGTAGGTACCCGATTGCAAACATACGCATTTCAGGCATATCCGCATGAGGGGCAGTTATCCTTTATGTCCTTGGTTTTCCACACATGACCGCAAGCAGTGCATTTATATCCAGTACTATCCAAGTGCTGTTCACTGTGTTGAACGGCACTTGGGTTTTCTTTCGGGGTCGGATCAACCACCTGGCAGACATACGCATTACAAGTATAACCACAGGATGGACATACACCACTTTTCGTTTCTTGAACTGACCAAGTAGCACCGCAGGCAGTGCATTTAAAACCTTCCTCCCTAGCTTCGGACTTACTTACATAATACTGAGTCATCCTTCATTCCCCCAGATATTTACTTTTAATGTGTACTTTTGCTCTGCGTTTTTTGTTTTCTTCCAAATTCAACATATTAATTAATAATAATTATTCAATTTGCAGGAAATCTTTCCTGATTATGGAACTGGTTTATAACTAGTTACTAAATAATGAGGAGGTCATATTCCATGCGTATTTTGCTTATTTTTCTAGTACTAATATCCGTAAGCTTTTCCTCTGTTTCAGCCCAGATTCGCAGTGAGATCATTGAGTACAAACAGGGTGATACCGTAATGGAAGGCTATCTGGCCTATGACGATTCGATAAAGGGTAAACGAGCGGGAGTTCTTGTCGTACACGACTGGACAGGCGTAGGCTCTTACGTACGCGCACGGGCACAACAGTTGGCTAGCTTAGGTTACGTTGCTTTTGCTCCAGATATCTACGGAAAAAACATTCGCCCTGCCGACAACAAAGAGGCAGCAAAAATATCTGGCGAACTTAAAAATGACCGTTTACTGCTACGCCTGCGGGTTAATGCCGGACTGGATATACTGCGCAATCATCCTCTGACAGATACGGACAAACTGGGAGCTATTGGCTATTGTTTTGGCGGTATGACCGTATTAGAGTTAGCTCGAAGTGGCGCCAAAATTGCAGGTGTAGTCAGCTTTCATGGTAATCTTGATACCTCCGGTGAATCTAACGCCATTCATACGAAAGTACTCATATTGCACGGAGCTGAAGACCCGGTGGTTCCCCCATCGCAAATCACTGCCTTTGAGGACGAAATGCGCAAAGCAGGAGTAGATTGGCAGCTTAATGTTTACAGCGGAGCAGCACATAATTTTACCAACCCCAGTTCTCCCGCTTACAACCGCCAGACAGATAAACGATCTTTTGAGGCAATGAAGGATTTCTTCACTGAAGTTTTCAACCCTTAAACGATCTTCTGTTATTCTGATTTTTTAAAAAAACAAACAAAAGTAGAAAAAACCGGTTGCTAAAATAATGCCCAAATAGTAATTCGCAATGAAGAGCGAATTACTATTTTTTTTGACAGTGCGAGAGTCCCATAAAATAATCAATACGGCTGTCAAAAAAATCCTATAATAAGATACAGCGCTTGTCTATCCTTATGAGCAACCTGTCCTCCCCGCATAGATTGGGGTTGCTCAAATGCTGAAAATGACATACAATAAAGGCATTGTTATAGTATCATTTAACAAAGGAGTTCACTTATGAAGCTAAAGTCAAATCTATTATTATTACTGGCTGCCGCAATTTGGGGATTGGCATTTGTTGCCCAAAGAGTAGGCATGGACTATGTAGGACCCTATACCTTTAACGGCGTGCGATTTGTGCTGGGAAGCCTCTCACTGCTACCGCTGCTGTTTTTTTATAAGCCTTCATCATCCCAAGCAGAAACAACAGGTCAAAGCTATCGATTGGATGCTCGCGCTGGTTTTTTGGCAGGTACTGTTCTTTTTATTGCCGCTTCATTACAGCAAATTGGTCTGATATACACTACAGCAGGCAAAGCGGCTTTCATTACATGCCTATATATCGTACTAGTCCCCATTTTAGGCATTTTTATTAAACAGCACATTCACCCCTGGACCTGGGGTGGTTCACTGTTTGCCGTAGCCGGTTTGTATTTTCTATGCGTTAAAGAAAACTTTTCCATTTCGTACGGAGATATTTTGGAACTTATTGGAGCTTTCTTCTGGGCTATTCATATTCTCTTAATTGATCATTTCGCCAGTAAAGTAAATACCCTGCGACTAGCCTTCTTTCAATTCGCCACCTGTGCTGCCTTTAGCCTTGCAGTTGCGCTTTGGATCGAGACCATTACCATTAGCAGCTTGCTCCAGGCAAGCACGCCTATTTTGTACGGTGGTATTTGCTCGGTAGGAATCGCCTACACGCTGCAAATAGTTGGTCAAAAAAATGCTTCCCCTTCACATGCCGCTATTATTCTCAGCCTGGAAACTGTTTTTGCTGCAATCGGTGGTTATCTGCTTATCAACGAGCACCTAGGCTTACAGGAAATCATTGGTTCTGCACTTATGCTTACAGGTATGCTTCTGTCGCAGCTGCAAAACCTAAAGCCGGGACAATCTGAATCTTCAAAGCCAGCAGTTTAGAATTCTCTATTGCTTAGAGAAACATATTTGCCTACTATTGCAGTCGTATAAATTCAGGAAAAAAGAATCCAGCAGACTCTTCTTAAGAGCCCTGCTGGATTCTTTAACTTTATTAACGGAAAATCTGCTTAATAAGTTTTTCAGCTACAGCCCGTTTTAATTCTTCTTCTGCTGCAGGCATTTCATTCTTTTTCAGTCTGTCCAGTACTTCCTGGCTCAACTGTTCAGGGTAGAAGGTTCCAAAAGCTGTCCTCACTGCTAAGTCCGACAATTCCATTGCCGTACCACGCTTAACAAAAAAGCCGGTAAGCTGCTGAAACGTTATGCCATAGGCTTTACCATTATGTATGGCAAAGTTTCCTTTAGTAATAGCCTCTTCACCCCGGCCACTAACATGACCGGTAAAACTAAGCGGTCCCTGCACATCTTTATCTGTCAGCCGCGAACTCTCCAGATTGCTTCCGCTTACATCCAATTCATAGCTTTGATTATCCACATATACCGCTCCGGCAGCAGTAAGTTGGCCTTGTTGGAAAGTACCTTTCACATCCTGCAAAGCAATCTGGTTATCGCGGAAATGAAAACTTCCGCTTACCGCATCAACAGCCATACCAGTGAAGCTAATCTGGGGCAAACTAAATGCCCCCTTAATCTCCGGTTCCATCAACTGCCCGCTTATCTGAATCTGAACAGCTAGCGGACGCTGTGCCGTCAGCCCGGTAACAAGCGCTGCCGGATCAGCATCAGGCAGCGTAAAGCTCATATTAAGCGCCTTTTTATTATCTTTAAAGTCAATAGTCCCCTGCCCCACTGCCTGTTGCCCATACAACAGCATGGCCACTTCACTAAACTGAATTCCGCCTGCGTCACCGGTAAACTTTCCTTGACCGTCACGAATATTTAACTTTCCAGCAATATTCAGCCCTGCAAAATCCCCTTGTGCTTTTATATGCAGTGCCTTTTGCTCGTCTTGAGCTGCCACTACCGTTAAGTTTTCAAGCCTTCCTCCATCAACATAACTAAGTGGTAAACTTGAAAATAACTCACTCAAGTCATTTAGTTCAACTGCGCTAGTCTTAAGAGTTAGTTCTCCCGGCGTCTTGCCCCAATGACCTTGTACATTTATTACCGATTGAGTTACTTTACCTTGCAGATTCACTTCCATATCGGGAGAGTTAACAAAAGCAAGTGATCCTTTAACATCCTCTACCGTTTTACCTATTTGACCGGATTGCAGATGAAATTTGCCTGATTCAAACTCAATCTTACTATGAAAATTTTGTTCTCCTGACGGTTGACTATGTAATAACCCATCCCAATTAAACTTACCGTTTTCCTCTGTCAGCCAAATCTCGCTTCCCTGCACTGTTACATTCTCCACCTGCGCCAGGCCCAAGCTGCCACCCGTCAGATCCGTCCAGCGGTACAGCATTTTCATAACCGGGATCTTCGCTAATAAATTGCCTTGTTGATCGTAAAGAAAAATATTGCGGACTCTGACTCGCCCCGATAACGTCAAGTCAATATCTCCAACTTCCAGCCGCCCTGTCAATTGTTGTTCTACTCTTTGAACAAGAGTATTTTGAATGGTCTTGCCGATCCACATTGCAAAAAACTGCCAAAATAATATCATAGCCGCTACCAATAAAACTGTTACAGTTAGCGACTTCTTATGGTATAGTAGAATTTCTCTCATCTTACATCCTCCCACTAGCACGGAGCACCATTGCTTATTTTTCTAGTTTATTCCATTTCTCAATAAAAAAACCTCTAAATATTTATTTCCGGCAAAATTATTACTCATACCGTGATCGATTTGGAGATTAATTTATTTTGACAAAAAGCATTTACCCACAGTAAGAGATCGGTTACGATAAGGAAGGAAAGGAGAGTAGGTATGGAAATACAAATAAAAAACAATCAATCTGAGCTAATGACGTCTTCAAAAACAAACTGGATGATTTGGTGGAATTTACTCCGCCCTCATACATTAACTGCTTCCTTTGTCCCTGTAGCTATTGGCACTGCATTAGCGCTGCCCATCAGCAGTTTTCAGTTACCTTTGTTTCTCGCCATGCTCTTTGCAAGCATGCTGATTCAGATTGCAACTAATATGTTTAACGAGTATTTTGATTATAAAAACGGGTTGGATACCGAAGCCTCGATCGGCATTGGCGGTACTATTGTCAGAGATGGAATTGCGCCAGCCACAATACTGACCCTTTCTCAATATACCCTGGCCGGGGCATTTTTATTGGGTATATATATTTGCCAGCAAAGCAGTTGGTGGCTTTTACCTATTGGACTTTGCTGCGGTGCTGTCGGTTATTTCTATTCAGGTGGTCCTTACCCGATCTCAGCGACTCCACTGGGAGAAGTAGTCTCAGGCACTTGCATGGGACTCATCATAATTAGTATTTCCTTTTTTCTGCAAACAGGTACTGTCACAAGCGAGTGTGTCCTGGTCTCTATTCCCACTTCCATCTTAATTGGCGCTATTTTAATGGCGAACAATATCCGTGATTTAGATGGCGATAAACAACATGGCAGAAAAACGCTAGCCATTTTACTGGGAAAAAAAGCCGCGACTACCTGCCTTATGTATATGTTTACTCTATCCTATCTTTGGATACTTATGCTAATGTGTACCGGTATTACCGGGCTATGGAGCTTGTTAACCCTTATCAGCCTGCCAAAAGCATTTGCAGCCATTCGCGGATTTCGCCGCAATACAACTCCCGAAGCTTTAATGCCGGCTATGGTAGCAACCGCACAAACCAACACCTTATTGGGGCTCACGTTGTCTCTAAGCTTACTGTTGGATTACTTGCTCTCTTAGGTAATAACTTAGCGACTACGTACAACTCCATTTGTTCTTACGCAAGCAAGCAACCCCACCGCCAGTAGAGGCCCTACTGCTAAAATTGAAAAAGCTCCTAAATAACTGCCTGTACGGTCTAGCACCATGCCGGCAGTAACCGGTGAAATCAACGATCCCACCTGCCAAATCCCATTACAGAAACCAATTGCTGTTGCTACATGGCGTGCTGCAACTAATTCACTTATAAATGTATTGAGCACCGGGCCAAAAACAAAAGCTCCTGCCCCCAGCAAAGGCGCCAATACAACCAAATATTGCACATCCTGATTTCTACCGAACAGCCACAGTAATACAGCAAAAAAAGCTAAAATTATCATGCCAGTCTGACGGCGGCGCTGCCGGAAGCGATCAGACAGCCAGCCAACTACAGGCTGACCAATTAAGGCTCCTAGACCAAAAAGCGCCATGGTCTGACCAGACTGCTGTAATGACAGTCCCAAACCATGATGCATATAAGCGTTAGCCCAGGTCAAAGTTCCCCAGGTACCCCACATGGCAAAAAAACCCGCTGCTGCTGTCAGCATTAGATCTCGATTAGTTAACATATCTTTTAATTCAAACTTTAACCCCTTTTTTCCTGCAGCAGATACAATTCTAAGCTCAGATCGACGTGGTAATATCATCCATGCTAAGGCAAAAGCAGCTAATGTAATACTTCCAGCTAATAAAAAAGACGAGCGCCAGCCATATTGTGACGCAATTAGTGGTGATAGTATATTAGCCAGGAGCAGCCCTAAGGGAGCCGATGTCATAAACAATCCCATCGCCATTGCCCGGTGCTCGGCGCTGACATGATCGTAAACTCCTTTTACTGCAGCAGCCAACACAGCACCGGAGCCAAAACCGGCTAGAAAGCGTAAAGTAATCCCCTGCAAAAAGCCGGTCGTCAGCGCAAGTCCGATTGTAAATATCCCCATCAGAAAGAGAGAGTACAGCAGCACTTTACGGCTGCCCCACCGGTCTGCCAGCATCCCGCCCGGAAGCTGCGTAAGTAAATATCCTAAGAAGAAAGCACTCATAAACCCACCGGCCTCAGCAGCTGTCAAGCCCAATTCACCAGCAGCCATTGGGATGATCGGCGGCCAGGAAAGACGGTCAATAAAAGAACAAAGAAAAGCCAGCCAACCGCAGGAAATTACGCGTAAGGCAGTCATCCATTTTTGTTTCATCCACTACACTCCAATAATCAGTATTCACTAGCGATCTACATAAATGACCTACAAGCAAAATGTGCCTGTAGGTCATTTATTTTAAACGAGCTAACCTATAAAAAAGGTGTCTCGTTCAACTTTGCAGACCCTCAATCCAAACTCACTATACCAACAGGTCTTCCCCTCACGTTGGGCTTCAACATGGAGCGATTGGTTCTTAAACTGCTCGACAGCCTCGATCGAACACCAATAGGAAACCGTAATCCCCATGCCGCCAGCATCTCTAACACTTTCAGCACCAATAAATCCCTCTTGCCGGGCTGCAAGCTTCATCATCTTTTCCGCCATGTTACCATACCCCTGATCTCCTTCAGACCGCTGAGAGGTAAAAATAACAGCATAATAAGGAGGCTGCGGTGTTGTAGTTATACACATACTTCTTCTCCTGTATTTATTTTCATTTTATCATAAAAATCAATTTACTCCAGTTATCTTTTGACAAACCACATTGATAAATTGGGGATGGTCCTGCTAAATTAGGTCAAAAGCAGGACATTCATCCGATTGTTTCTTAATCCGGTTTACAGTACCATATAGAGTAATTGATATAAGAGACAGTATTGCGGGAAGGAGCTGTTAACATAATGACATCAGTAACACAGCTTTATAACGTTAACCAACTTACACCTGGAATGGAACTTGGTCAACCGGTTTTAAACCAGAAAGGTACCGTACTGTTGGCTGAGGGAACCGTCTTAAATAAAGCACTTTTAGACCATCTTTCCAGGCTTGGTGTCGAATCGGTAGGCATCAAGGAAACAATACTCCAACAAAGCACCGAAATTACCTTAGATTCAAAAAGCCTGGAGCTGCTAAATCAAGCCGTTGAACAAATCAAGTCCAGCTTTCACACCATTGAAAAATACGGCAAAGTTCCTATGCAGATTTTTGAGAATATAGCAGCCAATCATCTTAGCCCTTTAGTTAATACCCATTCTGCTGCCAACTTCTTGAATATTGACCGCCCCAAAAGTGATTATCTATATAACCATTCCATTAATGTGGGGCTATTAAGTGGTCTTATTGGAAAATGGATGGGCAGTAGTGAGGAAGAAATTTCTGCGTTAATATTAACCGGCTTGCTCCATGACATTGGTAAAACACAGATTCCTCAAGACGTTATTAATAAAACAGGCAAATTAACTCCCAAAGAAATGGAACTTGTTAAATTACACGCCACTTACAGTTATCGTTTGCTGAACGATCTTCCTAATATCCCTCCGACCGTAAAATTTGGTATTCTTCAACATCATGAGCGCTTAGACGGAAGCGGTTATCCTGGCCGCTTCAGAGATGACAAAGTCCATCGGTTTGCCCGGATTGTAGCTATCGCTGATATTTATTGCGCGATGACCGCAGATCGGGAGCACTCAGAAAAGTTCAATCCTTTTGCAGCTGCAGAAGAACTGGCAAAAGATATGTATTCTAAGCTAGATACCGAAATATGCACCACATTTCTTACTAACTTCTGCACCTTCATAATAGGAAATAAACTGCAATTAGAAGATGGCCGGGAAGTTGAAATTGTCTATACTGGTCATTTCTTAAACCTCAATCCGCTCGTGCGAACAGCCGAGGGAGAAATATTAACGATTACTAACTGGCGTTCTATTCGAAAAATGACACCCTTTAGTGCAAAACTTACCTAGTTGCTTCATTACCATCGGCTGCCTGTTAGGCAGCTTTTCTTTTATAGCTGAAAAGCCTGCATACCGGTTTAATTCGGCATGCAGGCTTTTATATTCACTGATGAAATAGCACTCTACACTATGAAGCTAATGGATTGCTTTCTTTTTAAACTTGCCACCCATGACTTCGTGTACATCATTAATTGTCAAAAATGCATTTTCGTCTATCTCATCCACAATAGATTTCAATTTAGCCATTTCAAGTCGAGTAATTACTGCATAGAGCACATTTTTTCGCTCTTTTGTATAACCGCCCTCGCCATGAAGAATCGTTACGCCCCGTCCTAATCGAGCTAACAAGGCATCAGCAATTTCATCCGGTTTGTCTGATACAATCATAGCTGCTTTTGATTCATCAAGACCCTCTATGACAATATCCATTACCTTAAAGATAATAAAATAAGCAACAAGGGAATACATTGCTTTATCTAAGGTAAATACAAGGCCGGCACTTGATAAAATAAAGAGATTAAGGAACATTACAATTTCACCGACAGAAAAACTCGTCCATCTGTCAAAGATAATTGCTACAATTTCAGTACCATCGAGTGAACCACCAAAGCGGATAATCATTCCAACTCCCAGGCCAACAATGATTCCGCCAAAAACGGCTGCTAAAAATAAATCGTTTGTTACTCCAGGAATAGGATGAAAAACATGGGTCCAGTACGACAGTGACGCAATCGAAAACAAGGTTGACAGGGCAAAAGTTTTGCCAATCTGCTTATATCCCAAATAAATAAACGGTATATTTAATACAACTAAAAATAAACTTAAAGGCATGCCAGTAAGATAGCTTGCCATAATAGAAATACCAACAATACCGCCGTCAATGATGTTGTTAGGCACCAAGAAAATTTCCAGCCCAACTGCGGTAATAATTGAGCCAATAAAAAGCATTACGTATCTTTTGATTTCCTGTATTGTTCGATTTTTTTTCGCCATTAGCAACCTCCCAATATTGGTTATGCAATAACATACATACCAACATCTTCAATTATTTTTTTCTGGTTCGTGTGCTGCAATCGCTGAAGCAGTGACTCCCGCAGCTTTACGAAACTATCCTCCTCCACTAGAACTTACTGCTATTGATTATTTTCTCCATAATAACGCTTAATTCCTGTATTTTATTACATTATTACAATATAGCTGTTGTTAGCTCTATTTTGATCTAACTTACTGTTCTTTCTAGTACTTCTTTGATTGAAAACTTAACCTGAAAAGTTGTTCCCGCTTCATTTGTCTTAATATCAATGGCAGCATTATGCCGAAAGGCAATCCCGTAGCAGACCGGCAATCCAAGGCCTGTCCCACTCTCTTTTGTAGTAAAAAAGGGAGTCCCCAGTTGATTCAACACATGTTTCGGGATACCAACGCCGTTATCGGCAACTTCCAATATAACAGACTGGTTGCAAAAATAAGTTCGGATTTTAACGACACCCTTTTTAGGCATCGCTTCCATTGCATTTTTTACTAAATTTAAAAACAGCTGCCGAATTTCACTTTCATCTAACAGCAATAACGGTATGTTGCACAATTCATAGAAAATAAGCTGATCATTTTTAATTGCTTCTGCATTCAGCAAAGGATACATCGCTTCCAGTATCCCGTTTAATGACTTAACCATTCGCTTTTCGGGTTTGTCTTTAGCTAAAGATAAAAATTCGCTAATGATGCAATTGGCTCTATCCAACTCATCTATCATAATATGAAAAAATTCCTTATTGGAGGCGGTCGCTTCCTTTGCTAGCAGCACTTGCAGGAAGCCACGTACGGTAGTCATGGGATTACGGACCTCATGTCCTACTGATGCTGCCATTTGTCCAATCAAGTCCAGCCGAGCCAGCCTCTCAAATTCTTTGGAGTTTGGAGAAATAGCCTGACATCGTAAAGACAGCAATGCATGTCCAAGATTATCAGCAAGGCTGACTAACATATTTCCTGCCTCCTGATCAAAAGCCTCCGGCTGAGCTGCATACACGACAAGAATGGCAGACGGCACCTCTTCAATACATATCGGTAAAGCAATCGCCGATTGAAATCCTCGCTTAATTGCCCCGCTGCGCCATGGTTCATAGGAACACTCCTGCTTTATGTTCCGTACAATTACAGCCTGACGCCTGCGCAGAGCAACGCCAATCGGTCCATATCCGTTAGGAGTATCATCCGCCCACGTCACCATCATTGAAGCTAAGTAGCCCTCTTCTTCCCCCCAGGAAGCAATGGGGCAGACGGTTTTCTTTCTATCGGTCTCGACATTTCCCACCCAGGCTAATTTGTAGCCGCCTGTCTCAACTATAATGCGGCAGATCTCTTGAAGCAGCGCCGCCTTATCTCTTTTTTGCACCGAAGCCTGCAACGCCTGTACTAACATTTTTAAATCACAGTTTGACCGTTTAACCGCATCTTCAATAGGAGTTCTTTTGTTTAGCATCATCACGTTATTCATTATAACCCCTCACTACCTAGTAATAAGTTGAATATAATACTATATAATCATTTATATAATTTGTATACTTTCTACCTTACAGTTAATCTATTTGTTAATAATCCATTCGCTATTTTCCATAATTCTCCTTTTTACTTTACATAGCAAGTTTTATCAAGTATTGTAACTTACTGTCAATATCGCTCATTCAAATGATAATACATCGATTTCAACTGATTATGTCTCCTTCAAGAGCATGGATATTTATACGTTAAAAAATAAAGACCGCTTATCATCTCGCTCTGTTGTACGTTCAGATGATAAGCGGTCTTTATTTTTTAATGGTTCCCAAATGCATTTGCAACAATGATTCGTAAATCGTCTATTGCCAACTGGCGAGGGCTATTTGCCAAAAGTCTGTATGTTGCAGCATCAGCACAAATGCATTCTAAGGCATCCGCAGGAATTTGCACATCTGCAAGTGTAGCTGGTATAGCAAGATCTTTTTTCAGCGTATTAACTGCTACTATAGCACGCCTTTGCGCTTCTTTATCGGGCAGCTGATAAATATCTTCTCCTAGTGCCACCGCAATATCCCGAAGCTTTTCATTGCCTGCCTGCCAATAATAATCCAAAACATATGGTAACATAATCCCATTAGCTACACCATGAGATATACCGAATTGGGCACCTATGGGATGTGCGATGCCATGAACGGCTCCCAAACCAGCATTCGTAAAAGCTGCTCCAGCCATTAGACTCGCTAAGGCCATATTACTGCGTGCTTCTAAATCATCTCCATGTGAATAAGCAGTTAGTAAATTACTGCCGATAAGCTTCACCGCCTGTATGGCAAGACCATCGGTTATGGGATTCGCTCTTACGGCAACATAGGCCTCTACCGCATGAGTCAGGGCATCAATACCAGTTGCTGCCGTCACACCAGAGGGCATACTAGTATGTATCACCGGATCAACAATTGCTAAAAGCGGCATCATTAATTCATGTGATACACCGATCTTTTGCTGTTTTTGCTTATCTGTAGTAACAGCTGCAGCCGTCACCTCGCTGCCGGTACCGGCTGTAGTAGGTATACAGATTAAAGGAATTCCACTTTTTGTAATTGTCCGTCTGCCGTAGAGGTAGTCCCGAATTGAGCCGCCATTGGCATTGACCATATTGATTGACTTAGCAGCATCCATTGGACTCCCCCCGCCAAAGGCTATCATTGCATCAGCCTGAAACTCCTGCAGTATACAAACTCCTTGTTCTACAGTTTCTACACTGGGATCAGCCTCAACTTCTGAAAATAACTGAACCTGAATTCCTGTCTGCTCCAATTGCTCCAGCAGCGCCTGCAAATGAGGTGAATTTTTGGTAGATGTCCGCCCTGTTATCACGAGAATTTTTGTAAAGCCCTTGTCTTTACAGATTGGAGCAAGATTTTTTACAACATCACGGCCAAAAACTACTTTAGTAGAAATTCCAAAACTAAAAGCGTTCAAAACAACTCCCCCTTAGCATATATTCGCAAATCTTCTACATCCTGTGACACCCTATTGCAATTCCCTGAGCAGTTTCTCATTAGTATGTAATAAATCACGAACTTCACGTTCAGGTACAGGCTTGCTGAATAAGTAGCCCTGTACGACATCACAGTGATACTGAGTGAGCTGTTCCAATTGCGCCTGGGTTTCTACGCCCTCAGCCACTGTTTTGATGCCGAGCTGGTGCGCTAGCCGTATAATGACTTCTGTCAATTGTTTTTCGCTCTCTTTGCTTATCAGATCATCAATAAAAGACTTATCAATTTTCACAACATCTATTGGCAATTTTTTCAGGTAGTTCAGGGAAGAATATCCTGTTCCGAAATCATCGAGATAAATACCCATTCCTATGTCTTTAATTAATCTAAGCTTATCGATATTCGCCTCAATTGATTCCATCAGAATACCTTCGGTTATCTCCAGACCTATCCACTCGGGAGCAGCACCCGTTTCCTCCATAATGTTGCGGACTGACTGAACAAAATCACTTTGCATTAATTGCACAATTGAAAGGTTTACCGTCACTTTAAGGTTCTCATACCCTTCCTGCCGTAAAGCAACAATAAAACGGCAGGCATTGCGCAGTATATGTTGTCCGATCGGTATAATTAAACCGGTTTCCTCCGCTAGGTCAATAAATTGTGTCGGCATAACAAGGCCCTTTTCCGGGTTATACCATCTGATCAGAGCCTCAAAGCCAATAATTTTTCCTGTAGATACTTCAACAAAAGGCTGATACCATAGCCGCAGCTCATCATTGACAATAGCCTCCCGCAAGCTCCGTTCCAGCAGCACTTTCTCCAATACAGCCTTCTCCATCATTCTATCAAAGAATATACATTTATTTTTTCCCTGAACTTTGGCTTGGTACATTGCCAAATCAGCATTCTTCAACAATTCTTCTTTTGAAGACCCATCTTGTGGAAAGATTGTTACCCCAATACTTAACGTAACATCAAAATTCTTTTCATTAATCTGGAGCGGAACGCTAAGCACATCCTGTATTGTTTGAGCAAGGCGCGCAGGACACTGTTGATCTTCCACGGACTTTAGTAAAAGAACGAACTCATCGCCGCCCATTCGGAAAACAGAACCTACTCCCTTACTGCTGTCAGCAAGCAGGTTTCCCATTACAACAAGCATTTTATCACCGTATGAATGACCAAATGTATCATTGATGACCTTAAAGTTATCGATATCAATAAAGAGCAATGCCCCTGACTGGCTTGCAGGGTAGTGATCCAGTAAATCTTCTAATTCTTTCTCTAAGGCCGCCCTGTTGGCTAAGCCGGTAAGAGAATCATGATAGGCCAAATAATTTATTTTTGCCTCATGTGACTTCCTGTCCGTAATATCGGTGAGCGACCCAGCCATTCTGAGAGGCCGACCACTGGAGTCAATCAGTGCCTTTCCCCTCAGCAACAGCCATGTATGACCGTGGGCAGTATTCATTTTCTCCTCTAATACAAAATATGCCGATTCTCCTGAAAGATGTTCATCCAGCTGCGCTAGTACCAGAGACAATTCTCCTTGCGGGATTTTCTCCTGTAAGAATTGTCTGAATCCCTGGAGCTGGTTGGAACTAATCGCCAAAAGTTCACAGCAGCGATCAGAAAAATATACTTCATCCCTGATGATATCCCAGTCCCATAGACCATCATTAGCTCCCTCAACGGATAATTTGTATCGTTCTTCGCTCTTACCCAAAGCATCACGGACATTAGCAGTCTGTTGGTATTGGTGCTGCAGTTCATCCTGAGAGGCCAGCACTTCTTCGTAAAGCGCTGTTATTTCCTCATTATTTCGTTTCAAATTTACTTCTGCCGTTTTTCGTCGCTTAATGTTGCCAATAAGCACAACAATATAGAAGATTAATACCCAAAATGCACATATTACTGACCAGATTATTTCTTTATTTGTTTCATAGAACGTCAGGGGATTATTAATGATGACACTGTTAGGCGGTATTTTGCTGACCGGCAGTTTCAGCCTCTCAAGCTGCTGATAATCCACTGTCACGACGCCATTAGCCGGACTAACCGGCGCAATATCAGACGGCTGCTCACCCTGGAAAATTCGCATACCAAGCTCAGCAGCATGTTTTCCTTGCTGAAGGCCGCTCACGACACTTCCGCCAACAGTGCCTACACCTACATTAAAATCATATAATATATATATGGGAATGCGGCTATTTTGGCTGAACATCTGTGCATAACGGGTTAAATCCATATTTGTTCCTGCAGCGTCCCGACTGTAGGTTGCGATAAGAACCGCGCTATTGTCAGGAGCACTTAATAGCTGCCTGTTAATCTCCTGATAGCTGAAATCATTCATATGTACTACCGACAAGGGGAGTTTTTGCTTATGAACCGCCGATTCAAGCAATTCTCGCGCGGCCAACCCACTTTCCGTATTATCATAAATCAAATAAAGCTGCTCTAAATCCGGAGTTAAACCATTCATAAGCTTGAGCGTGCCTTCAACGTCCATAATTTCATATACACCGGTAACATTGCTCCGCCCTGCAGCCATTTTCTCTGCTGATGCAGGATAAACTCCACAAAAAACAATTGGCGCATTATGAAAAAGCTCAGTCTGGTAGTTCAAAGCAAATTCCAGCGCCTTATCATCTGTAGTCATAACAATATCAATTGGCCGCTGTGCATATTTACTTTTAAAAATCTGATAGAAAAGCGATATATTATCCGGATTGGGACTATTCTTCCAATCGAGATATTCAATATAAAATGCAGGTTCAATACCAGCCTGATTATACGTATTGATTATTCCTATAGTCTCATTGTCAGTCCATGGCATATTACGATCATACGAATTAATTATAAGAATGTTCGGATTTTTATTGATTGCAAAAACAGTACAGGGAAACGTCGACACCATAAGCTGGATAATGGTTACGCATACTGTCACAATCCATCCTTTTTGCCACATTTGCCATCCCACACTTTGTTGTCCCTATAACGGGTATTTTAATTTGCAACAACACCTATTTAATTTTTATAAATACTTATTATTTTTTAGCTATTTTCGCTAATTTTCTTGCGATTTCCTGCTGTATTTTGTAAAAAAATAGCATATTAGGCAATGTTTTTCACTTACCCAACCAGTTCTTTAACAATAAAACTTAACCGCTTGCGCTGCTCTTCCCGTTCTAAGGGCAGGCCATACTGATAGCAATCAAGCACATCTGCATCTTTAACAATTTCCTCCAGCCATGTACCAACTTTTTCTTTGCTGCTATGATTTCTTACTGCTTGAGACAGCATTTCTGTTTCTTCTTCATTGAAATAGCCGGTCTCTGCAAGAAATTCTTTTGCTGGTCCGTAGCCCTCTTCAGCATGATTATTTTGTTTTCCACTTAAAATACGGCCATAATCATGAATTGAACAAGCGATCGCTGCAAGCTCCGCATTTTCGCCCCTTTTCAGAGCAAGCAATTCACCGACCTTTGCACAGCTGACCAGGTGAATTCGTTCCCAATCTAAAGAGTGATCTCTGGAACTGTTATCTTCGCATGTATTGATTTTATTTAATAGTTTCACTTGAATTTCAAAAAGCCGATTCACAAGTAAGACCTCCCTTTTCTTCATGGATTATTCGTTTTCTGCGGCCTGCGGCCGAGCCAGCGGTCACCGATAACATGGATCAATAAACCGACCATAATTAATACAGCACCTGCAGTCTGCCAAAGAGAGATCTGTTCTCCCAATACTAACGAGGAACTACTCATACCAACAATGGGTACAAGCAGCGCTAAAGGCGCTACTACGGCAGCAGGATAACGGGAAAGCAATTTCGCCCACAAACCATAGCCAATGAGTGTGGCAAAAAAAGCTAAGTAAATAACGGCTCCGAAACTCTTCCATGAAGGAGCACGCAAGACGGCCGCCCACACAGCCTGACCCTCTATAAACCAGGACAGCAATGCCAGCGGTATAATAGCAACGGCTCCTGCCCATACAACTAAAGACAACATGGAAAATGGCGGAACGCCAATTGTGGCCCGGCGCATAATTACATTGCCGGTCCCCCAGCAGGCCGCAGCGGCCAGCGTCAGGCCAAAGCCAATGACGGTCATATTGCCCCCCTGTTCAGAACCAATGATCGCCATACCACAGACTGATAAAATTAGTCCGATAACATGATTGAACTGCCACTTTTCACCAAGCCAGACAACTGCCACAAGCAATGTAAAAAAAGCCTGTGACTGCATGACTAACGAGGCCAGGCCAGCAGGCATGCCTGCTTGCATTCCCCAAAACAGAAAAGAAAACTGCCCCACATTGATTGTTAAGCCTAGAATAATTAGCCAGGACCAGGCAACCGGCGGGCGAGGCAGAAAAAACAAAGCAGGAAATGTAGCAAATAAAAAACGCATCGTCCCTAGCATGAGGGGAGGCATATCTTGCAAACCCACTTTAATGGCAATAAAATTGAGACCCCATACAATAATCACGATTAGGCTGATGACCAGATCCTGTCGTTGCATCGTAACTTACTCCTATTTATTATCTTTATATATTTTTTAACCTACAGTTAAAATCCTGCCAGATACCGTCACAGCCGATTCGGGCAAAGCAGAGAAGTTACACAACTCCCTGCTTAATAAGCATATTCGATTATAACATTACACTAATAAGCGTACAAGGAGTTTACACGGTTTTGTCGAAAACACGATTTGTTAGGAGGAATGATCGTCATGAACAACTACTACTTTACTGAAATGACGGAAGATTATCTTGAGGATGTACTGCAAATTTATACACACTACGTACTGTATACAACTGCTACTTTTCATACGCAGCCATTGACCCGTAGCGAAATGAAAGAAATGGTCTGCTCACCTGATCCCAAGTATAAGACCTTTGTGTTATTAGATAAAAACAGGGTTAGCGGCTATGTGCTGCTAACCCGGCACAAGCCCAGAGAAGCTTACGATGAGACGGCCGAAGTAACCATTTATTTGGATCCTTCCTGCAAGACAAAAGGACTTGGCAGCTTAGCACTTTCTCATATTGAGGAATATGCAAGAACCCAGCCGCTGCATACGCTTGTAGCGACTATATGTGGGCAAAACGAGGCCAGTATCCGCTTATTTGAAAAGAACGGGTACACAAAATGTGCTCATTACAAAGAAGTGGGAAAAAAGTTTGGTCAGCGTTTGGATATTCTCGGCTACCAAAAAATCATTCCTTGATCTTCACAGAATAAGAAGGCCTGAATATTTACGAAAGTAAACATTCAGGCCTTTGTTTATAAACAGATGTTAATGCAGCAATTATCAACTTTTGCTCTTTTGCGCTTTTTTTGCTTTATATAATTCATATCTCTTTTTGCCCTCTTCGAAGGCCAGTTTCTCTTCAGGCGTATCAAGCAGAAGCTCCGGCACCATATTGGGGCGGCCTTTTTTATCTAGCGAAACCATTGTAAAGAAGGCTGACAGTGCCTTTTTACGACCTTCGTATTCTAAATCCTCTACTTCAACAGTAACAGCTACTTCCATAGAAGATTTGCCAGCATACACAACCTGCGCTGAGCAGATAACCAAATCACCAATAAAAATGGGAAGATGAAATTCCAGTTCATCAACTCTTGCTGTGACAACGTTAGAGCGGGCATATCTGCGGGCAGCGGCATACGCCGTCGAATCCATCAGCTTAATAATTTCTCCGCCGTGTATGTTCCCTGCCACATTAGCCTGACTAGGCATCATAACTTCACTAATTACTAGTTTAGACTCTGTTGAAGATCTTTGCATCATTCTTACCCCCATCTAACGTTTTCCTCAGGAAATGGTACCGCCCTATTCAAGCTGATACGCCTCTTCATCATTTTCTATTTTACGTATCAAAATACGGTTAATCCGCATATGATTAATTTCTTCAATTACAAATTGATAATCTTCGTAAAAGATCTTCTGCCCAACGTGTGGTTCAATTCCTACTCTGGAATAAACCCAACCTCCAATTGTGTCGAAATCCTCAGAATCAAGTTTAAGGCCTACTATATCACTTACTTCTGCAATCAGCATTTTGCCGTCCACAGAATAGGCATTGCCTTCACGTATTTCCACTAATGGCCGTTCTTCATCAAACTCGTCTTGAATTTCACCAACAATTTCTTCTAAAATATCTTCAATTGTGACTAGTCCGGCTGTTCCACCGTACTCGTCAACCACAAGGGCCACCTGAGAACGTTCCTTTTGCAGGATCTTCAGCAAATCACTAATTTGCATAGATTCAGGAATAGCAATTACGTCTCTTACCATATTGCGAATATCAGGGTTTTTCTCCTGCACTACGGCTTTTAAAAGATCTTTTATATGTATGAAACCAATAATGTTATCTTTATCGGGGTCACATACAGGATAGCGGGTCAATTCTTCTTCAATTGCTTTATTTAAATTGTCAGCAAAAGTGTCTTCTGCATATAAGCAGACCATGTCAGTCCGTGGTATCATTACTTCCCGCGCATTGCGCTCAGCGAATTCAAAAATATTGTCAACAAAAGTGAGCTCTGTTTTATTGATAAACCCTTGCTTGTGGCTTTCTTCCATGAGAATGCGAATTTCCTGCTCCGTATGTGCGGCCTCGTGCTCATTGGCCGTTTGTATACCAGCTAAACGGAGAATCCAATTGGCAATCGTATTTAGCAACCATATCGCCGGATACATAAGTTTATAAAAAGCAATTAAGGGAACTGATGTCCATAGTGTAACACTGTCTGCTTTTTGTATTGCCAATGATTTAGGTGCTAATTCACCCAAAATAATATGCAAGGCCGTAATCACTGAAAAGGCAATTGCAAATGAAACGGTATGCACTACCTGAGCGGAAAAACCTAAGTCCGTCATAATTGGTTCAATCAAATCAGCAATCGCCGGTTCACCAATCCAGCCCAACCCTAATGATGCAAGGGTTATGCCTAACTGGCATGCTGACAAATACGCATCTAGATGATCTACGAGCTTTTTTGCATATTTCGCTCTGGTATTTCCCTCGCTCACCAAGGTATCAATACGGGTACCTCTGACCTTAACCATCGCAAATTCAGCTGCCACAAAGAAACCATTCAATAACACCAGCACAATTACAAACAATAAATTAAACAAGGTAGACGCAGGATCCAATAAATTCCTATCTCCCTTTAAGCAGAGAGAATAGGGTTCACCTCCTCAAATTATAACTATTGCTTTATCGGTAATCCGACAAAGTATTGATATCCATTATAGTAATAGATTGGTAATATCACAATGGGCAGGTTGATTCATATTAAACCGGACTAGGGCTTATCTATAGCAAAAACCGGCTCTAGGTTCTTCACTGGCAGTCGGACTGCGCCTTACAAGCCTAGCTGTTGAAATCCGTAGTTTAAAAGTCTTGCAGCATCATCCCAGCGTTCATCACTGTTCAGCACAACAGCAATCAGTTCCACCCCTTTACGATTGGCTGCCGCAACTAAGCAATCGCCCGCCGCTTCCGTATAGCCAGTTTTCACACCATTGGCACCGGTAAATGTGGCCAGAAGTTTATTGGTATTCCTGACATGCGTGCTAGACCGGTTCAAAAAATGCACATCATAATCACGAGTGGAAACAATACGGGAAAATGTTGGATTTTGCATGCCATAGGCCGTAATGAGTGCAAGATCATACGCAGTTGTGTAGTGATTAAAAGGGTCCGGTAAGCCATGGGGATTGCTGAAGTTCGTGCGGAATGCTCCAATTTTCTCTGCTCTTTCATTCATCATTTTCACAAATTCCGGTATCGAACCTGCTACATTTTCAGCGACAGCCTCTGCGGCGTCATTACCGGAAACAAGCATCATGCCATATAAGGCTTCCTGCAGCGTCAGCCTATCTCCACCTCTTAGCTCCAGGCTTGATCCATCGCAGGCGGCTGCCTGTGAACTGACAACGACAGTACTGCCTAAATCACCTTTTTCCAATGCTGTTATTAACGTTGTAATTTTAGTTGTACTAGCCGGATACATGATAGCATCAGCCTGTTTCGCAAACAATACCTGTCTGCCGGCAACTGCCATAACGACGGCTGCTTCAGCTTCTATTTGCGGAGCGGCTGCGAAAGCACTGCTCATCGATACGATACTAATGCATATTCCCACTAAAATTCGTTTAAACATGGTTTTCTCCTATGTAGTAAGGCTGCTTGCATGTCAAGAGCCGATTTTATTATAAAGTCCCAGCACTAGCGACAGCATCCCCGCCGCTATTAAGGGCCCTACAGCAATTCCCTGAAAAAAAGATACTCCTACGATTGTTCCGATAATCAGAGAAGTAATTGCATCCGGTGACAGTTGAAAAAAGCTTACTCCTCTCCCTCCCAGCCAGGCTGCAAAAATTCCGATAGCCACAGCTAGTACACCCGCCGGTGTCACTAAAGAATCCGTCATATTCTTGAGACTAATGCGGCCTGATGCTATTGGTGCCAAAATGGCCAGGGTAAGGATGATTATCCCAATATTTATCCCTTTATTCTCCAGTACAGGAAACCAATTATCAAACCCAAGTAATTTAATGATCAGCAATATTGACGCCGCAATGGAAACAGACTGGTTCTGCCCGATTACAGATAAGACCAGGATAATCAGGATCGGCAAATTCTCCAAAGACATATACTCACTCCTAACATCGCAGTACACTATTCAGTTACAACATAACCATTTATCCTATAGTGTAATACTATTTATACAAATTTGCCATATCCATGTGGAGTATACACATAGGTATAGTGTACCCCAACAATAAACCGATTAGCCTAGCGCAACCTTGTCGCATTAGGCTAATCGGTCTGTCATTCAGGTATTATCGATTACGTAGCATTACTTGATCATGTACGGATAATTGACAACCGTACGCGGAACAAGTGTCTCTTTAATTGCGCGCTGGCTCATCCAGCGATATAAGTTAATCGCACTGCCGGCTTTATCGTTGGTTCCTGATCCGCGGCTGCCGCCAAACGGCTGCTGCCCGACTACTGCACCTGTCGGTTTATCGTTAATATAAAAGTTGCCTGCCGCATGATCCAATGCCTTTGCCAGCTTGATAATCGCAGCTCTATCCTGCGCGAATACCGCCCCTGTCAATCCATAACTTGTAGCTGTATCGCACTGAATCAGCGCTTCCTCCAGTTTGTCGTCAGGGTATACGTATACAGTTAGTACCGGTCCAAATATTTCTTCAACCATTGTCTTATATGTCGGTGTTTTTGCCAGTATGACGGTAGGCTCTACAAAATAACCTACACTGTCATCACATTTGCCACCTATGATGATTTGCGCGTCATTGGAGCTATTGGTATAGTCCAGATAGCCTTTGATGTTAGTAAAGGATGCTTGATCAATAACCGCATTCATTAGATTGGTAAAGTCACGGGCATCACCCATTTTTACATTCCCAATTTCTTTTTCAAGGCCGGATCTTACTTTGCCCCAAAGGCTTTCCGGAATATAAGCACGGGATGCTGCCGAACATTTTTGTCCCTGATATTCAAAAGCACCCAAGACCATAGCACATACAAGAGCGTCAACATCTGCCGATTCATGAGCAAAAATGAAGTCTTTGCCGCCAGTTTCACCTACAAGGCGAGGATAGGACGCATATTGACTCATATTGTCTGCAACCTGTTTCCAAATATCGTTAAATACTGCAGTAGAGCCGGTAAAATGTACACCAGCCATATTAGGATGGCCTATGACAAGCTTGCCAAAGTCAACGCCTCTAGAAGGAACAAAATTAATAACGCCCGCCGGTAATCCGGCTTCCAGCAGGATTTGCATGAAATAATAGTTAGATAATACCGCTGTGGAAGAAGGCTTCCACAAGACAGTGTTGCCGACCATTGCAGGCGCAGTGCAAAGATTACCCCCAATGGAAGTAAAGTTAAAAGGAGTAATTGCCGCTACAAAACCGTCTAGCGGACGGTATTCGACACGGTTCCATACACCGTCTGTATTGGCAGGCTGCTGCTTATAAATTTCCTGTACATAATAGGGATTAAAACGAAGGAAATCAGCCAATTCGCAAATAACGTCAATTTCTGCCTGATAGGCATTCTTACTTTGTACAAGCATGCAGGAAGCAGCTACTTTTGCCCTGTATTTTCCGGTTAATAAGTCGGCTGCTTTTAAGAAAATGGTAGCCCGATGCTCCCACGGCATATTCTCCCATTCTTTCTTAGCCGCCTCTGCCGCTTCAATAGCCATAAGCAGTTCTTTTTCGCCCGCAATATAATACTCGCCAAGTATTTTATTATGATCATGAGGACAAATCATTTTGGCTTTCTTCCCTGATTTAACTTCCTTCCCACCAATGATCATCGGTATTTCAATAGGATTTTCTAACTGCCTTTGTAGTTCAGCTTCTAATGCAATTCTTTCAGATGATCCCGGCATATAGGATTTCACCGGCTCATTTTTAGGTTGTGTAATTTGAAAATAAGCATTGTTCATCTCTTAAATCCTCCTCAAACGCATTCAAATTTAAAATTTATTACACTACGGAAGGTTCTACAAATAACTCTCCCCGCTCAAAGCGGCTGACATCAAACATATCGACCGGAAAAAGAGTGGGTTTCCCCAGAACCATTTCAGCCATCAGTTGACCGGTAACCGGTGAAATCATAAAGCCATGGCCACTAAAACCGGCAGCAGTAAAAAATCTGCTTACTTGAGGGCTGCTGCCTAGTATCGGTGTCCGGTCAGGACACATATCATAAAGACCAGCCCACTGGCGAATCACGTTCAATTCTCCCAGCTGTGGCATAATAGATACCAGCTTTGTCGCCATTTCCTCAAGAAACTGCCAGCTTGATTTAATATTGTAACCCTCAGGTTCATCAGGATGACCAACACCCATAATAAAGCTGCCATGTGGACTTTGCTGGCAATAGAGATTGTGATAAAAACTCATTACCATTGGACCAACGGTAGGTTCAACCGGCTCAGTAACCAAAATTTCATGCCTTTCCGGATAAATCGGCAATTCAATTCCGGCCATACGGCCAATAGCTTTTGCATACCCTCCGGCAGCATTTACAATTGTATCTGTGTGTATTGCACCCCTGCCGGTATGTACTGCTGTTATTCTGCTGCCCTCTGTGGAAATGTCATGTACTTCTGTATCCGTATAAAATTCTACTCCTAAGTTCTTGGCAGCTTTCGCATACGCCTCAGTAACTTTAAAAGGATTGCAGTGTCCATCCTGGGCACAGTAAGTTGCGCCAAGCAAGCCTTCCGTATTGAGAATTGGAACAATATCAAGGCACTGCTCTGGCGTCACCCAGCGGGAGGGAATGGAGAGAGAGTTTTGCAACTCTAGATTTTTCTTGAACTGTTCCACCATTTTGGGTGTGTACGCAAGCAGCAAGTAGCCATTTTGTGTAAATTCAATGTCAACATCAACATCCAGCATTTGCGGCAGCTGAGATAGCATGTTAACGCTTTCACGGGCAAGAAGGCAATTCGTCTCTGTTCCCCACTGCATTCTCATACCTGCTCCACAGCGGCCCGTTGCCCCGCTTGCCAGATAGCCCTTCTCTAAAACTGCTACCTTTCCTGCTCCCGCTTTGGCAAGGTTATAGGCAGTAGCACAGCCGATAACTCCCCCGCCAATTACAACGACATCTGCCGTATTAATCATGCCGTGCCCCTCCTGCCAACGTGCCCAGTTTAATAGGTGCAACCAATGGCCGGAAAGTCGGCAGTCCAATTTCACTGACAGGAATCCCAGTTGCCAGTGAAATCTCTTTTGCAATCAACGGAGTGCAGGATCTCCCCTGACAAGGTCCCATCCCGCAGCGGCAAGCACGTTTTATTTCCTCCAGATTATATTCTCCTCTGGCAATACGCGCACGCACTTCTTCCAGCGTTACATCTTCACAGCGGCAAACAATCGTTGTTTCTTTCATGGTTATTGCTCCTCCTGCAGGCGAATGGCCCGTACTTCCATAACCAGTTCGTCCGGCACGGCCAGCCAAAGTACATTCGTCTTATTTGGTGATTTTTGCACACGTATTACTTGAGCCATACCTACACACTCTCCCCTGCGGTTTAAAGCACTGATACTGACTCCAACCTGAGGCAGGGGAAAGAACTCATATGGAATTCTCACTATGGACTGATCCTGACTATAGGTATAATCGACAACAAATATTGCTAAGCCAGGACAATGAGTCATACACAATCCGCAGCCATTACAGTTATCTTCATCAATAACAGGACAATCATTGATTTCGCGCACGGTTATCGCCCGGCGCGGACAGGCATCGGCACAAGGATTACAGGGTATCGACTGCAGACATTCGCATATGGCTACTGGCCCTTTCTGCAATCGCTCCACACTAGGAATAGTTTGCATTTAGCCGGCCTCCCCAATCACAATTTGATTTATTCCCGCCCGAATTTTGGCACTAGCCGGACCAGCTCGCAATGCGGCAAGCTGTTTTTTCGCCTTTTCTAATTCATTCATAACGCCTAAGCACCCTAATTCTTCCGCTACGGACAATCCTGCAATTTTACCCGCTACCATTGCAGCTGACGCTTCTTCTACTCCAGCCACATCACCTGCCAAAAACAGACCAGACTTAGTTGTTCTCATATTGGCATCCCGCAATGGTACATATCCGCCCAATTCGGCAACATAGCGCATCTCACATCCAGCCTGCCAGCATAGCTCAGTTAGCGGAGTAAGCCCTACCGCCAGACAAAGACCATCAACAGCGATATATCGATCTGTTCCCACAATAGGCTGCCAGCATTCATCCAGTCTGGCAATTGTCACTCCTGTGAGACACTCTTCTCCATGAGCAGCCTTGATAGTATGTGATGTATAAATAGGCACTCCATAGCGGGCTAACTTTGCAGCATGCACTGCATAACCACCCACCTGGGGTGCAGCCTCGACTACTCCAGCCACCTCAACGCCTGCTTGCAAAAGCTGATAAGCAACAATGACACCGATATTACCGGCACCAACCATTAAAATACGCTTTCCCGGCATAATTCCATAGACATTCATCAGCGTTTGAAGAGCACCGGCTCCATAAATTCCTGGTAAGTCATTATTGGGAAAAAGCATCGTTTTTTCAGCTGCCCCGGTGGCAACAATTATCTTTTGGGGCAGAACGGTATAAAACGAATCTTTACAAGCAATAACCACCACTCCATCAGGATATATACCAGCAACCGTAGCATTTTTCCACGTGGTGATTGCAGCTTGCGCTTCGGTTTCTTTAATCAATCTAGCGGCAATATCAATGCCTCTTTCACCGGCGTACTCTTCCCGGGAGCCAAAAAACTTATGAGTCTGTTTAATCAGCTGCCCGCCAAGACGTTCTGAGCGTTCGACAAGCAGCACTTCCGCTCCGGAACCGGCAGCACTGGTAGCCGCCATCAAACCGGCAGGACCGCCCCCGATTACCAACACATCGGTCTTAATCATACTATCGTCCCCTTTCCCTGCTGTACTTGTACAGCCATACCGGCTTGAAGAGGTTCGACACATACGCGCACATTAGGCACGCCATTGACTGTCATCAGACAGGACGAGCAGTTGCCAATCGCACAGAAGAGACCCCGTGGCCGATGATGCCGGGAGCTATGGCGCAGCATTTTTATCCCTGCAGCATGAAGTGCTGCGGCAATAGATTCTCCTGCAATCCCTTGCACAGGGGTACCATTGTAAGTAAATGAAACCATTTCTTGCTGGGGAAATTCTAGAATTGGATGATTGACAATTCTCAAGTTAAACACCTCAGCCTACTTTAATGCAATTACCGTGCCAACTCAAAATCAATCCTCTGTTTTTTTTGCTCGGGGCAGTTAGTAACCCGCTTTTTAAGCAAAGCTAAGGCCACATCACGATCGCATGATGTGGCCTGCTGATTTCTCTTTTTCGTTTTTAGAGATTTTTTCCTGATTATTCGTCAGTTTTCTGACGCAACTGTCAGTTTGTTGACACTATGCCCAGTTTTTGCATTTTGTAGTAAAGCGTACTGCGGGGAATGCCCAATTTTTGAGCAGCCAGCGCTTTATTATAACTCTGCTCTTCCAGCACTCGAGTAATAATTTCTCTTTCCAGCTCAGCAGTAGCTACCGGCAAACGATCAGCAACCTGGCTAATTTCTGGCGATTTTAACCCTTCTGCTGAAAACAAGGCCTGAGGCAAATCTTCAATTCCCAGCGTATCGCCATCCGTCAGTATAACCAGTCTCTCTAAGGCATTCAGAAGTTCCCTGATATTGCCTGGCCACTGATACTGCACAAGCGCAGCCATAACCGACGGATCAACTTTACTAATATTTTTGTTGTAAAGAGCACTGTAATACTGTAAACCTCGACGCAGGAGTTCAGGCAGATCATCCAGGCGGTCCCGTAAAGGCGGCAGGGCTATAGATACAACATTCAGCCGGTAATACAAATCTTCCCGAAATTCACCGGTTCGAATCATATCTTCCAAATTCCGGTGTGTCGCAGCAATGACTCTAAAATCAACAGGAATCGGTTTATTGCCACCTACCCGGTATAAACATTTTTCCTGTAATGTCCTCAGCAGTTTTACCTGCATTTCGCGGGGCATATCGCCTACCTCATCAAGCAAGAGAGTCCCACCGTTGGCTTTTTCCAGCAGACCCTCTTTCCCTTTACGGTCAGCACCTGTGAAAGCACCAGGCTGATAGCCGAACAATTCACTTTCAAACAGATTTGCAGGAATAGCACCGCAGTTAATCGCAATAAATGCCCCAGCCACCTGGCTGGCCTCGTGAATAGCCCGGGCAAACAGTTCTTTGCCTGTCCCGCTTTCTCCTCGCAGTAAAACGGGAACATTTGTTACCGAAACGCGCTTAGCCATACTGACGGCAGCACCAATTGCTTTACCACGGCCATAGATAGCCGAAAATGGGTCATTCTGCGAATGAATGGTATGAATCGTCTTTTTCAAAGACTGCACTTCACGGTTTGTTTGTGATAACTTTTGATTTAACTGTACTAGATCGGTAATATCCCTTTCAGCCGAAATACCGCCAACCGCCGTGCCATTCAGTATAATAGGCCTTGTGTTAATTAAAACATGCGTTTCCGGACAAGGAGTATGATATTCTTCTATAATTTGCTGATGCTGTTTCATTGCCGTGCTGATTTTTAAATTCGAAAAAAAGTGGTCAATGGGCTGTTGTATAATGTCCTGCGCCTTAATACCATATAGGGCTTCAGCCTGCTTATTCCAAACGAGCACTTTGTCTTTTTCATCAATCATGCAGATTGCTTCATTTACTGTATCCAGTAAGGTCTCTAACCTGGCTTGCTGCAATTGATACGCTGTATCCATCTGTCTAAAAAGTTCTATCACCTTATCAAACTGGCCTGTTTGCAAGTATTGCTCCAGCTGAGTTATCGGCAGGGCAGCTGTTTTATTCATGCTCTTCCTCCTTTGTCGCCGCAGACAGAAACAAAAAATTAAAATAGATAAAAAAAATGCCCGTATCATCCATAAAGCCGGGGGATGTTACAAGCATCTTTGCTTATGTCAGTTTCCTGACACCTTATATAAATTCGTTAAAGCAAACTTCGTTGTTGCTTTCATAAATCCTGCTTTTTCTGAAAAAATACTAATAAGCAATAATATCCAGCCCCATTGAATTCTCTTCCCATTGCGCACAGGAAAGAGCAAATGTATCTCTCTTTAATTTACTGCAGAAAGCACGTTCATGATATAGACAGTTCTCACATAAAGGCCTTGCTGCACTTGTTTTTATCGTCTGCAGCATACCTTTCAGTATTTCTAATTGCCTGCCTTCCTCTAGCTCCTTCGCCTTTACTTCCAAGAACTTTTCAATACATTCAATTAATTCTTTTGCTTCCATGTTTATCTCCGCCTTTTTGTATTTATCTCAATCAGCATTACTTCTTCAACCATCAACAACTTAATCAAATGCAAGAAACATACCAAAAAGCAAAGGATAAACGACTACAAGCCGGTAAGTTAATTTATTAAATTGTATACACGCTTTATTGTCAGCTCATAATAATGATACGTTTTAGAACAGGAGGATTTTTCCATGGGACAAACAGAAACTTGTAAAGCCTATTTTGTCGGAGCTGGCGTTGGTTCTCTGGCCGCTGCAGTATATTTGATCAGGGACGCCCATATTCCAGGCAAAAACATAACAATTTTTGAGGAAATGAATATAACCGGTGGAAGCTGCGACGGTACGGGGTCACCGGAAAAGGGCTATATGATTCGTGGCGGCAGGATGCTTAATGACGAAGCCTATGAATGCACCTGGGAACTGTTGAAATTCATTCCTTCCATCAGCAATCCTCAAAAGTCAGTCCGTGATGAAATTATTGAGTTTGATAGGAATGTCCGCACTCATGCAAAAGCACGACTAATCGACGGGGACGGAAAGATCATCGATGTATCTTCTATGGGTTTCAGCAATAAAGACCGGATTGACATGTTGAAGCTTACCGTTACGCCAGAAGAAGCCTTGGGAACAATAACGATTGAACAGTTTTTTTCGCCATCATTTTTTAAAACGAACTTCTGGTACATGTGGGCTACTACCTTTGCCTTCCAGCCTTGGCACAGCGCTGTTGAATTGAAACGCTATATGCTTCGCTTCATGCATGAATTCCCCCGTATTCAAACATTAGAGGGTGTAACCCGCACTCCCTACAATCAATACGACTCCATTATTTTACCCCTGATAAAATGGTTAAAGGAGCAAGGTGTTGTCTTCTCAATGAATTGCCGGGTAACTGACCTTGATTTTAAACCGGCAGCTGCTGAAAAAACCGTAGAATGTATCCACTATACAGCTAACGGCACACAGCAAAAAATACAATTGCAAGCTAATGATCTGGTCTTTGTCACTAATGGTTCAATGACCGAAGGCTATACGATTGGCTCAATGACCACCGCTCCCCGCTTAGGTTCAAAGGGTGCCTCCTTCAAACTATGGGAATCAATTGTAAAAAAACACCCTGATTTAGGTAATCCCGCCCCTTTTGTCGATCATATTGAAAAATCGTTGTGGGAGTCCTTTACTGTTACTTGTAAGGATCCGATATTTTTTGACTTAATGGAAAAGCTTTCGGGAAATACTGCCGGAACTGGAGCTCTTGTAACTTTTAGAGATTCTAATTGGTTTATGTCTATTGTCTTGGCCTATCAACCACATTTCATTAATCAGCCGGAGAATATTAATGTCTTCTGGGGCTATGGTCTCTTTCCAGACAAACAAGGAAACTTTGTACCGAAAAAGATGTCCGAATGTACTGGTGAAGAAATATTGACTGAACTATGCTCTCATCTTCGCTTTACCGACGAGCTTCCGTTCATTCTTAAAACCTCCAATTGCCTTCCTTGCCTGATGCCTTTCATTACCAGCCAGTTTATGCCTCGAGCAAAAGGTGACCGGCCCCTTGTAGTGCCACCAGGGTCAACAAATCTCGCCTTTCTCGGACAATTTGCAGAAATACCGGATGATGTGGTATTCACAGTAGAGTACTCTGTCCGTTCTGCACAAATTGCAGTATATTCTCTTCTTAACTTGAGCAAAGAAGTTGTTCCCATGCATCAGTATCAGTACGATACACGTGTTCTGTTTGACTCTTTTATCACCTCCTTTAGGTAGACAGCTTGGATAACTAAAACACCCGGAAAACAGCTTAAAGCTCTTTCCCGGGTGTTTTAGTTATCCGATCTAGACCGGTATCATTTATTGCTACGGTTTTACAGTTGCCTTAAATACTTGTTTTCCTTCTTTCATCTCAATTATAACAGCACTCTTTACTGCATCATGAGTCGTGTTTAAAGTAGTTGCACCTGTAATGGCAGGATAGTCTTTAGTCTGAGCCAATGCTTCCCGGATTTTACCTGGTTCTGCACTATTAGCTCGTTTAATAGCATCAATCAGCACATTCGCAGCATCATACCCCAGAACAGCCATCGCATCCGGCGCCTGTCCGTATTCTTTCTTGTAGGCCTCGACGAATGCCTGCGAAACCGGACTGGTATCATCAACAGAATAATGATTGGTGAAATAGGTATTGTTTAAAGCGGCAGCACCGGCAACTTCCGCCAGCTTAGGAGAATCCCAGCCATCACCACCAACTACCGGCACGGTAATCCCAAGCTCGCGAGTTTGCTTGACAATCTTGCCTACTTCCTCATAGTACCCGGGAACATAAAGCACATCCGGATTGGCAGCTTTTACTTTTGTTAAAATCGCTTTAAAATCCTGATCTTTTTGTAAGTAAGCTTCTTCAGTGACGATTGACCCGCCCCCTTTAACAAAAGCTTCTTTAAAGAAAGCAAGCAGTCCTTTGCTGTAATCACTGCTATTATCAACCAAAATAGCAGCTTTTTTGAGGTTTAATGTATTGAGAACAAAATTAGCCCCCACTGTTCCCTGAAATGGATCAATAAAGCATACACGAAAAGTATACTCTTTCACTTTGCCTGTTTTGTCATCCACCGTTACTTTTGGATTAGTTGCACCCACGGCCAGAAAAGGGACTTTACTGCCTTCGGCTACGCTGGAAGCAGCAATAGCATTGGAACTAGCGAAAACACCAGTTACTGCAGCAACTCGGTCCTGGGCGGTAAGCTTTGTCATCGCATTAGCCGACTCAGAGGGCTCACTTTTATTGTCACCAATCACTGCCTGGATTTGTTTGCCCAGAACCCCACCTTTAGCATTTGCTTCTTTGATTGCCATTTTTGCGCCATTTGCTGCCGAGGTCCCCATCGTGGCATTAGCGCCGGTCATTTCGTTTAAAAGACCAATTTTAATATCATTTGAAGCCAATCCGCCACATCCGGACGCAATACCGGTCAGCAGCAGCACCGCCACAATTAACGCACTCAGTCTGAAGTTCCTTTTACTCATTACAAACTCTCCCTTTTTCTGTAGATTCTCTTTGAGCCGTTTTCCGAAGACTTCACCGAAGGAAGACCATTCTCTGCATGCAAAAAATAAAAAGAGTCAAATCATAAGATTTGACTCTGAAGAACAACAAATAAGTATCCCTGCAAAAAAATGCAGTGAAACAAACGTGCTCTGTCCTTTTGCCTGAGAGTTTCATCGGTAAGTATACCTACCGACTTGCACCTTCGGCGCCCTGCTAAACAGGGGCTCTCCAGAGTTCCATCCGTTTACGGTTGTCGCAAAAAACATTACATCAACTGTAAGTTATACGAGTTTCCGTGTACTTCATATGGACACAAATATTAAGTTTTCATCACTTTTGTCTATAATAATAGTAAAATCAGCTTTTGTCAAGTAATTTCAACATCGTATCAGTCTATTACTCTTTAGCAGCCTGGTTATTTGAGTTAATTCCAATAACCGGAAAATTCCATTGGTACTTCATGCAGCAGAGCCGCAGGCCTGTCGTTATACAAAAACAGAGATACATTTGTGCAGTCCCGGTAAGATAAAACTGTGAATAATAAAAGCTTATTGCACCGACAATTGTTGCTATCGCATATACTTCCTGACGAAAAACATATGGAATTTCCTTAACAAACACATCGCGCATAATACTTCCGCCAATACCTGTAATAACAGCAACCGTTGTTACAATAAACAAGGTATTGAAATTATGCTGTATCGCTAAATTAGCACTGGTGGCAGTAAAGGCCCCCAAGCCGATTGCATCAAATACCTGAATCATATTTTTGTATTTTTCTAACCAACGATAGCTAAAACACACGCCAACTGTTGCAACTGCACTGATCATAAAGAAAGTTGGGTCACGAAAGGTAAGCGGCGGCGTATTGCCGATAATCACATCACGCAATATCCCGCCGCCTACAGCTGTCGTCACAGCCAATACCAATACGCCGAAAATATCCAGCCGCTTTTGTATCCCGGTCAGCGCTCCCGATACTGCGAAGGCAATTACGCCAGTAAATTCTACTATGTTCCAGGTTGTCATTTCATACTCTCCCTTTACTATGGTCACCAGTGACTCTATCGGTCCATTTTATCATATGCCGCGTAAATTTAGAAGGGACTAAAGTAACCTCTCTTCAGGTAGAGTAATAGAATACTCCAGATGTATTTGGGGGAGGTTTTAACTAAAATGAGACCAAAGCTCTGCATGGGGCTGATCATTATTTTCATCTGTATGGCTGCGACAACAGCTACCGTACTTGCCGCACCGCATTTGTCCTGGTATACACAAGCATTAGACTATGATGAGACAAATGCTTTGATTATTCAAGGTTATTTAGAAAATGATGGAACAGTAGTAATTGACAGGGTTAACCTGCTGACACTAAATATTTATTTTAAACAAAAAAATACTGATTGGTGGTTTGCCAATCAGGGAAATTGGGAGAACATTCCCGTCTATTTACAACCAGGTGACACTCACAAGCTAAAATTGAGAATCGTCAACCCTAGATATTATCAATTTGATGATTGGAAAATTACCGGAAACGTGAATTATCATATTATACGAACTGCCGACTTATAATCAGTTCAATTATTCCCGACAAACTTCACCTACTACTTCCATATTGACATCAACATTCATCTGATGAAAGTACTCTTTGCCAATCGCTGCAATAACAGAAGTGCTAGGTCCTCCCGATTTAGCAATATCTAATTTTGCAGCTGGATTAATCGTAAGTTTCATGTGATTATTTCTTGCTAATTCCTGCATCTCATAGCCGATTCCTCTGGAACCGACCGGGATAATCTCATATACTTCGCTTTCCTTAAGCAACCGCTTGATTAGATTGTAGTTAATACGATCTTGGGGCTTGCTTTCTAGGACCTCCCGGCCAACCTTCGGCTGCCCCAGAACTACTAATAAGGCTTGGTTTTTTATATTGTTAACTTTTAGCTGTTCATTTTCAATAATGCCGACTGCAGTAATCCCCAGTGCGGTTACCTCTGTAGGGAAATTTTCTTCCGTACTGCCGGTCAGCACCACATTACTGATTCCAGCCGTCTTAAGCTCTTCTTTAATACCTTCAATCATATCTTTACCGGTCACATTCATTTCGTTACAAATTGTACTAGTCAGGCATATCACTTCCGCACCTGTGCATAGCACTTCCAGGAGAGCTACTCTTGCCGTATATTTCCCGGTAATGAAGGGTGAAGCCTGCAGTACATCATGTGCTTTCATCCCCACACCTCCGCAGCTGTCACAGGCAATCACCATCGTTCTCCCCAACCCGATATCTACCAGGGTTAAATCTCTTATTTTTTTCACATTCATATCTTGTACTTTTTCACACCTTTACCATAACATCGACCATTGTAACCAGATAAGAATTGCTGCTATTTATAGTTTTCCGTCCGCTTATAATAACATATACGGACTACTAAATTCAAATCAACTTACGGCACAACAAAAAAACCGGGATACCCGGTCTTTTTTGTTGCTTATTTTGCTTGCAGTACTTGAATCAGTTCACGACCTCTGTTGAAGGCTTTCACATCGTCAGTATGATAGCTTTCCTTGATTTGAGATAACAGTTTACTCAGCACTGTTTCAGGCTTAAGCAAAGCATTGATCTCCGTAAAAGCGCCAAGCATCACAACATTAGTAAGTAATACATCGCCAAGCTCACTTGCCGCCTGCGTAGCATCAATGAAATAACCTTTACCATCCAGTAGACCGATGGTATTTATCATTTCCTCCTGTGTGGGATAGCGGTCTATATTAAGCTTAGCAAGAATGGTGGGCACGGGAGCTGTATTAATGATATATTTTCCCTGCCTGCTTAGCAAATTGATATAACGCATTGCTTCAAGCGGCTCAAATCCCAGCAGAACGTCAGCCTGGCCTTTAGGTACCAGCGGTGAATAGATTTGCCGATCACTGCTGATGCGCAGATGAGAAAGCACCGACCCTCCCCGCTGTGCAGCACCTTTCGTTTCGGTATTTACTACAGTAAAGCCTTCATCCATTGCACACTTCGCAAGGGTTTGGGATGCAAGAATATTTCCCTGTCCACCCACACCGGCAATTACTAAATCCAGCTTCATTCAATCGCCCCCCTCTTGCATACCCAGCTGCAGACGCCGCAGCCATTGCAGCTGCTTTGATCAATAAGAGCCTTTCCGTCGCTGATCGTAAGCGCAGGGCAGCCAAAAGTACGAACACACAGACTGCAGCCATTACATATATCCTGATTTACATGAATCTCCCGGGAAACATACGATATTTTTCCTTCTCGCCCAAACTTTAGATAACACAAGGCTTCGGCAATAACAACTTTTACGTCCTTTTCCCTAGCAGCTTCAGCCAGCACTTTAGCCGTCTCTTCCACCTGATAAGGATTACAGCGGTATACCTTAGCCCCCATAGCTGACGCTACTGTTCCTGGATCAATCGCATTACCATGATCTAGAGTCAGACTCCTTCCACTTCCGGGATGGGGCTGAAAGCCAGTCATCGCTGTCGTCGAATTATAAGCAATAACAACCGTCATATCTGCCCCGTTAGCGATAGCACTGGCTAGACCGGTTAAACCATTATGGAAAAATGTTGAATCACCGATAAGTGCATAAACAGGCTTGTCAAAGCCTGCAGCTTTGATGCCATAAGCCATGGGAATGGAAGAACCCATACAATAAATGGTAGCCTGAAGCTTCATTGGTTCAAAAGTACCGGCATCATGGCAGCCGATGTCTCCTGTCACGACGCCGCCGTTTTTCCGCACCACTTCTTTGAGAGCTGCTAATAATCCCCGGTGACTGCAGCCCGGGCACTGAGTACGAGTTCGCGCCGGAATATAATTACCCTGGACAGGCTCCGGGAAAGGCCGCCCGGCTATTGAACTTTCAATGGCATTAAGCACAAGATTGACTGATAATTCCCCTTCAGCCGGCAGATACTCCTCTCTGCCCAAAATCTCAAGCATAACTTTGTTACCAAAACACAATTGTTTAATCAATCTTTCGACAACCGGTTCAATTTCCTCCAGTACCACTATTCGCTTAACCTGTTTTACAAATTGCAGCACCTTTTGCTCTGGCAGAGGCAGCGTTGACAATTTGAGAATCGGTAGCTTTTTGCCATAAATTTGTTCAGCTTCTTTTAAAAAAGCATACCCAATACCGCAGGCAATAAAGCCGATTTCACCCTCCCCTTCTTCAGCCCAGTTAAAAGGAGATGCTTCCATTATTTTCTTTAATTCAACTTGCTTATTATTTAACCAGCGATGACGCATTTTAGGACGCAATTCACCGCCATATTCTTTTTCCACCACTGCCGACATGACAAAACGACTGCGGTCAGGTACAAATTCTGCTTTGCGCTCTATCCCACTTTTTTCACCATATTCGATCATGCCGCCAGCATGATTAATGCGCATAACAGGACGCAACGCAAAGAGAACTTCTGTCTGCTCTGATAACGCAAAAGCCGCTTTCGTCATTTCGTAGGCCTCCTGGATAGTAGCAGGATCAAAAACTGGCAAATGGGCGTAATTATGAATTAAGATACGCGTATCTTCTTCACATTGAGACGACAAGCCTCCGGGATCATCGGCAGAGACTAACACCATCCCGGCTTTTATACCGGTAAAATTAATATGCATAAGAAAGTCGGCTGCCGCATTGGTACCGTTGTGTTTCATCACAGCAAGGGAACGCTGGTTGGTCAGCGACGCACCGGCAGCTACCTCAAAAGCGTGCTTTTCATTTGTTGACCATTCGGCATATACTCCGGGATAGGCTGCACAATGGTCCACAATCTCCGTTGCAGGCGTACCGGGATATCCGGCAACCACCTTGACCCCTGCTTCAAAAGCTCCCCGGGCGATTGCTTCATTGCCCAGCATAAATTGCTTTCCCATTTCTTCCGCCCCCCTTATTTCATGTATGCTCCAGCCATAGCCGATACGGCATTTCTTGTATACCTCCCCAGAATGCCACGCTTCACTTTTTGTTCAGGCAGCTGCCATGCCGAGCGGCGCTCCTCCATTATTTCATTCACTTCAGCTGCAGGCAGGAGAGTCCCCTTAACACCAGTAATATTAAGGCCCCTGCCTGGTATATCAATTTCGATCAAATCCCCATTTTCCAGCAGGGCAATAGGACCTCCTTCCACTGCCTCTGGTGAAATATGACCGATACAGGGGCCGCGGCTGGCACCGGAGAAACGGCCATCGGTGATCAGCGCAACTGTACCATTGAGTTTTTCATCATAAACAATTGCATCTGTTGTCATAAACATTTCCGGCATACCAGAGCCCTTCGGCCCCTCATAACGAATAACCACTACAGCGCCCGCTTCAATTTCCCCCTCAATAATAGCCTTCTGAGCTGCTTCCTCACTATCGAAGACAGCTGCCGCCCCGGTATGCTTATGCATAGTTTCAATGATAGCCGAGTATTTTACCACTGCTCCTTCAGGAGCGATATTGCCGTATAGGATAGCAATCGAACCGTATTTACCAGACTGCTCCGGCTCCTTGATAATCTCTTGCGGTAAAATACTGTACGTTTTAAGATGGTTTTTCCCCCGGTCAAAGAATCCGTCCTGCCACATTCTTTCGAGATTATCACCCAATGCTCTGCCTGTAACCGTCATAACGGTCAGATCCAGCTGCTCTTTAAGCAGCCATTGAATCATCGGTATTCCGCCGGCAAACCAAAACAATTCGGTTACGTATTTCCCACTTGGTTGTATGTTGGTCAAATATTTTATTTTTTGCCCAATTTGGTCGAATTTTTTCGGATCGAGTTCAATATTCAGTTCATGAGCAATAGCTGGAAGATGCAGAAGGGCATTAGTGCTGCCGCCAATAGCGGCATGGACTTTAATAGCGTTCTCAAAAGCTTGCGGAGTAAGAATCTTATCGGTAGTAATTCCGTTTTTGGCCAGATTAATAACCGCTTTTCCTGCCGCCCTGGCCATCCGCCGGATGTCCATGAAAGTTGCCGGCATGACGGCAGTTCCCGGCAGGGACATGCCAAGCGCTTCGGCCATACATTGCATCGTACTTGCTGTACCCATGAATTGACATGCTCCACAGGAGGGACAGCCAGTTAATTGATAATCTCTTATTTCTTTTTCTGCTGCCAGCCCTTTCTTCGCTCTTGCCGTAATCGGCCCGGCTAATCCGGAAGTGGAAATATCTGGACCCGAACGCATAGAGCCGCTGGGAATATGGATAGCCGGCATATTCATCCGGGCAGCAGCCATCAGATGAGCGGGTGCCGATTTATCACAGCCTGACAATAAAATCATTCCATCCCAGGGAACAACCGATGCGTGAATTTCTACCATGTCAGCAATAGCCTCACGGGAGGGTAATATATAATTCATGCCGTCATGCCCCTGAGCCCAGCCGTCACAAATATCGGTTACATGAAACTTAGCTGGTTTGCCGCCAGCCTCATAAACACCGATGCAAGCTTCTTCGTTCAGTACATCCAGATGAAAACTCCCTGGATGACTGTCTCCCTGAACATCATCAACAAGAATGTGCATTTTATTGGTATCTTCCTCGGACCAATTCATCCCCAGCCGCAGGGCATCAGACTGGAGCCACAGATTGCGTACATCACGGAAACGCTGATTCATCATCATGCTGAATACCCACCTTCTTTTTTTCATCAGCTTACTAAATTACCGCTTTCGTCAAACTTCATAAGCTGCGGTTCACTGCAAACTTTAAGCTGCTCATGCTGCTCAGCCTCGGAAAGCATCGCTTCAGAAATATATATCTCACCAAGCTGCAGCGTATTTTTGATACGAACAACCCGCACCTTGCTCAGTTCCCGGGCATTACAGGTTTTAATCGCAGCTGCAATAGCCTGCTGATCTGATTCTAAAATCATTGGAATACGGATAGGCTCGCAAACAGTGGAAGTAAGAGCATTAGCATATGTACTCTCGTAGTCAATTTTGTTAAAAAGCTTACGCGTAGTAAAATCGGCCGGTCCCATCCCGTTTGCATTGCCATGCGTGCGCTCAGTCAGATCCAAAACCACCAGCTTACTGATTTCAGGTCCGCCTCGGGCATAAGGAGTTGGATAGCGTCCGGTAATATTCGGGTCCATACCGTCACCGGAAATGTCTTTTCCTATTTTGTCAACAATCAGCACATCTATCGGATTAAGAATAAGCTTAGCCATCGATATCCGGGCAAGGGGGAGAAGCTCCTGATCCCGCTTGATAAAATCTTCTGCTGGAACAGCTTCAACGATGCGAATCTGGTCATATGCATTTTCCACTGTAGCAACGCCAAAAAGGAACTTGCATTGTTCAAGCTTAATTTTTGCCATATCAACAACAAATTTAGCCATATATTTAAAGCTGTAGGCATGGCATGAGTCAGCTCCCTTTTGTTTGCCAAGCCCAATTGTCAGCATTTTTGCTAAACCGCTTTCTGAAGCTCCCCGAAAGGCAGTATGCGGTTTAATGCGGGCAATAACAACAATGCCATCGGCCTCATGTGCTTGCTTGTCAATCAATACTGCCAGCCCATTTGCTAATCGGCCTACCTCAATAACCTCCATAGAAGAAATAATGGAGCAACCGGCTGTTTTCTCAGTGATTCCTAAGTTCGCCAGTACTTCTTGCTGTCCGGCAGCAGTTGCTCCTCCGTGACTGCCCATTGCAGGTACAATAAACGGATGGGCACCACGCTTTTTTAGTTCTTCTACCGTCACCCGTACAAGAACCGGCAAATCAGCCAGCCCCCGGCTGCCGACGGCAACGGCAATGCGCATGCCTGGCTGAATTTTTTTGGCAACTGCCTCTTTGGCAATTTCATTGCGTAGAGTCTGCTCTACGTTATCATCGGCAGGAGCATCAAATTTCTGCCTGACTTTAACCATACGTGGCAAAGGAATGCCTTGCAATAAACTCTGGATAATTGCCATCGTTTTTCTCCTCTCCACTACAATAAATATCTACTCTTCCCGGAAAATGCCGACATTCTGTCGGAAGGCATCATACAAAAGCCCAACATCAGCAGCAAACGATAGATACTGCACACCGGCTTTCTTCCATTTCACCGCACTACGTGCATCATCAACAAAAAAACCAATAGCAACTCCTGCCTTCTGTGCCAGATCCATCGTCTTATTCATTGCTGCCATAATCAGGGGATGCTCCACCTGCCCGGGAATGCCCAGTGAAGCTGATAAGTCATAAGGACCGATAAAAAGCACATCAATTCCCGGTACAGTAATAATCTCAGCTAAATTATCCATCCCGGCTTTGCCCTCAACCTGAATAATGACGGCTGTCTCCTGGTTCGCTTTCGCAAAATAGGCTGCTTTGTCGGCAGCGGAATACCGGGCTGCCCGTACATAGCGATTAGCTCCGCGGCAGCCCTCCGGCGAAAACTTTGCCGCATAAACAGCCGCCTGTGCCTCACTTCTGCTGCTTATCTGGGGAATCTGAACCGCTTCAGCACCAATATCAAGTGCTTTGGAAATAAGCTCAGGCTGATTGCCGTACACCCTGACAACCGGACTGATTCCCGCCAGCTTAGCTGCTCTTATCATATCAACTGCTCTGTCAGCTGATATTTCCCCATGTTCCGTATCAATTATTGCAAAGTCAAAGCCGGCAATCCCAGCAATTTCCATAACCGCCGGATGACATAAGTTAAGGAAAGGACCAAATAAACAATCTCCATTTTGCAATTTGTCTTTAAGCATAATAACCTCCCGCCTGCATGTTCACAGCAGATCGCTTCGACTACATAGTTGGACCGATGCGCCATATACCGAAATCGTTATGTCCTAATATCTCTGCTTTCGTGAGCTTCCCTGATGCTACTGCAAGCACTTCGGATAAAATGCGCTGCCCTACTTGCTCAATTGTCTCATCACCGGTAACCACCGTTCCGGCATTCATATCCATATTGTCCTGCAGCTTGTAAAACATGGCCGTATTGCTGGCAATTTTAACAGTTGGTGCAATCGGCGAACCGGTGGGCGTTCCCCTGCCTGTGGTAAAAACAGCAATTTGGCAGCCGCCTGCCACCATACCGGTGAGTTGCTCAATGTCATTTCCGGGAGTATTCATATAGACCAGACCCTTTTTTGTTATGGGTTCAGCCCAGTCAATTACATCCTGTAGAGGCCTTGATCCGCCTTTATAGACACAGCCCAGTGACTTTTCTTCGATTGACGAGAGGCCTCCCTCAATATTTCCAGGAGTGGGATTACCGCCTCTCATATCAACACCCATGGCAATCGCTGAATCCTCAAAAGTCTTGATCGTTTCATAACACTTTTGCCGTACCGCTTCATTGATGGCCCTGTCGGCAATAATGTGCTCAGCACCAATTAATTCAGGTGTCTCTGCGAGAATAGCCGTTCCTCCAAGATCAATCAGGAGGTCGCTGGCAGCGCCAAGCGAAGGATTTGCAGCAATTCCGGAGCAGGCATCAGAACCGCCGCACTCGGTACCTAGAATGAGTTGACTTGCTGCAAGAGGCTCACGCCTAAGCATAGATGCTGCCAGCACCATATGATGAGCAGCTGCAGCGCCACTCTGGATCGCTTTGTAGGAACCGCCTTCCTCCTGAATGATTACGACCTCTACCTGCTTATAGGGACAGCGCTTTTTTATTTCAGCAGCTACCCCTTGTGCTCTTACCACCTCGCAGCCCAGTCCCACCACAATCACTCCATAAACATTCGGATGTGCACCGTGACCAATCAGCGCTCGTGCTGTCTGTGCCGCGTCAGGTGCCAGCTGCGAACAGCCATGCTGATGCTCAAACCAGGTTGTTCCTTTAACATTCTGGGAAATTGCCCGCGCTACCTGATTGGCACAGACAACAGTGGGCATAACAAGCACATGATTTCTTATTCCTGCCGTACCGTCCGGCCGGCGGTAGCCCATGAACTCCACATCTTTCACCTCCAGCTTACCTTCTGTTTTTTACATTTTGAGATCACCGCGGCCTCGCAGGCCAACCATATTATGGATGTGAACATGTTCGCCTTCCTCAATACCCCTACTGGCTGCACCGATAGACTCACCGTATTTCATTACCCGAGCAGCCAGCGCAATGTTGTTCAGTGCAAATTTATGTCCAAAGGGAATGTTATCTTTCAAGAGAACGGCCTTCTCTTCTCCATTGAGAATCAAGCACACCTCAGACCCGGCCGTTAAATCCACAACTGCTGTGGCAACATTGTCAGCTGGGTGCATTACGACTGCCTTGTTCTGTCCCATACCGGCCCCTCCACTCACTAGTTATCTGCTCTTCCCGTTCAACAAGCCTGAGCAGCTCATCAATCGCTGTTTGAAGACTTGCTTTTACAGTTGCCAAACGTGCCTCTTCGGCCGTTGACAGTGGCTGCAGCAAAGGTCCCATAGAAAATCCCCGGCAACTCATTGCCGCCTTAAAGCCAGCAGGAAAGGGTACCGAGAACATAGCCCGGATCACAGGCAGCAACGCAAATTGTAAACGCTTTGCTTTCTCCCATTCACCTGCGTAAAAGGCGTTCCATATTCCAGTCAGCACTTCTGGAACGATGCCGGCACATGCCGTCATGCAGCCCTGTATCCCTACCGCCAGTGCTGGAGCCAGCATGTCTTCCCTGCCGGTCAGCAGGCTCATACTTGACCCCGCTTGTCTGATCCGGTCCATGTGATGCATGAGTTCAACCATACTGCCGCTTGAGTCTTTTAACCCCACCACGTTAGCCTTGCTGGCCAGCTTTACCACAACCTCTGCAGAAATTGGAGTAGTAAAGAGAGGAATATTATACAGAATGACCGGTATATCCACACTGTCGATAACCGTTTCAAAATGCTTCAGTAAGGTATCCTGATCCAGCGAATAGTAGTAAGGAGGACATAGGACTACAGCTTCACAGCCAAGTTCCTTTGCTCTTTGGGCAAGCCTGATAGAATTCTTAACACAACTGGAGCTGACTCCCGGCGTCACTGCGAGCCTTCCGGCTGCCTGATGGACAACAATGTCCATTAATTCTAAGGACTGTTCAAGTGATAAATGAACAAATTCACCTACCGAGCTGACTGGAAATAAACCATCCAATCCCTTGCCAGCCAAAAAGTCTACCATTTGCCGGACAACCTGATCATTAACATTTCCATCGTCTGTAAAAGGGGTCAGCATTGCTGCGTAAATACCCTGCGGCTTAAACACATCATTCCCTCCCGAGTTTTAAGTTCATATACAAGAACTGTGTTCAGTAAAATAAATATGCTTTGTATCCTAATTTAATTACCATATTCTGCAAAACATGACGTACCCCTTTTACATATCTTAATATTCTGTCTATTTATTACAGTATCTTCTCATATTGCGCATCCGAATATAGTTAAGCCGATGGCCCTTGCCTGTCTACCGGCAATATTGTTTCGCCAGCTTTGCCGGTATTACTACCAATACCTAAGGGAATTGATAATAAAAAGAGCAGTGCGCAAATAAAAGAAGCTGAACCTAGAGCATATAGGCCTGCCGCAGAGCTATGAAAGGTCTGCTCGGCCCATACACGTAGATTGGGTGCAATAAAACCGCCTAAATTGCCAATTGAGTTAATAAGCGCAATGGCACTGGCTGCCCCCACACCGCTTAGAAACCGGGTAGGCATCGTCCAAAATATTGGCTGACAGGAAAAATAGCCGGCTGAAGCTATACAAAGTGCCAGAACCCCGACGACCGGATAATTGGTTGCTGAACCATAGACGCCTATACCCGCACAGGTCATAAGAAGTGCTGCCAAAATACCGCGCTTGCCTGAACGGTCCGAGTATCTAGGAATAGTAGCATTAGCCAATAAAGCACATATCCAGGGAATTGCGCTGACCAGCCCCACCATAAATCCAACTTTTTTCCCCAGGAAACCGGCAACCTGTGTTGGCAGATAGAAGGTTACACCATATACACTAATTTGTATCATAAAGTAAATGGCACAAAGATACCAAACCTTGGAGTTGCCGAGAACGCTAAGAGCGCTGGCATGCTCTTTCTTCTTACTAGCGTTTTCTTCTTCTAACTCGGCAATAAGAGCCCTTTTTTCATCTGCCGGAATCCATTCAGCCTGCTGCGGCCTGTCAACAAGATAGCGCAATGCCCAAATACCTACGATTGATGCTAAAATTCCTTCAACTGCAAACATCCACTGCCAACCATGAAATCCCAGCATACCGTCCATATCCAGCAATAAACCCGATAACGGAGATCCTAAAATAAAAGACAGCGGCGCGCCAAAATAAAACAGACCCATAACAGAACTGCGTCTCCTCGCACTAAACCAAAAGGTTAAATAATAAATAATACCGGGAAAGAAGCCTGCTTCCGCAATCCCTAGCAAGACTCGTAAAACCAGGAAAGAAGTTTCGGTAGTTGCATAGGCAAAACCAGCTGCAATGATCCCCCAGCTGATCATAATTCGCGCCAGCCACACTCTGGCCCCCACATAGTGCATAATAATATTGCTGGGTACTTCAAATGCGGCATATCCCAGAAAAAATATTCCTGCTCCCAGTGCAAAGGCAGTATCGGAAAGCCCTGTATCTAATTGCAGTGCCTGCTTGGCAAAACCAATATTGGCACGATCTAAAAATGCGAGGACATACATGAGCAAAATAAACGGTACTAGCTTTCTTTGGGCCTTATCCATTGCCTGATCGGCAAGGTTTCTGTTACTAACGGCTTGCATACTCATACCCTCCCGTATTTTACTATTTGTTCTCATACACCACCGGCTTGATATTTCCTACCGTTTCATTCCTTATCGCACTCTTAAGCACTGTTCTCATATGAGAACAGTGTTCATAAATAAAGAGACGTATATTCTTGTAAAAAATTCGTGCAGTATTATCGCCTTCTGCACGAATTTCTCGCTAAACACTTAGATTCTCCCAAGCCTGCCCGAGGCAGTTTTGGCTGCCGCCTGTACTTTCTCAATAACAGTATTCATCGTTTCCTTTGCGATCCGTATCGCCGGAATAGTAACACTTAAGGCCGCGATTGTCCGATGCTCCTTGTCGTGAATGGGAGCAGCTACACATATCCCCCCAGGAATTATTTCCTGGTCATCAATTGCAAATCCCTGATCAGCAACCTTTCTCAATTCATTTAACAACGATGCTTCAGAGACAATGGTATTTTGTGTATAGCGCTCCAGCTCAACTCCTGCCAGGCGTTTCTTCACTTCAGATTCCGGTAACGCTGCCAGCAGCACTTTCCCGACACCTGTTGCGTGAGCAGGAATTTTGAAGCCGATAGTTCGAACAGCGCTTAACTCCTTTTCACCATGGCATTTCGCAATATAGACCACAAAACGGCCTTCCAGAATGCCTGCATGCGTCGTTTCCCCCAGTTCATCACTAAGCTGCTTTGTGACCAGGCCGATTTCTTTGGTTATATCCGTATTATTAATGCAGGCAGCACCTACTTGAATCAACTTTAAGCCAGGATAATACACTTTTGTATCAATGTCACAATAAATGTATTCCCGCGTAATAAGATCCTGCAGCAAGTAAGACAGCGAGCTTTTGGGAATATCCAGTGACTCCTGAATAGCTTTAAAAGTTGGCGGCTTTGCGCTATTGACAATATACTCAATAATATCCAGCACCCTGGAAGCAGACTTAACCAGCGTCTTTTTTCCACTCATAAATGGCCTCTTTCTCTTACTGATTTTCAAAAACACTACCGCATTTATTTCTCTATGAAAAACTTTTTTCCTTGTTGCTAATGGGCACCTTGCAGCAAAGCGGTACTACCCCTGTAGCAGCACCGCCTTACAGCAGTAAAGCTGGTACCTGTCAGGCTTTAAAAGCTACTAAATTAATTTAAACTGATCGAGAACAGAGAAAACAGCCATGGCAATTAAGAATACTCCTGATACCGCCACACAGCAAACTACCCAGGGAGCCATTCGATATTCGGGCGGCAGCACCTTTCTCTCGGCATAGATCTGCGCAAGACACCACAACCCACAGGACAGTGCCCCCCCGAGAATGGAACCAACCATTACGATTGTCACTACATTAAATCCTGCCCAATTATATGCCAATCCGCCAAGGCACATGTATATCCATACATATTTTGCTATACCACTTTTTCCATTTTCGCGGACCCAGCGGGAAGTAGTCTGAAAAGCCTCGAAACAGGTAGAAGGATAAAGCTCGAATATACTGGATAAAACGCCCCATAAAGCACACCATACTGCCAGCCAATATAAATACACCAGACCAGGATGCACAACAGTTAAAAAAGCGCTTTGATACTCGAGCAGCTTTATTCCCGAAGGAATGAGCTGCCCCGTATGCAGTACCGCCGCTCCCAGAGCGGTAAAAACAACTGTAATCAGCAATAATGTTCCAAAGCTGACGATTGTATCAATTTGAGCGGCTCTCAGCCAGGTATTGGCCTTGGCAAGTTCGGCCTTACTGGCAGGCAAAGCAAACTGCCCTTCGGTAACCCGCAGCTTCTCTTCAATCTCTTTATGATTGGGAAGGCCCATTGCCCCCCAGCCTTTGTTGCGATAGAGGCCGACATAACCGATATAGTCATATGTCCCTCCCCCGATGGCACCTACATATGCAACCATTTCCATACCAATACTCCTGCTGGCAACTGCAGGATACTTCACCGCTACCCAGGATTCATAACTGGGAAAACTGGGTATAAGTCCAGCGAGCAATTGACCCCAGTCTGGATTTACAGCAAATAATGCAATAAAAGAAGTTAGAACCTTAGTAATAACAATGTAGGTCTGGGTTGTTTCTACATGCTGATATGTACCAGATGCTACAACTGCCAGTGTGCCAAGGATATAAATAGTAGCCCAGAGTGGAATAGACAAAGAACCTCCTGTTAAATACATCGTCATATTAGCAAGCAAATTTGCCACTCCGCCTACCCACGACGGCATACTAAGAACCGCTAAAATCCCAAGCAGGACAGGAAACCAATTCTTGGGTCCCGGAAAAATATGTCCCCAACGGGTAATTGGATGCTCACCTGTCAATACGATATAGCGGGTTCCCGTATAAGACATGAACCCTTTTGATAAGGCCCCTAGGACGAGACACCAGAGAATACCATACCCAAAAATTGCGGCGCCGCGGGGTGCAAAAAATACTTCCCCAGAGCCTACTGTAGCCGACGCTAAAATAACACCGGGACCTAAGAAGCCCAGCAGCCCTTTCCAGCCAAGCAAAAGCTTGCGATCAGGTTCGGGATAGCTGAATAATGCCTCCTGGCGAGGCTGCCTGCCCTGCACAGTTTTACTCTCAGACATAACTTCACCTCCATTTACTTACCACTCATCAGTCAGCAGCACTGCTTGGCAATCCTCCTTTCCCGCTAAAGGCCGGTGAATTTTCAATTCTTCTGACTGCCTGACGGCAGCGGATAAAAGCGTACGTAGAATAGGCAGCCAAAGCAGCCGTAACGGTAACGATCAGACTGGGGAAGTATACTACCAATGCAATTGAGAGTATCCAGCCAAATAGCGCAATCCATTGCCAGCTTTTCAACAGTCTTCGGTAATATTCCAGCATTTGCAGCAGCTCACTCTTAATTGCTTCCGGGTTATCTCCGGGACAGCTTTTTACATCCTCTTTTTCTACACGGGGAGATTTCATCATTTTCCGTAAGTAGAACAAACTTAACAAAAAGAATAGCGGACCAAAAGCTACATTCTCATTTAAAACTGCCAGGACTCCCAAAAACGCAAATCCAAAAACCGCAGCCCCCTGAGCAATCAGTTGTCCCCTCTTTTTTTCCCTCATAGCTGCCAACACAGCAGATCCCTCCTTTATTCCAGTTCAAAGATGGTACCCGGATTAAGAATCCCCACAGGATCTAGCGCCTGCTTAATGGCCTGCATCATTCGTAATTGAACAGGATCGGCAAATTTATGCATCCATTTTTTTCGTTTTGAGCCTACCCCATGTTCTCCCGACATACGCCCGCCAATGCTATAGGTAAAGGTAAGTAAATCATTCACTATCTCGTCAATCTTAGCCGCCCAGTTTTCAGCGCAAATTTGGCCCTGCATAATAGTCAGGTGGACATTACCATCTCCGGCATGGGCTACAACCCTGCCTAAAGCCTGATGCTCCCGGCAAATTTGCATAAACTGCTTCATGGCATACGGCAATTGTTTGACAGGTACCACCATATCCTCAGGACTGTGAATGTAACATTCCTCGCGGTTGGCATCCCCAAATGCCCGGCGGGCAGTCCAAATTTTTTTTGAATCCGGTACAAGCATTGCAATTGCGCCATTACAATTACATATTTCATCAATCCGAACCGCCTTGGCATCCAGTTCATCTTCCGTATCCGACTCCACGGTGATAATCAGATAATTTCCCTCTTGCTGAAATGGATAAGATTCTTTCAAATATCTGGCACAGACGTTAATTGCTTCGTTATCCATATACTCGAGGGATGTTGGGTCAACACCTGCTTTCATTAGCTTATATACCGATCCAATCGCAGTTTCAGCATCTGGGAAAACAGCAAGAAAGTCCATTTTATATATTTTGAGAGGCATAAGTTTTATGGTCGCCTGTGTAATTACTCCCAACGTTCCTTCTGAGCCAATGATCAGTTGCTCCAGGCAATACCCGGACGTACTTTTATTCAACAAGCCTCCTAACTCTGTAATCTCCCCTGTAGGAGTAACAACTTCAACCGAATAGACCTGATGCCGGGTTGTACCGTATTTAACCGCCTTATTGCCGCCTGCATTTGTTGCAATATTACCGCCAATCAGGCAATTTTCACCGCTTGAGGGATCTCCCGCATACAGAAGTCCGGCATCACTCGCTGCTTTCTGAATGTCCTGGGTACGCACTCCCGGCTCAACCACCATATATAGGTGCTCGCTGTTGACTTCCACAATGCGATTCATTTTCTCCAGTGAAAGGACAATGCCGCCATACATCGGAGCAGCACCGGCTGCTAATCCGGTACCGGCACCGCGCGGCGTAACCGGAATAACCTCCCTATTAGCCAGTCTGATGATTTGAGCTACCTGCTCCCGGTTCTCCGGAAAAACTACCGCCTCAGGCAAGTGATGAAACCGCTCATCCGTTACTTCGTCCTGACTATAGGGAGCTAAACGCGCTATATCGGTTATTACATTCTTTTCACCGACGATTGTTATTAAGTCTTTAATAATGCCCTCGCTGCACTTGTTATACTGCTTCATTATGTTCCCTCCACCATTATTACGATTTACCCTCATCTTTACATTCACATATACGAACTGCGTTCTTATATGTTTGTTTGATATAATAAATAACTTTTTATTCATGTATATGAATATCGTTCTGCATTTAGAATATTCATATTTGTTTTTTTATTGATAGGATAGCGATATCCAAAACAAAAGCTCCTGCAAAATCCGCTTGGATTTTGCAGGAGCTTTTGTTTTATAGCCTGTTATTAAAAGTTTTGATAAACAATTTCAAAAAAGGCCTGTGGATGCTTGCAAGTCGGGCAGCCCAGTGGTGCAGTCAGTCCTTCATGACGATGACCGCACACTCTACAGCGCCAGGTTTGCTTTTCTTCTTTGCGGAAAACCGTTCCATTTTCAACATTGGCGAGCAGTTCTTTATAACGTTCTTCGTGTTCTTTTTCAATCTGGCCTACGCGTTTAAAAAGTGCTGCTATATCAGAGAAGCCCTCAGCTTGAGCAGTTTCAGCAAATTCTTTGTACATGCTGGTCCATTCTTCATTCTCACCTTCGGCAGCCTTTTTTAAATTAGCTTTAGTATCGCCAATCCCGCCTAGTAAATTAAACCAGATTTTAGCATGAGCTGCTTCATTATCAGCTGTTTCCATAAAATTTGCTGCAATTGTTTCATACCCTTCTTTTTTTGCCACACCGGCAAAATAGGTATATTTATTTCTAGCCATGGACTCACCGGCAAAAGCCGCTTTTAAGTTTTCTTCTGTTTTTGAACCTTTTAATTCTTTACTCATTATAAAATCCCTCCACTAATACTTTCCATACCGATATTTATTTCGATAAAATAATAAATATTTCCTGCCAATTGCTCCTAAATTTAAATATAAAAAACGGGCTTCGATTTCTGCTTTGCAAAAATTTGAAACCCGTTCTTTATTTAAATCACAGTAATCCGTATGCCTTCATCTCAGCACGTAAAACTTCGAGGTTTTGTTCGCTGATTTCGGTTAACGGCATGCGGCATATGCCGGCTTTAAAACCTAGCAAGTTTACAGCTGCTTTAATCGGGATTGGGTTAACTTCGCTAAATATTGCTTTGATCAAATTCAAGGTTTGCAGTTGCAATTTGATTGATCCATTAATATCCCCTTGGAAAAACTTTGCAACCATATCATGCGTATCCTGGGGAATAATATTTGCCATCACAGAAATAACACCTTTACCGCCCAAGGACAATACCGGTAATACCATATTGTCATCACCGGAATAAACAGTAAAATCACTCCGGCAGCTATTCACTATATCCCCAACTTGTCCAAGATTACATTCCTTAACGGCAACTATATTGTCAATTTCGGACAAAGCTTTAATTGTATCGGCATTTATATTTAAATTTGTCCGGCTTGGTACATTGTAGAGAACAATAGGTACTTTGACATTATTGGCAATAACCTTAAAGTGTTCATACAGTCCTTTTTGCATTGCTTTATTGTAATAGGGAGTAACTGACAGTAATGCATCCGCCCCCACTGCTTCTGCTGCCTGGGACAACTCAATCGCATGACGTGTATCATTACTGCCCGTACCGGCAATAACAGGTACACGTTTATTGATTTGCTCTACAGCGAACTTAATAACGTCGATATGCTCTTCATCCGGCATAGTTGAAGCTTCGCCCGTAGTACCGCAAACAACAATCGCATCCGATCCACCTTTAATTTGAAATTCAATAAGCTCTGCCAACGCCTGATAATCAACTCCACTGTTGGTAAAGGGCGTTACAATAGCTACCGCGGAACCAATAAATAATGGTTTTCTCATAAATTAACCGCCTTTTATTTCTATTTACTGCATCATTTACTTTAGGTAAGTTATGGGTATCTTCTCTTCAGAGAAGAATAATTCCTGCTGCTCTGCTGTCACTTCCAGCTTAGTTTACTTTAAACTTTTGGATAATGGAATTTAATTCTGCAGCCATTACAGCGAGGGCATTCGTGCTATCTCCAATATCCTCAAGAATTTTAGCCTGCTGCTCTGTGGCAGTCAGAACCGTAGCGGAATGGCCCGAAGCAGCTTGTGCTACGCTACTGATATTTTCAATTTCACGTGCCATAAGCTGAGTACCTTCAGCCGATTCGGTAACAGCTGCAGCAATCTGTTCAACGCCACTTTTTTGTTCAATAAGCTTATTCACAATCAAATCAAATCCCTGCTTCGTAGTAGTGGTATATTGCTGTCCCTGAAGAGCAATCTCATTTCCCTTCGTCACCATTATAACAGACTGGTTGATTTCCACATCCATTTTATCAATAATAAGCACGATGCTTTGCGTAGCAGAACTGCATTGCTCTGCCAGTTTTCTTACTTCTTCTGCTACTACTGAGAAGCCGCGCCCTGCTTCACCAGCACGGGCAGCCTCAATCGCAGCATTTAAAGCAAGCAAATTGGTTTGACTGGCAATACTGCTGATCATATCAATAATCCCTTTTATATTCCCCGAACTACTGAGCAGCCGTTTAGCAATGTCAGTAATTTCTGTCATACTTTGCGTAATAAGAACATTTTGCTCTACTACCTGGTCCAGCAGCCGCATACCGTTGTTGGCTTCTTCAACTGTACTATATGTATTTCTGTTCAGTTGAAAAGCACTGGCGCTAATTTCCTCGGCACTTGCCGATAGTTGTTCAACACCTGAGGACATACGGTTTATATTATCAAAGTTTTCTCTTGATCCTGCTGCAATTTGTGTAATTGAGGCAGTAACATTGGTTAAAGCCTGCTTGTTCTCCGCAAAAACCGCATTTAATTCCTGACTATGAGCAGATAACTTTTCCGTTTCCTCCTGAATTCTAGTGACAAAATCCTTTAGTGTTAAACGCATGCTGATGATAATTTGTGCCATATCGCCAATCTCATCATTTCGAGTCTTAGCTACCGCTTCACCAGTTAAGTTAAGCTCACCAACCTCTTTTAACTCCCGGCTGACATTGCCAATCCTGGTTGTTATGTTCCGGGCATACCAATAGGCCAACCCAAGTGCCAATAGAGTGATCATACCACCGCCAATAGCGCAGTTCACTATTGCGGAACGTATTTCTGTAATCAGAGTTTCTGATCGCTTATCGGTTGTCTTTTGCTGAAATCCGTCTATCTTGCCAAAATACTCAATCGCCTTGTGATTTGCATCGCGAACCGCCACAGTATATTCCTGAGCTAAAGGGTCATTATTCTGTTTTGCGAGCATCGCCTTGTCACTCACCGCAGTAAACTGCAATATGAGCCGGATTAACTCTGCTGTATTATCCTTGCTCTCCTGCGACGTTGATGTCTTATTAATTTCTTCTACCATGGTAAGCGATCCCTGCAAATTAGCTTTAGACTCATTAATAAACCGTTTCTCGCCCGACGCCAGATAGGCAAGCGTAGCAATATTTCCTTTATCAAACATGATTTGAGCATTCTTGATATTTAACGAACGCTTAACTGTATAGTTAATTATATTCTCAGCATAATCACCATTTTTTTGCATGGTATACACTGTATAGGAGAGTACTGAAATCATCAACAGTACGATAATACCAAACATACCAAGTAATTGTGCCAGCATGGGAAATCTCATTGTTTTTTCCGACATAGATAACCACTCTCTTTTCTGCGATTCTTATAAATTTTCTGCTGCGTTCCTTACTAACGGCTCTACTCCTCCCGTTTTTTCTTTTTATTCTATTCTCTGGATTTGCGGCAAATCCCTTGTAATTAGTTACTATACGCCACGAATCAAAAGGCCTGAAGCCAAGTAAAATGGCTTCAGGCCTCTGACCAAAGGCTTACCATCAAAAAGTACTATTCCAGATATGGCGTAAAGGGCTTTCAACATAAAAGACGAAATGCAACTATATGTTATCTGTCATAGAAAAGGAGAAGTGAAGTGAAATGAAAAGATTATCGGAAATGCCTAATATCGGTATAACACTGGAAAGATTATTAGTATCTGCAGGTATTGAAACACCGGAAGTATTAGTAAAGCTAGGCAGTAAAACTGCATTTCTACAACTCAAAAAGATTGATCCTACAGCCTGCTTGAATAAGTTATATGCGTTGGAAGGTGCTGTCCAAGGGCAGCGTTGGCATTCTCTATCAAAAGACATAAAGCAGGATCTTACTTGTTTTTTTAAAGCAGTAAAAGAGTAACGCTCAGGCTTTCTCCTTTGCATATGATAGAATACTAGAGTAAGCAAATTTATCATTAACAACTTGATGATGAGGTGCATTTAATGGAAAAAGCCGCTCTTTCAGAATTGGTAAAACGAATTCGTGAATCTCATGAAATCAGAATAGAGACAATTCCTGATATTGAGTTATATATGGATCAGATGCTGACATTTCTTAATCAAAAACTTGATTCTTCCAGTAAAACACAAGACGCACCTATTTTTACAAAAACGATGATCAATAACTATACCAAAGATCGGTTGCTTATCCCTCCCAAAAACAAAAAATATTCAAAGCAGCATATGATGCTATTAATTCTAATTTATCATTTAAAAGGCATTTTATCGATTAGTGACATTAAGCAGTTATTTGCTCCCATATTACAGGATATTAACACCCCTGAAGACGATCTGCTCCCTCTTGAAGATATTTATACAACTTATTTGGACCTCACGGAGAATTATTTAGCAGAGTTTGGCGAGAATTTTTCTAATAAGCTTTCTTTCATCACCAACCTGACTTCTCATTTGGAGGGTGAATCCAATCATGTAGCCCGACTCTTTTTGACTGTTCTTGTACTTATCGCGCAGGCCGATCTTTCTAAGAAAGTAGCCGAGCTTATCATTGAAGGTTATTTCAATGCCCCGGAAACAACAGCGGATTTTAACCGTCGGGCTTACAATATTGATCTTGACAGTTTTTTTGGACAAAATCCCCCTAGACAGAAATAAACAGGTTATTTGACGCCAAGCAGCGCTAGCATAATTCCCCCACTTATGGCTGTGCCAAAAACCCCTGCCAGATTAGGTCCCATGGCATGCATAATGAGAAAATTAGAGCGGTTTTCCCGCAAAGCAACGACATGAGAAACCCGTGCGGCAATAGGTACTGAAGCAATGCCTGCCGAGCCGATTAACGGATTAATCTTACCGCCGCTGCATCTATTCATAATTTTTGCTGCAATAATTCCCGAAGCAGTGCCTCCCATAAAAGCAATCAGCCCTAGCAGAATGATTTGAAGTGTCTCTATGGTCAAAAATCGGTCTGCTGCCATCGTTGACCCTACCGCAACCGTTAAAATGATGGTAATGACATTCATTAAATCATTAGCGGCAGTACCGGCAAGACGCTCAACGATAAGTACCTCTCTCAACATATTTCCTAACATCAGCATGGTAATTAATGGCGCTACCGGAGGCAGCAGGAAATTGACCAGTATTGCGATCACGAAGGGAAATGCGATTTTCTCCAGCCGGCTCACTTCACGGGCTTGAGTCATCATGATCTGCCTTTCTTCAGGGGTTGTCAGCAACTTCATAATGGGCGGCTGGATAAGTGGCATTAATGCCATATAGGAATATGCGGCCACTGTAATTTGCGGCAGCAGGTGAGGTGCCAGTTTCATTGTAACAAAAATTGCCATCGGACCATCTGCACCGCCAATAATACCGATTGCCCCTGCTTCTGCCAGAGTAAAGCCGAGTGCTTTTGCCCCAATTACAGCAATGAATATTCCTAAGTGAGCTGCTGCGCCAAGAATCATCAGACTTGGATTTGCAATCATCGGGCCAAAGTCAGTCATTGCACCTACGCCCAGGAAAATCAAGGGCGGAATAATAACAAGCTCTACGCCGCGAAACGCATAGTAGAATAAGCCCCCAGGCTGAGTAAGGTCTGAACCGGGAACATTAGCGACAATACAGGAAAAGCCAATCCCCAGCAGGAGAAAAGGCTCGTATTTTTTAGCGAGAGCTAAATAGATCATTCCTGCACCTACAAAAATCATAACAATATTGCCCCACCAAAGCTGAGCAAGCCCCGTCTGCTCAGCCAACGACACTGTTAACGAAACTATTTGTTCCATTATGCACCTCCACCTTTCACCGGTATTTAATTAATGCCCGCCAGTTAATTTGTCTTCATCAATTTTTCCTAGTTTATTTAATTGAGGAAAAAAACGAAGAATTAAACTAATGCCCCAGATAATAACAATACTTAAGAAAAAATCTATAGTACTCAAAATGATTGCACCTTCCATTGTATCTGTAACTGTCATGATCATTTCCTCCCCTTAATTGATTATCAAACAGACAAATGCCGAACAGCTCGACATACTCATGTATACAATGTATTGTATACATGAACTCTAGGCCTTATTGTTTGTTAGACTCCCTGCTCACCTCTCTATGACGATATTTCCTTTTTATAAAAACCGTATCTAGTAGTATTGCATACTACCAGACGTGGTTTATAGGAACTAAAAATAAGAACACCTGGTTTGTTTTGATAATCAAAACAAACCAGGTGTAGAATACTTGCATCTACTGCCGCTTAAAACAGCAGACTGTAACTGCACGGCTTGTAACTTGGCTTCTCAATAGGGTTATAGATACCTAACCGATCCGCCATATATACATTTGCCGCCACAATATTAAATTGTTGGCGTAAAAATTCATTACTTTACTCTGATCATAGCATAAACGCGGCCGGCTTACAATATAACGCCTGGATTTAATTCAAAATTAGGCACTGCCCCTGCGCAGTCCGCCACTACTAGAGTCGGAACTTACTGATAATCGTATTAAGTTCTTCTGCCATCTTTGCTAAAGACTCAGCATTGCTATTGATTTCGTGCATGCTGGCACTTTGTTCCTCGGAAGCAGCCGCTACGGTTTGGGCACTCGCTACTGTTTGTTCGGCAACTGCACTAATGTTTTGGATATTTCCTACCATTGCCTGCGTCCCTGTTGCCGTCCCTTCAATTGCAACAGTTATTTGACCAACTACCGTCTTCACTTGATTCAGTTTTTCAATAATAATAGCAAACCCTTTTTGCGTATTGAAAGCTACCTGCTTACCTGCTTCTACCTCATCGTTTCCTTTACTTACATGCAATACGGCATAATCAATATCGGATGTCATTTTCTTGATGATGTCACCAATATGGCGAGTAGCCTCCGCACTTTGCTCAGCAAGCTTGCGTACCTCCTCAGCAACAACGGCAAACCCTCTTCCGGCTTCACCTGCACGGGCTGCCTCTATAGCAGCATTTAAAGCTAGCAGATTTGTCTGACCGGCAAGATTTTGAATAACGGTAACAATTTCACAGATGTTTTCAGATCCTTGTGCTAAGGAGTTCGCCGCCTTTGTAATACTCTTCATTGAATCGGCAACTGTCTCATTTTGCGTCACGATCTGCGTTAGCAAATACATTCCCTGCCCTGCTTCATCTACAGCATTTTGTGTATTCCCATTCACCTCGAAAGCATTTGCATTCATTTCCTCTGTACTTGCAGAAAGTTCTTGAATAGTATGAGACATATCCGTAAGATTAGTGGTATTTAGAGAAGAGCCGCTGGCAACCTCAGCAATAGAGTTAGAAATAACTTCTGCTGCCCGCAGCTGTTCCTCTACGGTAGCGCTTAATTCCTGGCTGGCTGCTGCCAGCGACTCTGAGTTTTGACGAATATGAATGACAAGAGCTCGAAGAGCATTTTTCATCTCCGTCATGGCACTAGTCATATCTCCTATTTCGTCATTAACTGATGCCAGCCCGTTAGTAGCGGTAAGGTCAAAACGGCTGATTGCATCCATTTCATTCCGAACGCTATGTAAACGGTTCGCCATGTATTTGCTATACCAGAAGGCTAAGCCACTAACAAGTAAAATGATGAATACACTTAGAAGTACTACAATCTGTTTCGTGTTTTTTTGTTCCTGTAACAATTCATTTATTGATATCTTGAGAAACTTTTCTTCCAAATCGAGTGTCTTCTCAAATTGCTGATCAATCTGCTGAGATAAATTTCTACCATCAACTAATAAAGTATTGAAAGCAGGATCATTTGCTTTTTTAGCATCCAGCAGTTGTCCCATTTTCAAACTATATTCATTCATCATCTTTTCTAATTTGACCGCTTCAGTCTTTACTTCGGGATTTTTAACACCCGACACAAACACTTTTAACTCCTGGGTACTATCGGCAAACTCTTTTCTTGCCTGTTGATCATAACTGCTAATCGAGTAAGCCATAAAACCGCGCAACTCAGCAATCCCCGTATGCATATCGTCTTGAGCCTTTGTGAGCAAAAGCATATTTGCAGAAGTATGGGTGATTAAATTTTCGTATGTATCACTTGCAGTTGTGTATTGATAAGCAACGTATCCAAGCAAGAGCAACATAAAAGAAATAGCAACAAAAAACATCCCGCCTAGTTGAGCAACTATCGGTGTTCTACGCATATACTATCTTCCTCACTTTTTTTTATTTAACCCATTTCATTACTTGATCTGCACTTCACCCTCCCATGAAAAAAACCAGCTTGTATATGAGCTTACTCATATAGCAACCTGGCAGACATTGATATAAAATCATTAGTCCCATAGCTTTGCGTCCTTAACTTTCGCTAAGTTTGCTGATCTAAGAAACACTATTTAATTCTGTAGTATTAGTTCTCTGGCAATCATCAAATTCCTCTCGACAAACTAAATTTTTAATCTATAAATAATGGTTATTATAGTAATTTTCTGATCTTTTGAGCAACACTTGCAAAATGTATTTCATTAGGCTGGCGCCACGACCCTTCTGCTAAATATTGATAGCGCAAATAGTACAAGAACTTATCAATTAATTGATGATCCGGCTCAGCCAAAACAAATGGAATCTCATCTGCTAATTGATCCACTTGCGTAACACAACGAACCAGGCCATCGATATTGTAAAAAGAATTGCCCAGAGTGATGACAGGCTTATGCTGAAGTAATGCTTCAATCCCCACGGTTGAATTCAAAGTAATTATTCCTTGTGAACTGGCAATCAACTCAGGAGTCGGATAGTAGCGTAAAAATATTATTTTATCGTTCTTATATTCTTCCTTCAGAGTAGAATAATCCACCCGGCCAAAATCTGAAGGATGTTCTTTGACAACGATCCACATATCATCCTGATAATTCAAATTGTACCGTTTTACTCCCTTTACTGCACACTCGACAAACGCACCCATTGTCTGTATGCGTGGGGAGTATAGCAACACCTGCGTATCATCTTGAACCTGAAAAGGGAGAAAGATAAACTTATCCGGCAAGATAATATCTTCGGGCGTATTACTCGGCGGCGTACTTATCAAGCTCTGATACCATTTTGCTTTTAATCCTCTGATTGCCGGCACCGCATTATATATCGCAGCAAGAAACTCTTCCTCAAAAATAACTGCATCATAAAACGATCGGGGTTTATTCACTAAACTGTTTTGATAATTGACCCCCTTTGGGTCTACCGTAGTAGTATTGTGCAAATATCCATTTTCAAAGAAAAGCGTCTTCTTTTCCAATTTTGTCGCTACTCGAGCTGCACAAGCCAAGGGAAGATTAATTCCGTTCCAAACACCTACCAGATCAACCGGATGATGACATATATAGTGATAAAAATATCGCGTGGCAAAATACGCCCTGCTCTTGAGTACGGCTTGAGAATGCAACCAGGCACGAATACCGGTAAACTTCCGGGACTTTCCCTTTATTAATAAAAAACGAATGATATCTGCCAATTCCTGCTCAGTAAAATCAACCACTTCGGGCAATTCCGGTTGGATTAAGGCACCCGAGAAGTCTGATAATCCATAGTAAATATGATGAACGTTGTATAACGTATTAAGGGCAGTTCCTAACTGATGGAAATACTGCCTTTGGTGCCGATTTAAAGCTACAAATAGAATAGATGGTTTTTCCGAATTCTCCAAGTGATCATCTCCTAAGCGACGGCCTTATTTACGCTGCCGTCATATCCTAAAGCACATTCTTAGAATAACTCCTCACTGGTAATTTATGCAGCAAGGCCTGACACAATGTAAAGTTAGCGGCCTCAACTAACTGTAGTTGAGGCCGCTAACTTTACTTTGTCATATTTAGGCTTTGTGCGATTCTGCTGCCCAATTCTTTATCAGTACGCATGAAATGCTCCAGCATTCTCCGCTTAATCGGCTCATATACCTGACTTAACGCTTCCGTAAAATTTGCAATTAAATGGTCTTTTTCCTTGGGCGACATATTCCGATATCTGTACCTTGCCTGATAATAATCATCACCAGACGGTTCTTTTCTATCTATGATCCCTGAAACAAAATTACAAACAGGCTTTCCTGTCTCCGGTGCCTCAGCTGGCATCCCGCCTCCAATTGTATTTGGTAAATAGTTTGCTACGCCTTCACTGTATATTGTTTGCATCGCTCCATCCTGCATCTTATTATCAATTGACCTTCTCGGCATATTTGTGGGAAGCTGCAGATAATTGACGCCTATGCGATATCTTTGCGTATCACCATAGGGGAAGATGCGACCTTGCAAAATTCGATCATTAGAGAAACCTATTCCTGGCACAACTGCTGCCGGGGCAAAAGCGGACTGCTCTACATCAACAAAGAAATTCCCGGGATTTTTATTCAGCACCATTCTTCCTACCGGCAGAAGCGGAAACATGTCTTCCGGCCAAATATGGGTAGAATCGAGTGGATCAAAAGGAAGCTTACATTCATCTTCCACTTTCAGTATTTGCACACACATTTCGTATTCTACCGTATGCCCTTCAGCAATCGAATCAAATAAATCCCGCTGCGCTATGTCAGGGTCCGAACCGGCAAGCCGAACTGCTGTCTTGCTGTCTATGTATTCAACCCCTGCACATGGCTGCCAATGATATTTAATATATACTTCTTCACCACACAAATTGATCCACTTATATGTATTGACTCCAAACCCCTGCATTGTTCGATAGCTTTTTACAGTACCAACGTCAGAAAATAAATAGGTAAGGAAATTCATGGACTCTGGCCTTAAAGACATAAAATCCCAAAAGCGGCTGGCCGCTATCGGTCCGCCACGCACATTAGTAACCGGGTCCGGTTTTAGCGCATGAACCAAATCAGGAAATTGCAACGGATCACGAATTGGAAAAACAGGAATGTGATTCCCCACAATATCATAATTGCCTTCATCGGTATAAAATTTTACCGAAAATCCGCGAATATCTCTGACAGTATCAGCTCCGCCCAAAGATCCGCCAGCTAAAGAAAATCTAACAAATACAGGTGTTTTTTTCTCTGGATTTTGTAGAAACTCCGCTTTTGTTAAAGCTGACATTGATTTGTAAGGTACAAAAAAGCCAAAAGCACCGGCCCCTTTGGCATGAAGTACTCTTTCGGGAATTCGTTCTCTGTCAAAATGGGCAATTTTCTCAAGGAAAACGGTATCCTCAAGTAAGATCGGCCCTCGTTCTCCAACAGTTAATGAATGTTGATCATCTGTAACAGGTGCTCCCTGATTACTAGTAAGATAGCGCTTGGCCATCGATCTTCCTCTCCTCTAAATCATGATTCTGCTATGATTATATTTGTAATGACATTTCCTTAGAAGCAGAATATGCCGAAGCCCCTATTAAGGTAAATAATTTCATAAAAAATGTCCGCTGCCAAAAGCAGCGGACATTAACTATCACTATTATAGCTTACAGTTTTTCAATTTTTATGAAAGCTTCATCCATTGCTTCCATAATACCACGTTTCATCGCAGTGCCGATTCCCGGAACTCCAATTGACGTAACCTTATTATTCCCCTTACCGGTTACCTGGAAAGCAATTGTCTTATTAGCTGCTTTTGAATACACTTTATAGCGAAGTTTCACTTCACTTTTCGCAGAAGTCGAGAAGAAACTGGCATGTCTTGAGTTCATAAAATGAACAATTTCCATTGCAATCACATAATCAACATCTGCTTCTCGTGCCAATTTCTCCATTACATTACTTTCCGGCAACTCCTTATTAGAGGGATCATATTGATTAGCAGTTAAAGCTGCTTGCATTTTTTCTGCTGAAATAGTTTGATATTTTTCATTAGCAAATTGTTGCATAAATTTCTCATTAACAGTTTCCCCTATATAATCCTTTGTTTCTTCTGTAGAGTTAATAAAAGGAATAATAAGTACTTGTTTTGATAAAGTATTAGTTTCTGGGCTGGCTGCTGCTCCGGCTATCCCCATTGTGAATAATAGGCAAAGAACCATAATTAGACTCATCGTAACTTTTTTCATTCACTCATCTCCCAAAATTATTTCATCCATATCATACCATTTTATGACAATAAATCAAGCGAATTTTAAGTAAATTCAAACAAAATTATATTGACATAAAATAAACCGAACGTAACACTCATAAAATGAGAGTTGCGTTCAGCTCTTTTAAGGACCCCGCTTATTATTAATTTGCCTGTTTTAGAGCACTTTTCAAATCATCTTCCGGAGTACTGATTGGTTTTATTGCAAAGGTTTCAACTAAATATTGGAGGACATTAGGTGATATAAACGCTGGCAGACTGGGCCCTAACCGTATCCCATTAATTCCAAGTGATAATAATGCTAACAAGTCCGCTACTGCCTTTTGCTCATACCAGGAAAGTATGATGGAAAGCGGCAGCGAATTTACATCTGTATCAAAAGCATCTGCCAATGCTGTAGCTATTCTGACTGCCGAATAGGCATCATTGCATTGTCCGATATCTAACAATCGCGGTAACCCAGCAACTGTCCCAAACTCCAATTTATTAAATCGGTATTTTCCGCATGCCAATGTAAGGATAATACAGTCTTCGGGAACCTGTTTAGCAAAGTCAGTATAATAGTTTCTCCCTGGACGTGCTCCATCGCAACCGCCAATTAAGAAGAAGTGTCTTACTTTTCCTTCTTTTACGGCATTTACTATTGCTTCAGCGTGTGACAAAGTTGCATGATGACCGAATCCGACCATGATTTCCTTTGCTTGATGATCTTCTTTAAAGCCGCCAAGCTCCAAGGCCTTATTTATTATTTGTGTAAAATCTTTCGTGCCATCTTCAGAAACTGCAATATTTTTTATACCTTCCCATCCGACAACATTCGTAGTAAAAATTCTGTCCTCATAGGTTTCTCTAGGCCTCATCAAACAGTTTGTTGTCATTAAAATACATCCCGGTATGCCATCAAATTCTTTTTGCTGGTTTTGCCAGGCAGATCCGTAATTACCTACCAAATGTTTATATTTTTTCAACCCGGGATAACCATGTGCGGGCAGCATTTCACCATGAGTATAAATATTAATTCCCTTATCCTCAGTTTGTTCGAGCAGCATTTCCAAATCGCGTAAATCATGGCCTGAAATGATAATGAACGGGCCTTTTTGGGGATTAGTATTCACACTATGAGGAGAAGGATTATGATAGGTCGTCGTATTTGCATCGTCCAAAACTTTCATAACTTCTACACTCATGTTGCCAACCCGCATCACTACACGAATTAACTCTTCAAGCGTTAACTCATCATTAGTAGTAGCTTCTAACCCTAAAAAATAGTATTGATCAACTTGGTCACTATTATAATTAAGGAATCTAGCCTGATGCCCATAAGCACTAATTCCTTTAAGTCCATATAAAATAGTTGAGCGCAGCGACCGGATATCTTCATTTAAATCTTGATCAAACATAATTCCCGCTTGCACTGCATCTTTTAACATATCTTCTTTAGTATGACTAGCGTTATATGTTGCGGCTTCGGGATACCGGCCATGAGGTGCCTGTCTTCTCAACTCTTCTTTTATCTTTTGTGATTCTTTGATTAATCGTACATGAACGTCCACGTCAAAGTTTACATTAGTTAAGGTTGTAAACAAGCCATTCTCTACAAATTCTACAATAGCTTTATCAATGATTTCTCCCTGATCAATGAGCGATTTTGCATAGCAGGATATTCCTTTCAACTGATAAATCAACAAGTCCTGCAAGTTTGCAATCTCAGGCGTTTTTCCACAAACACCGCTTTTCGTGCAGCCCTTACCGCCAAAAGTTTGTTCGCACTGATAACAAAACATTGAATGTTCCAATTTATTATCTCCTTAGTATTTGATTGACTATCGTTCACCTGTATACCTATCTATTATTTCCTTGTGCATGCCTTATTATGCTCACTATTTACCCAGGATTTACATATCATAGTATGTAAACCTTTTATTCTTGCGTCGGTTTAATCCACTATGCAAAGGAGGATTGAGAGTGGATACTTTAGGTCTTCAACTTGAAAGGCTTTTGGCCGGTACTGTCACGGCTAATAACAATGTAATATTTGAAAATATTATCAACAGCTATGGCACCATAAGTTATGATCCCTTAACGGGCGTTGTAACCATAAGTAAACCAGGCAGATACATGGTCAATTGGTGGGTCGCAACTCAAGCAGTTATAGGTTCAAATGGGATATCATTTTCTATCGTAACTTCACAGGGAGATGAACTACTAGGTGATACACCGATTAAAACAGATGAGGTCGTCGGCTTTGCTCTTGTACAAGTCGATAGTGCACCAATAACATTAAGTTTAGTCAACAGCACTCCAGCCACCGTATCTTATTCATCGCTAGTACCCGTTAAAGCAGCTTTAGTGTTAATCGAGGTACCCGAAGAAACAAGTGCTACTGGCGAAACAGGCTCTACTGGTACGACTGGGGCCACCGGCACTACTGGCGCCACCGGCGAAACAGGCTCTACTGGTACGACTGGGGCCACCGGCGAGACTGGCGCCAC
>NZ_DALZUO010000024.1:0-66567 GCF_032013335.1 Anaerospora sp. | reverse complement strand
TGAAAAATGCGGGGCGGAAGAAGTGGAGATAATCAACCACCGTGCCTGTGAAATGACAGAGGCCTGTGGTAATAATACTGTTGAATTACATTGCCTAGCCTGTGATAGTACGGCGATATTAGTTGAATAAGATTATTTTTTTAGCGATTGCCCAAAGGGGCAATCGCTTTTTTAGAAAAGAGATGGGAGGCGATAAAAAAGACTAATTAGTCTTTCTAACTCTTGGTTAATCTCTTTAATCTTCATCCGATGGCTTGTTTGCAGCACACAAAGATGTGAAAGAGTGGTATAGCACACTAGAGAAAGAAACCATCCCGACAGAGGTGGATTAAAATAGATGGGCTAAGGAATGAAAGTCAACTGCCTCAGTCGGCAAATGACTTTCATTCCTTAGCCTAGATTAAATATTTTATACCGGAGATGTTTTATAACTACAAAAATTAGATTAGGTCAATAGTGGTTGTAGACGAGTAATCAGTCTTTCGGCTTAAAAATAATTCTAACTACTGTAGTAACTTCTTTTGCCTCACCGTTGCTATCTTTTACGGCGTAAATTTCACTTTTTAACGGCTGATATTGCGGCAGCATCTATTGACGATTCGCGCACTGACACACTTTCTGCAGAGCCATCTTTTAAATCATGTACACTAAGCAGAGCGGTTGATTGATGTTGTGTAGACGAGTTTGTATTTGTATCAGCACCTTCTGCAATGCGGTAGGGGCCATATAACAAATCATGCTTAAGAATAGCAAAGTATAAACGATAGCTTTTCCATCTCTATCTCCTATTATTTTTGTTTGGGAAGTTCAGGAGTTAGTTCCATAGTACTCATTATTTCATCAAATACTTTGCGGTCCTCAGAGTAATTTTTATAGTCACCTTGCAGCATGAACAAGTAACCGGTCGTTCCATTTTTAATATAGTAAGTAAGAGAATATTGATCTACTGTTGAGTGGTCAGTAATATGTGCTAGAGTCATTTTTGCAGTATAACTATTAATAATGCTCTCGCCTTCCTCATCAATAGTCGTTTCAGGCGCACCGCTCTTTCGCGTTTTATATCGAAGCGTAGGAGCACCCTGCTGGTCTTTTGGAGTTATAGTAATTTCAACTCTGGGTAAGTGAGTAGGAGGAACGGCCGAGAATTGAATAAGATCGGTCCTTTTCGACGGGTAAGAGAAGAGTGACCAGGATTTTGGAAACTGTATACGTAGATTATAAGTTGGATTACTGTATGTTTGTTTCTCTGAGTTTAGTGTTTGGGCATTCTGCTCAGCTGCAGTAGAACTAAATGGTAAACAAAAGAGCAATGCAAATATAAAAATAGCTTTTAAGATAGATTTCACGGGCTTCATCTCCTTTTTAATTTCATTTCCGAAAAAGCAGAGCGATAAAATACCAATTTTAAATATACAATGCTTTGCTAATTGTTACCATATTTCACAAATACTGTATAAAAGAAATACCGCCTCTTGAGGCGGCATATTATCACTTTTTCTTTGGTAGTTGTGGTTTATTGATCGAATTTACCTCTTCGGCGCTTTCCTTGTTGGAGACATATTTAGGATCACCTAAGGTAACACGGGTAGAATTCCCGGTTTTCTTGCTTTGGTATAAATCGCTCATAATGCACCTCTTTTGAGTAGTGGTCGATATTAGCTTTTCCATGGAGACGGTAAGCCATACTTTTTATTGGAGAAGAATGTATGAAGATCTATCCATTCCTTGATAATGTTAATGATCATCATCATTATCGTTATTGGGCAAAAGTTTTGTTGCTGGTTGCGCTATAGGGTCATATCTGCTTGCAACGGCATTTTCTATTCGACTAGACTTAACAATACTTAGTATAAGGAGAATCGCAATTCTAGCTATAGCTGCTATTGCAAGATTAGCAAGGAAAAAGTAAATAAAGTTCCAATCAAAATAGGTCATTATACCATAATATCGGAATAATGGGCCTATGACGAAGCTTATGATGGCTGATGATAAAGAAGAGTTGATGATATAGGTTAACCAGTTACTGCTATATTGATAAGAGAGCATTAACAGTATAGGAACTACAGAGTAATCGAATGGAAATGGTGCAAGTTGAAATGGAAGTAATCCAATATTGTACTGCCACCGAGCTGCAGATATGCCCCAAAGATCAAATAGAGTTGACATTACAGTCGCAAAAGAGCCAAAAAGTAAAATTTCAATCATTCTAGTCTTATCAACTAATTTCCACCAAATGGTATAAGAAATAATTAGAAGTGCTACTATTCCCCACCACTGGTAAGAAAGTAAACCCTGGTTTATGTAGTCTGCATATGAAATATTCCACAGTTGAAGTCTCAGTTGATGTATGGTCTCTATAGTGTTCAATAACATGCCCCCTCTGTTGTACTAGCTTATTATAGCCGAAAAAATTAAATATAATGATTGGTTTTCTATTTATTGGGCGTTGTGCCTGGATCCGTACCGAGTATGGATTTGAAAGCATTGTGGAATGACGATACGCCGTTTGGCAAGGTGCTCGCTATAGCTGAGCTGGTTGATTGTGTTGAAATGAGCAATGAGAGGATCGCTGCATGGAAGGATTTGTACGGAGACAATGAGATTGCGTTTGGTCACTTTGAGCCCGGCCGCATGCTTGGATTCTTTCTAATGTGCGGCGGATTGAACCGGTACCAGCTAAGGGCCGGCAGCGGCTTTGAGGAGTGGGAAAAATAAAAAGCCAGAACTCTGCTCATGCAGTCGCTCTGGCTTAGGGAGTTGCGCACTCTAGTAATAGTATAGCCAATATTTGCTATGTCTATACAACAATTAAGGTAATCTCGTTGCCTTCGTTATCAACTTTATAGAGAAAAATAGAAAAAGGGCGGCATAGACCGCCCTATCACCCATTTGTCGGGAGGGATAGCATGAGTCAAGTTGTAGAAATTAAATCCCAAATTCGAATTGAAAACCAAGTAGCCGGGAACTGGCATATCCATTACCGAGAAAGAAAGCGCGTCATGATGAATGCCGGCAAGAAATTACCGCAGGTACCCGAGATCTCGACGAAACGTTGGCGGTGGCCGTGATCGGGTATTTGATGTTCATCCGTAATGATTAGAAATACATTATAGGGCTAGCGCTACTGCTGGCTCTTCTGCTTTGGGCAAGGGGCGAGTACCAGAATTGGAAGCAGCAGAAGCAGGTACCTGTGGTGCAAACTGTTACGCTACCACCTCAGGTGATCCATATCACAACTGAAACAATCCGGGAAGTAGCGGTTCAGGCTCCCAGCTCTCCGGGAGCGGTGCTGCAGTTCATGGAGAAGCAAGGCAAGGTTATTGCTATTGTAAATGGGCAAGAGGTAGAGGTGCCGAATTTGTCTGGTCAGCCGGATGTGAAACTGGGGGAAAACGGCGAACTGCGCTTTTCTACAACAACTACAGCCCGCATTGATGTGACGGAAATGGCTAATGCTCAGGCGCGGCTTATTGCAAACCAGGAATTAGAGAAGCAGGCAGCCGTAAACAAAAAGGAAATGGACAAAGAAAAATCCACTCGCAAGCGTGAGCGGATAGTCTGGATTGTTGGAACGGCAGCAGGTGGGTATTTGCTTACCCGTTAATCATCGCCCTGGACTTCGGTCTGGGGCTTTTTTATTTTACTGGTGCTTTGTTGGTACCACTATTCTCAGCCCACGAAACTTCCGCGGTTACTGTTTTTATACCCAAAGGATCACCTAAATCAGTGATTTTGATGTTGCGTACTGTAAGCTGCATTCTTTCAAGTTCTTTCTGAAGAACGAGCTCGGTTTGAACATCATTTATGATGCCAGAAATTATACTATGGACTCTAACCTCGGTTTTGCCGTTTTTTGTTGCTTTCTTCGCTTCTTCCACAATAAGCGTAATGAAATCCGAAATCGGCTCATAAATCGCATTATTTGCCAAGCTCCGCAGGTGATCGGCAAAACTGCCATCTGGATCATTCGTCCGACCTAGAATGTAATCAATAGTTACTCCAAAGTAAGTAGCTAATTTTTCAATGTTTTTAATAGAAGGTTCTCTATCGCCGCTTTCATAATACTGAAGCGAACGCTCGGTTATTTGCAAATAGCTAGCTATAGCTTTTTGGGATTCACCCTTCTCTTCGCGTAATTCTCTCAATCGGTTGTGAAATTTAGCCATGTGGACTCCCCCTTATATTTTTAACATTTGAACAAATAGTTCGTTTGTTCGTGAACTTTTAATTCATAATACTACGTAATTGAGAATTTTGCAAGGGGGTATTTTTATTTACTACCGCTTTACAAAACAGAACATTTGTTCTAAAATAACCATACAAAACATATGTTCTTATAAAAGGAGGTAATAAAATGAGCAAAACATTTATCGGAGTAATAGCCGAACATGACGAAGAAGGCAGGGTAAAACCGCTCTCAATCCGGTGGGAAGACGGGCGAGTATTTAGTGTAGATAAGGTATTAGACGTAAGAGTGGCAGCATCTCTCAAAGTAGGAGGTCAGGGCATGCGTTATACCTGTAGAATACATGGGAAAGAGGTATTTCTGTTTTGTGATTCTGGTCAATGGTTCATAGAAAGCTGAAAGCACCGTCTTACCTTAATTGGTAGGGCGGTGCTCTATTTTGGGATTGACTATGAAGGGTCAGAAAAATCGGCTCGTAAGAAGGAGCGGATCGGCTGGTTTATTGGTACTGCAGCAGGAGGGTATTTACTTACCCGCTAATTTATGTGTTACGAAATGCAGATAAAAACAAGTATATTATGTACAACTAATTTTACAGCAATTTACAAGATAAGTTGTACGGATAAAGAATGAGGCTGTGAATCATTAAAAATTAGGGGGAATGTAAATGGCAACAATAGGTCAACCATTAAGTGTGCCAGAAGCGGGGTGGAGAAGATATGATAATGCAGATAGTAGGATAAAATATATTGGAGATAATTGGGTTCATCAAACAGAACAAGGAACTCAATATTGGTATAATAACACTGTAGCTATCGGTGATTATGATAGTTCGATGCTATTTAAATTTTATGGAACTAAAATAAGATTTATTTGCCGCAGTTCTGCTGGTAGAAGCGATAATATACAGGTTATTATAGATGATAGCATAACAGAATATTTTAGCAACGTCACTGCTACAGTTAGCGAATATAGATTGAATTATGAAAAGACGGGATTAGAATTAGGGCACCACACTGTCAGAATAACAAATAAAGCTACTAATGGGTATGGGCTACATTGGGACTGTATGGACATCGATGCTGATGGCTATTTAGTTCTTAGTAAAGCTCTTCTTGCAGTTACAATGGCCGATGGTGCGCGTAAAGAATACGAACTTGCAAAAACGGAAGTTGACTCTTTTATCAATTGGTATAATACGCGCGATGCAGGTAGCGGTTCTCCGTATTATACTTTCAGTAAACCATTCGACCTGGGACCATTTGAAAGTCGGACGGATTACCTGGTTTTTGATAAAATCCAGGACTTTGAGATTATGGAGTTTGAGGAATAAATAAATCAATAGCATAGCCGCTCATCCTTCGGGGTGGGCGGCTTATTTTTGTTTCCTGCACCTTCCATCGACTCAGGACCCGCAATTTTATATAATAGAAATAATAACTATCGGCCCCACTAGAAAGATAAAATGATATGAAAACAGTATGGCGCGGCATGATTAGTTTTGGGATGGTTAATATCCCTGTCTCCTTATATAATGCTACCAGAAAGAAAACAGTAAGCTTTAAGCAACTCCGTAAGGATGATTATAGCCGCATAAGCTACAAGAAAACAGCGACTGACGGCGTGGAAGTTCCACAGACTGAGATTGCGAAAGGCTACGAAATAGCGCCGGACAGGTATGTGGTAATTTCTGAAGCAGAATTGGAAGCCATAACACCAAAGGCAAGCAGAGTAATAGATATTGCGGACTTTGTAAAGTTAAACCAGATCGACCCCAGGCATTACGATAGCAGTTATTACCTTGCCCCGGAGCCGGGCGCGGGCAAAGCTTATGCGCTGCTACTAGAAGCCCTTAAACAAACCGAGTCTGTAGGTGTTGCACGTTTTTCGTGCTTCGTAGCAAGGAATACTTGGCAGCGATCAGACCAGTGGGAGAGGCGTTGACACTCTCGACAATGCTATTCTCTGACGAAATTATACCCGTAGCTGAGTTAGCCGAACAATTGCCGGATATGCAGCCAACAGAAAAAGAATTGGCAATGGCAAAACTTTTGATAGAATCGCAGCTAACCGAGTTTCAACCGGAGAAATACAAGAATGAATACCATGCTGCTGTAATGGCTTTGATAGACAGTAAAGCGGAACAAGAGGCTATAATAACCAAACCGGCAGCACAGGCCGCACCTGTTATAGACATTATGGCTGCTATCGAGGCCAGCTTGGCAGCGATAAAGAAGGATAAATCAAACCCAAAACAAAAAAGAAAAACCCGGCATAACCCGATTTACGCGCCTGCCAATTGCGGCAGGCTTTTGTCATTTATTACCGCTTTACAGCGTAGAACGTCTGTTCTAAAATGGCTATGCAAAACATATGTTCTTATTGAGGTGGTAATAATGAATAAAAAGATTTACATCGGCGTGACAGCGGACATGACCCAGAAGGCAGAGTAAAGCCGTTGTCCATAACATGGGAGGACGGGCGAGTATTTAGTGTAGATAAGGTATTGGACGTAAGAATGGCAGCATCTCTCAAAATGGGCGGGCAGGGTATGCGTTATAAATGTAGGATACACGGCAAAGAGGTATTTCTATTCTGTGATACCGGGCAATGGTTTATAGAAAGTTAAAAGCCCACATATAAATTGTGGGCTTCAGCAATTACATTCCTAATAGTTTCTTTTTGGCAACAATAAACTCTTCTTCAGTTATAGCTCCTTGCTCTTTTAAATGAGATAATCTTTCTAATTGTGCAATCATATCATTGCCTGTATCGACACTCGCCGGGGCCGCTGCTGGTTCAGATTTTTTGTGTGCTTGGGAGCTTATAAAATCGCACAGGTCGCGCAATTCTTCTTTTATGATGCCTTGAAATTCAATTTTTTTACTAACGGTATAAATAACAAGTTGTCCTATTGACATGTTAAATTCAACACTGCTGATCTTGTCATAAAGGATTAGCTCAAAAAATATCTCGCTAAAGAATCCGCCCTTATATAAGAAAAAACATCGCGTATTGGTTGCTATAAAAATACCATTTCTAACACCCTCAGGTAAAAGGGCGGGTGTAATTCTTAAAATTGTTTCGTCCGGGTGCAGAAAAGTTACTAGTTCTGGTATTTCTTTCATTTTCAGTAATTTTGTATATCGTCTAGGGTTAAGTTGAGGTATTAGTTTTTCAATTTCGCTAAGAGTTGGCATAGAAAAACTCCCTTCATATCAGAAAATAAGGATAAAGCATTATTACAAGAATACAATAATATAGCAGCATATTCCTGCCCGTGAATATCGCTGATATATAGAAAGTTAAAGCACCGTCTTACCTTAATTGGTAGGGCGGTGCTTGTTTATGAAGATTGACTATGAAGGAGTAATGGGCGAAAGCAAAATCCGTTCGTAAGCATGAGCGAATCTATTTTATCAGCATACTCTTGACGTCAGTATATATTTTACATAAGATATTATTCTAGCTAAAAATAAACTTCATGTAGTGTATGAGTAGGTGGTAGTGAAATGCTTAATTCTTTACTTAGATTTAAACAGTGGTTATTATATGGTAATTACATACGTAATCCCCGAAACATTGAAACTAATTATCTTGAATCCCCAATACGAATAGAAGCTGGTACGTATGTTGGCAAAAACGTTCATATAGGAAGATATACTTATATGGGTAAGAACAATTTTATAAACTCCAGTCCTGCTGACAACCCTACTTCAATTGGAAGATTTTGCTCTATAGCATCTAATGTTATTATAGGTGCAGGTGACCATCCATCTAATTGGTTGTCAACAAGTGCTTTTCAATATAACGGCGATGATAAACTTTTTCGAAAGCTCGACTTTAAAACTTTAAGTCTCGAAAAGCCTCAGAGTGTTATAATTGGAAACGATGTGTGGATCGGAAGTAATGCATTTATAAAAGCTGGTGTGAAAGTCGGAGATGGTGCTATTATTGGAGCTGGAGCAATTGTAGTTAAAAATGTTCTCCCATATGCAATTGTTGCTGGTTGCCCCGCAAGACTAATTAGATATAGGTTTGACCAACAAACGATAGATCAATTACTCTCATTAGCATGGTGGAAATTGAATCCTAAATTAATAAAAAATGTTCCATTTGATGATATCAACCAAGCTATTGATTATATCAAAGATATTCGTGCAAAAAATAATGTTTGATATGAGTCTGTATAAAGCGTATATCGCTGAGCCGAGCTGAGCATGTATATGGAGAAAAATCCGCTCGTAAATGTGAACGGATAGGCTGGATCATTGGCGCTGCACAGGTGGGTATTGCTTACCCATTGAGTAGCTTTCCCATTAAACTTATTATTGCTATGATCGTCCAAAATAATAAGCCTAACAATGACGCATTGAAACACCCTCTAGCAGGGGTTAAATCATCCAAGAGATATTCCTCCTTCACTCCATTTGTATAAGAGTGTATTATAAAAATATTTGAAGTTAATTTAGACTATCGCCTGAAGGCTTCGGCAGACGGGCTTTTTTGTTTTGGTAGAAAAAATTATTAAAACAATTATAGAATGTGAGCAAATTTTACATAATATAAATATTCAGTTTTAACTTATTTTATTAAAGAATTTAAATAATTCTTGAAAGAAAAGAAGGAAATAGGATTTTTATGTCAAACGTACGTGACTGCAAAATAATTCTAATTTAGGGAGGAAATATCCATGAAGAAAAAAGTTTTATTAACATTAGCCGCTGCGATGGCAGTTACTTCCGTATCTTTTGCATCGCCGCTAAGTAATTATGACAAAGGAAGCTTGGCTATTGACCTAAATATGTCAATATCACCTAAGCTGGAAAGTGGTGACTCTATTGATGCTAAATCGCGTCTTGGAGCAGGCATAACTTATGGGATTGGCGATAAATTTGCAGTTCAATACAATTACTTGGATAACAAATCAAAAAATGCTCCTTTTGAAGAATATGATGGAGCGGATTATGAAATTGGTACCCAAAATGCTCAGGTTACCGGTCAACATTTCAATTTATTATATCAAATCAATCCAAATATCTCTGCATTTGCCGGCTGGACAAAAGCGAAACTAAAAGTTAATAGTACTTTTGAATACGGTGATGGTTCTGGCCCTCTTGGAAATGGAAGTGATTCATACAAAGAATCTCAAAATGGTTATCAAGTTGGGTTTATAGGGCAAACTAAACTGGCTGATAACCTCACTGGCTGGACACTAATTAGCGCGGGAAATAAAATAAATGCTTATGAAATTGGTGTAGGCTACGACTTGGCTAAGAATACGGAATTCAATGTTTTCTATCGTCAGACTAAATACAAAGACTTTGGTGATTCCGATGATAAATTCGATGTTAAAACCAAAGGATTAGGTGCTGGTTTAACATTTAAATTCTAAATTTATATTAGAAAAAATTTATTGCCATACTTCAGCAGGAGAATATGTCATCGCCCCGGACTTCGGTCTGGGGCGTTTTTTATTTATGGGCAAAAGAAATACCGCCTATTTGGCGGCTTGAAGTTTATCTATTTAATGTCTTGCTGCTTAGCCTTTTCTTGAAGCGTGTTCAAATAGTCCAATGCAGCTCGTAGTCTTCATCTTTTACAGCTTTGGGAATTAATTTAATTCTAGGGCCAATAAAATCTACTTCCCAAGCGCGGTCAAATTCTTTCATATTAGGCATGCTATCAGTCCTTTCATATGATAATTACGGCGGGAGAGCAGCAAATCCTGCTCCTGCATTATAGGACCTTAGCCCTGAAAATTTGTAGGTGCAGTTTTTATTAATCAGGTTTAGTTGCCGCACAGAAGGATCTGGACAATGAGCTGCATCCATATAATAAGACCTTAACCATTAATAGCTAAACTAACCATGATTAGTTTATTGAGTTACCATAAAAATATACGAATAGCATTATTTTGTAATAATAGTAAAATTATGAAAATATAGTTTATTGAGATAATATTTGGAAGAAAGGGAAGGAAATGGAATTCAAATGGCAAATATTAGTAATTTGTTGTATTAATTTTTAATATGTTTAGGGAGGAAGTTATTATGAAAAAGAAAGTTTTATTAACCTTGGCTGCTGCAATGGCAGTGACATCCGTAGCTTTTGCATCACCGCTAACTAATTATGAAAAAGGAAGTTTGGCTCTTGATATTAATACATCCATATCTCCAAAGTTAGAATTATCCGTTAATGGAATGAGCGAATCTGATGATTCTAAGGAACGTCTAGGTGCAGGCATATCTTATGGTCTGGGTAATAAATTCGCATTGCAATATAAATACTTGGATAATAAAACCAAAGAATACTTAGTAGATGAGTACATAGGATCTTTTTATGAAAACACGACACTTAATGCAAAACTTACTGGGCATGAAATAAATGTATTGTATCAAATAAACCCTAACGTATCTGCATATGTGGGAGTGACCAGATCAACAGCAAAAGTTACGGTAACAGAAAATTACGGTCCTACCCCTGGAAATATTACAGATAGCGAAAGTCTTTCTGAATCACAATCTAAAAATGGATATCAAGTAGGGCTAGTTGGGCAAACAAAGTTAGCAGACAAACTTACAGGATGGGCATCCGTTAGTGCCGGTAATAGAGTAAATGCTTACGAAGTTGGCCTAGGATACGATGTAGCCAAAAACACTGAGTTGAATTTATTCTATCGTGAGGTTAAATATAAAGATTTTGATGCTTATAGCACTACAGTGGATGTTACCACTAAAGGCCTAGGTGCAGGAGTAACATTTAAGTTTTAATTTATTATCAGGAATAATTTCTTGCCCCATGCTTTGACAGGGGACCTTTGTATCGCCCCGGACTTCTGAACTGCACCCCTTATGTTAGACAGGATGATATACTGTCCAACATAAGGGGTGCAGTTCAAATCGGTTCGGGCTTTTTTATTTTTAAACAATATCAGGACAATTATCTTAGACAAATAGGTGGAAATACTCAAGGGTTTGAGGGAAGGATTTGCAGAATATGATAAGATGCTACGTACTAAATAACGGAGGATTTAATTTATGGATAAAATGGTAGAAAGCGTCGCAGGATTTATTGCAGTATATTTTATCACCGGAATGCTAACTCTTTTTTATTATAGCTTTTTTAAAAAAGGAAATTGGAAAAAGTCCCTAGTACATGTTGGGATTTCTATGTTTCTCTTGATGTTTACTATTGCTTTTTCTTTCGGGCTAGGGAATGACGTGTAATTAATTAATGGCATAGATGCCTTGTCTGAATAAAATAAGAGCCCTAATATCTGGGGTATGCCGCTAATCCTTTAAGGTGGGCGGTTTTTTGAAACTGAATTATGCCTGTCACTTGAGGCAGAATTCTCTATTATTACCGCATTGTAACACTAAACGCATGGACAAAGAAAAAAATCCGCTTCGAAGTGTGAGCGGATTGGCTGGATTGTTGAACGACAGTAGGTATATATTTATCGCAAAATCTAATCATTCGGTGTGGATTCAGCTGCTAGGTTTTTGGGGGTTGCGAGTGTTATATTAGGGAAGTGTTTACTATATACTTCGCTTTCAACCTTAGAGTACATCGCATTAAAATGGCCCTTAAGATTTGCCCATGTTGAGCTATAGTTAAATGTCTGATCGGCAATATATTGGTTATGTGATACATCAATTATTTTCAAGTGTATTCCTGAAGTCTTAGGTCCCAAAGTGCTAGATTGAAATGGTAAGGCTTCATAAATTATAATATAGTCAGGATGAAAACTTTTAAATAAGTCAATAACGTCTTCGCGAGCTAGTGAAGCAATATCGGGCGCGTCAGGTGCATTATAAGGTTTTTTATATTGTTCACTCAAATAGAGATTGTAGTTTGGTAAAAATGCTTTTTGTGTTTGCCGCTTTGTAATTTTAATAAATTCATCATCATACATTTTATATTTGTTAAGACATCCTGCAAAAGCAAACATGATGGTAGGTTTTTCTTTTACTCCTTGTGGAAGTTCAGAGCAGTTTCCAATACTAAGATTACTCAATAACAATATAGTTATACAGAAAAAGAATAATAGTTTCTTCATATACATCGCTCCTAAAAAATTATAACACTTAGGCTTAGAAATCCTGTTGATTTAATAGTATTCAGCAGTGCTCCGGACTTCCGTCCGGGGCTTAATTTTAATTAAGCGACTTTTGAAACAAAGGTGGGAAAAACTGTTTAGTAATAGTGACAGGTATTTCTTCTTTTCCTCGAGCAATTACAATATTTATCATATGGCCTTCTTCTCCTTGCTCGAAATAAGAATCCAATTCTTGAGGGCTCATTTTTCTTGCAATAAGGCCGTTGACCTTTAAGATGCGATCACCGATTAATATACCTACTCGTTCGGCAGGAAGTCCTTTTGATAGGCTAACTACCTCATAGTATCCCTTTTTAAATGCATAATCAATGCCGTAATAATAACCACCATTATAATAAGTCTTAATAATTCTCAGTATTCTGTTTGTTGTATTTGCGTAACCCATTAAATCTTCTTTATATCTAGGGTAGTATCCCATTGAGTTAATATTATCGACGTTAGCTACATGAACTTGTTCTTTATTAGTGCCGGGATCAGCAACTATTTGTATTTCAAATGAAACTAAAGTATCTGGTCCTGTGGAAATTATATTCCATATGTGCAAAACTTTTGCCGCTCCCCATGTAACATTAAAAGCAAAAGGCTTTGCTCTATTATCTTCCAATATAATTGAGTAATCTGAGCTAGTTCTAATAGTTAAACCATCCTTTATTTCAGTAGTTAGAATATGATTATAAATTTCTTTTTGTGGAACATCTTTAATTACTATTGTGCTAGCAGCCTCCGTGGGATATGAAAAAAGCAATGAGATCAGAAAAACTATGAAGAATGTAATTTTGCGCATTTGTTAGTAACGCTCCTTTCTAAAAGTTTCTATTAATTCTGTATTATAATACTGTAAATTACATTATATTCCTGCTTTACATACGTACGTACAGTAAGTAATGTTTTTGGGGCGCTTAATCATAGCCCGGTGGCTTCGGCTGCCGGGCTTTTTTGGTAGGAACACAGAAAAAGTGTGTGTTCAATACCGAAGTATGTTAGACTAAACTCGTAAATACCTATGTGGAAGGAAGTAACATATAATGATTATAATGGGTCGCTTACTAGTATTAGCTTTCATCTTGTGCTTTATTGGAACCATATGGTTCAATGGATTTTACTCTAGTGTATTTTTGTTTTTTACTTTGATTTTTTTCTGTGCAGGCCTTGCAGTTGCAATATATATTAGCGATGAACCTATTTATTTTATTAATAAAACAGACCCTAAGAAATTCGCTAAGCTTTTTACTGTATCTTCCGCAATAGTATTATTTGCAGTGTATCAAGTTATTTTTAAATGAAATATAAGACACAAATCCCGGATGCCAGTGTGCGCTATCTGGGATTTTTTATTTTGTCCACTTGCGGATTAACACAAAAGTGTCATTTTACTTTCAGCGGGCGCACAGCAAAAGAAATACCGCCTATTCGGCGGCTTTAAGTTTATCTATTTGATATTTTGCTGCATTAGCCTTTTCTTGAATCGTGCTCAGATAATCCAGCGCGGCTGCATAATCTCCATCTTTCACAGCTTTGCGGATTAACTTAATTCTAGGGCATATGTAATCTATTTCCCAGGTATGGTCAAATTCTTTCATATTAGGCATACGCTATCAGTCCTTTCAATTGATAATTACGGCGGGAGAGTAACACATCCTGCTCCTACATAGTAGGACATTAGCCCTGAAGTTTCGCAGTTCCGACTGGTGACAATCAGGAATTTAAGAAGCAGGCTGCCGTACATAAAAAGGAGCCAGGACAAAGGAAAAATCTGCTCGGAAGAAGGAGCGGATTGGCTGGATTATTGGTATGGATGGTCAATCAACAACTCACAATGAAATTTTTAATACCGCCAAATATAAGAATAAAATAACGATAAAGGGTAGAACTGAAAACTCATCTTTCTTGGGGTCATTACAATTTTTCTTGCTGCATTCACAATCACAATCTTTTATAAAGGATGGATCCTTGTATTGCATATAAGTAATAAAGCCAAATACTGCAGTAGTCAATAAAAAATTAGTGATTGTATCTTCAATGGCTAAAGGAGCGCCAAATAGTACTGCTATTTTAGTCGCCACTACACTAATCAACATAATAACAATGAGGCTCAGGCCCAATAACACTATTAATACTAGCAAGGATATTAACGTATTCATGATAATATCTCCCTCAAGCTTAATATTATTAAGTGTATCATCTTTAATAGAGTGTTAAAAGGATATTTACACATTTTCTAATTAACGCCTGGACCACGGTCTGGGGCGTTTTTATTTCTCTTATTTAAACAATCAGGACAATTATCTTAGACAAATAGGTGGAAATACTCAAGGGTTTTGGGGATCAATTTACAGAATGTGATAGATGATACGAACTAAATAATGGAGGATTGAATTTATGGCTAAAATGGTAGAAATCGCCGCAGGAATTATTTCAGTATATTTTATCGCCGGAATGTTATCTCTTTTTTATTATATCTTTTTTAAAAAAGGGAACTGGAAAAAGTCCCTTTTACACGTTGGTATCTCTGTGTTTCTCTTGATTTTTACTATTGCATTTTCATTCGGGCTAGGGATTGCTGTGTAACTAAGGGCATAGATGCCCTGTCTGAATAAAGAAAGACTGGGGATAGTCGCTTGCCTTTGGATAGAGCGAGTGCTCTATTTATATATTTGCAGGAGTAATACTACAAACGTTGAAATTTGTAAACACGGGTACAAAGAAAAGCTTCGAATAAAGCATAGGATTTAAAATAGGTGAAGGATCTATGAAAAAATTTAAACTTGCATTAATTATTACTTTACTTGTCATTAGCAGCATAACCTCTGTCTTTGCGGAAGGTGTTACTCACCCCCCTCGCATACTAATGAAAGTAGATACTCAATATCCCGAAGAAGCAAAAAAACAAGGGGTAGAAGGGGTAGTTGTTATAAAAGTTTCCGTGTCAGAGCAGGGGGAAGTAGAGCATCTAGAAATTAGTAAAAGTTCAGGCAATGAAAGCCTTGATCAGGCTGCTATCGATTCTGTTAAACAATGGCGGTTTATTCCGGCATATGAGAATGGAAAGAAATGTTCTGCTGATGCTGAGACAGCTATCATTTTTAAATTGAAGTAATGAAGTGTTTTACGAATGACGTTCTTTTAATTACATATTCGGATATAAAAACTACTCCGCTTATGGGGGAGTAAATATTGTTCAAGAGACAGTGGATTTCCTTAATACTATTGATTTGCTTCGTAGGATGACTAAATAACTGATAATACTTGAATTCATAAAGCCTGCCAATTACGGCAGGCTTTATGAATTTTTTACCGCTTTACAAAACGGAACGTTTGTTCTGAAGTAACCATGTAAAACATATGTTCTTGTAAAAGGAGGTAGTAAGATGAGCAAAATATTTATCGGAGTAGTAGCCGAGCATGACCCGGAAGGCAGAGTAAAGCCTCTATCTATAACATGGGAGGACGGACGCAAATACAGTGTAGATAAGGTATTGGACGTAAGAATGGCAGCATCTCTCAAAATGGGCGGGCAGGGTATGCGCTATAAATGTAGGATACACGGCAAAGAGGTTTTTCTATTCTGTGATACCGGGCAATGGTTCATAGAAAGATAAAAAGCCCACACTGTGATTGTGTGGACTTTTAATTAATTGCGTTTACGCGGAGCCATCCATAAGCTGCCGTTTTGATAAACATCTAATCTTTCCAAGATTATTGTGGTATTGTTCCCGAACCAACATTCTGACTCGGGAACGATCTTATTATTGATCGTTTTGCCAACAGTTTCACTTGATCCGTGTTGTTGTGTGAGCCAATTCAATATATTGATATAATTGTTTGTTCCTTTAAAAGTGATATAAATATTGCTAAAAATATTATTATTAAAACCATATTCTATTCTAATAAATTGAGTATCATCGCCAAGGGTGAAATTTTCATTTTTTTTGATATATGATAATGATGTGCCTACTGAGCGATAATAAATGAAGTCTTCTTTTAAAGAATCTAAACTAGTACCCCACGTAATTCCATTAAAACCGTCGGGATCATTCTGTATATCTCTGGCGATTACAGTTGTTGTGGGAAGAAACAAGCAAAGTGCGATAATTAGCACAATGCAGACTGTTTGAATAATCGATAAAACGGATCTACTTTTCATATTTTCACCTCTTTTTATTATAAATAGAAATATATTCTAAGATACTACTATTTACTATAATATTCCTGCAATTGAAGATCAATAAACTTGCCTTAGAGATACACAAAGACATAAAAATAAACCCACTTCAATGGGTGGGATGGGCCGGATATTCACTAAGAATCTTGTCCCTTTTTTTGTCCCTACTGTGTGATTTTAAGGGGACAAAAACTGCTTAAAACTGCAAAAATAGAATTGAAAACCCAATAAATAAAAACGTTATAAATCAAGTTGAGGGTTAAAGAGGGGCGGCTGCCGGGCTAAGTAGTTTCTTCATTTCACAAAATTTGTCGCTCCACCGAACGGTTTTTATTTGCCCAAAAAAGACTAGGTTCTATGCGGACTTTGCGACGATGGATATAGTTAAACATATGTATGTCGGACATGGAACAGACGGCAGCATAAGAACTCAAATCCACATATAACCTTACATACTAAATATTACATTATCATTTCTAAAAGAAAACAAAAGTTTGTAAAATATATTAAATTAGTATAAGAACTTAAAAAAGAGGAGGAGACTGATGAAAAAAGTAGTTCGCAATATATTTCTGGGGCTTCTTGGCACTACCATTGGATTGTATATGATGGTAACACCTGCATCAGTTTACGCAAAATCGCAACAGACTCCGAACACCGTTGGCAAGACAACTAATTTGACAGCGCAAAATAATCAATCTCCTTCAGTTAGCCAAGTCACGCAAGATCCGGTGGCGGTGGTTAAGGCTTCCGCAGGTAAGCTGGGGTTCAATAGCAAAAAGGATTCGTTTTCCTTGGCTAGCAAATCTGCTAACCAGGCAGTTGTTTCTGTACGGCATGAAAAAACAATATATAATGTTACCCTTAAGTTAAACAGTGCTAATTCTCAATGGGTCATCACGTCCGTTAAAAAAGCGAAGGGTGCAGAATCCAATTCTTCAGCCAACAATAATGGTACTGTAAATAGCGGTAGCCCTACTACAGGAACAACCAGTAGTAGTACGAGTTCTGCCAATGTAGCCACTGCTGAGAAAAACGCAGTTGAATTGATGAATGCCGATCGTCGTGCAAACGGGTTGTCGGATCTAAAGGTGAGCTCTGCAGTGACTGCAGTCGCCCGCAGTCATGCCCAAGATATGGTTAACCGTAAATTTTTCTCGCATAGCAACCCGGATGGAAAAACACCTTCCGACCGTTTAAAAGCTGCCGGCATTTCTTATAGTGCTGTGGGTGAAAACATTGCGGAAAATACAAGTGTTCAGGCTGCAGAAACCTCTTTTATGAATAGCTCAGGTCACCGTGCCAATATATTGAATTCGAATTATACCACGGTAGGCATTGGCGTTGCTTATGACAGTGCGGGAAATGTGTACGTGGTTCAAGACTTTATCAAGTAAATCAATTTTTATCCAGCCGCACCTCCGGGGTGCGGTTTTTGTTTATTAACACTTCACAACACGGAGCGTTTGTTCTAAAATGGGCATAAAAAAACATTGTTCTATATTGAGATGGTAAATGTGCCAAATAAAAAAATCGGGGACGTCAGCGGAGCAAGCCGGGACGGTATAGAGGACAGGGCATGCGATATACTTGCCGGATTCACGGCAAAGAGGTATGCCTATTCTGTGATTCTGGTCAATGGTTTATAGAAAGCTAAAAGCACCGTCTTACCTTATTTGGTAGGGCGGTGCTTCCTTTTGTGGATTGACTATGAAGGGGTAATCGACAAAGAAAAACCACTTGTGTAAACGTAAGCGGATAGGCTGGATCATATAATAGAGTATAGAACTAAGCGCATTGCTCAATCAAGCGCGAAAAAGCATGGTAGAAACTCTGACTTATGCTATAGAGGGCGTAAAACCTTTATTGATATGCAATTTAAATTCTGAAATGCTTAAGAGCAATTGCAAGACGAACTGTAATAAAAAACCGTCCGTAGGCGGCGTATTACATTGCAGGTTTTAAAAGTAATGATGTGTCAATTGTAAATTCATCTAAAGCTTTACCTAAAGCTTCTTTATAGGCTTTATCGAAGGTTGGAGCGTTATATACGGCAGCGCTTGAACCTTCTTTAATTATTTGCTTGCTTGCTAAGTAGTTACCAGTACTAATATCTAGCAATCTAACGTCACATGTTACAGTTGTTTTGTATTTTACAGAAAACAATCCAGAACTAAAGCGCGGGGTATCATTGTTAATTAGGATAAACAAAGCGTAGTCGCAATTAAGATTCGCACCTATTTTTTTTGAATATTCAAACGATTTACTGGTTGGGAATATTCCGGAGAGGTGAACATTCGGTGATCCTCTTTAAAAGTCCTTAATTCATTACTGGTAGTATCAAATGAAACCAAGTTGAATTTATTAGCAGGGAAAAGTTTGCTCGCTTTTTCAGTAACCATTGTTCGAACAGTTTCGTTATTAACAAAAGCTACTGGAGCATCTAAAAATACACCTATAGTCGGCAGGCCGGGAGCAGCGTTAGCGGTTAAAGGCATTACTAAAAAAATCACATAACAAAAAGCAATCTTTTCATACAAATCCCCCCCATTTTATCTAATTTGTTCATACTAATCAATAAATACTTTGAATTAGGTACTGACCGGTCTTTTTTATTTAGGTAAGGTGGTAGAAAGTGCTGTGAGAATTTATTCGTTTAAAGTTGGTTAAATAGAGATTGCTTTTAGAAGAAGCATGTTGCAGGAATTAATACCTAATTATGGAATTAATAACTAACTTATATTAACTGGAGTGATTGAATGAAAAAGATAATATTGCTATTATTACTAATTACAGTTAGTGTTTACATTTCTGGTTGCGGAGCAACTAAATTGTCTGGTATTTATGAAAGCGATATTGATTATCTAGAATTTGCTAATGGTAAAGTTAGGATGCTTGGGAATAATTTTTATTATGATTATGAAATTAAGGATAACAAACTCTCCATTAATAAAGAAGGTAAATATTTTATGCTTGATGTAATAGATGATGGAAAAACTCTAGTTTGGTGGTCATCAACGCGTGGAGAAGTAAAATATAAAAAGAAATAGCTATGTTATAATCAATAATTTTATTTAATCTAGGAGATCTATGAAAAAATTTAAACTTGCATTAATTATTACTTTACTTGTCATTAGCAGCATAACCTCTGTCTTTGCGGAAGGTGTTACTCACCCCCCTCGCATACTAATGAAAGTAGATACTCAATATCCCGAAGAAGCAAAAAAACAAGGGGTAGAAGGGGTAGTTGTTATAAAAGTTTCCGTGTCAGAGCAGGGGGAAGTAGAGCATCTAGAAATTAGTAAAAGTTCAGGCAATGAAAGCCTTGATCAGGCTGCTATCGATTCTGTTAAACAATGGCGGTTTATTCCGGCATATGAGAATGGAAAGAGATGTTCTGCAGATGCTGTGACCACTATCGTATTTAAATTAAAGTAATTGGACAAGAAGTCAGAGAAAATCAGGAAATACCGCATATATATTTTCTCTGGTTAGACATATTTGTGAGATTTAACCTCGGCAATAGCCGGAGAGGAGGAGAGTATATAATGAACAGTCAAAGCGGTGACCCAATAATGCGTGAAGCTATTATTCATGCCGGTGAACGGAATGAGGGAAAAATTACAGAGATAAGACGTAAGCTGAAGGAAAAATTCGATGAGGGTAAGGTTCCTATAGGCTACAATTATATAAATGGTAATCTTGAAGTTGACGGGTTCGAAGTATCAGTAATACGATATTTATATAACTGGTGGAATAATTCCACCAAGGAAGAACGAAGTGCCTGTGAAAGTGAATCAACGTTGGTTCTCAATATGATTAGAAGCGCTGGAGAGTGGAAAATCATACAAAGCGAGCCAGTTATTAGCCCGGAGACATTTGCCAAGGCACAGGAGAAGTTGATTAAGAAGAACAATTGAAAAGTTGACTAAGTAGTATAATTGACAGTTATAGCCGCTCATCCTTCGGGGTGGGCGGATTTTATTTTAAATTTGGAGGAGTATGGAATTTTTATCGCGAATTTTTATATCATTAAAAGTAAAGGAGAGTAATCATGAAAAAAGCTTGCTTGTTACTTTTAGTTGTTTTATTTACTGTCTGTAATTTGTCATATACTTTTGCCGAAGAAAAGATCGATCCGCCTGTGTTAATTAAGAAAGTAAAACTTATTTACCCTAAATATGCCTTGAAAAATAAGATAGAGGGAAGGGCAATATTAAAAGTCCTTGTGTCCGAAAAAGGAACAGTTGACCAAATTGATATTATTCAAAGCACTGGCGATACTAGCCTTGATCAATCTGCTATTGACGCTGTTAAGCAATGGGAGTTTTATCCTGCATTAATAGATGGGGAAAAATCTGCATCATTAATAAGTCTTCCTGTTGTATTTAAGCTTAAGTAACGCAATCTATCGGATTACTATGCCTGCCCATCGCGGCAGGCTTTTTGTATTTTATTACCACTTCACAACACAGAACGTTTGTTCTAAAATGGGCATACTGAACATATGTTCTATATGAGGTGGTAAATGTGTCAGATAAAAAATTCGTGGATGTAACAGCGGAGCATACCCGGGACGGTAAAGTAAAGCCACTGTCAATAACGTGGGAAGACGGACGGGTGTACAGTGTTGACCGGGTGCTGGATGTAAGAATGGCGGCAGCACTTAAAGCAGGGGGTCAGGGCATGCGCTACACTTGTCGGGTCCATGGCCGAGAAGTCTTCTTGTTCTGCGATGAAGGTCGCTGGTTTATTGAAAGTTGACAGGTCACATTATTTGATGTGGCCTTTTTATTCTATGTTTTGTTCGAGGGGGTAATCGCATATGAGCCGCACTATTCTCCATGTCGACCTAAACAATTTTTATGCCTCCGTAGAGTGCCTGTACAATCCGGAAATACGCGACAAACCGGTCATTGTCTGTGGTGATGCCGAAGCCCGACACGGCATCGTTCTTGCCAAGAACGGCCCAGCAAAGGCCCTCGGCGTGAAAACCGGTGATGTTATTTGGCAGGCTAAGCTAAAGTGCCCGGGCCTCATTGCAGTGCCGGCCGACTTCCGCAAATACTTGCGCTTTTCTCGCCTGGCCAAAGCAATCTATGCTGACTATACTGACCGTGTTGAAGCATTTGGCGTGGATGAATGCTGGCTGGATATCACCGGCACGGAGAAGCTTTTCGGGGATGGTGAAGCCGTGGCCAATAAAATCCGTCAGCGCTTCCGGGAAGAGTTAGGCCTTACGGCATCTGTCGGAGTCTCCTGGAACAAGATCTTTGCTAAGCTTGGCAGCGATATGAAAAAGCCCGATGCAACCACAGTTATCACCAAAGAGAACTTCCGTGAAAAGGTGTGGCCGCTGCCGGTCAGAGAGTTGCTGTACGTCGGCCGCTCTACCCGGACCAAGCTGCAAAATCGCGCTATATACACCATCGGCGAGTTGGCCAACCGCGATATACATAGCCTTCGTTTGCTCTTAGGCGTTTGGGGCGAAACGCTCTGGCACTTTGCAAACGGGCTTGATACGGCGCCGGTAAAGTTTGTTGGCGAGGAAAGTGTGGTTAAGTCTGTTGGCAATAGCACCACCGCGGTGAGGGATTTGCAGAATTTCGAAGATGTAAAAATGATTGTCTATGTCCTCGCTGAAAGTGTTGCAGCGCGCCTCCGGGATCACGGGCTTAAGTGTACAACTGTGTCAATTAGCGTTCGTGATAAGGAGCTGCACTCATTTGATCGGCAAGGCAAGTTGTCTGTACCAACGTTTCTCTCCGGGGATATTGCTCAGAAAGCGCTGGAGTTGTTCGCGGCCAATTATCGGTGGGATAGGGCGATCCGGAGCATAGGCGTTAGGGGAGCGGACCTTGTGACAGCAGATGGGCATATTCAGCTGGATCTGTTTGATAGGGATAAGACGCAGATGGAGGGCTTGGAGTCTGCTATTGATAAAATAAGGCAGCGGTTTGGGCAGTATAGCCTGCAGCGCTGTACGATGTTGTTTGATAGGAAGTTGACCGGGTTTAACCCGAAGGATGAGCATGTGATACATCCGGTTTCATATTTTAAGTAATATATGGGTAAAATGTACGCCTGAACAAGAATTAGAGCCTTTGGTATGGACGTATGAGTTGAAAAAAATTACTGATATTTTATAAAAAATGATAAGTTAGGGCAGCCAACCACAATAAATAAAGCGTATGTACTCGGTACAAGTGAATGACAAGCTTATATCGAGGAGCGCGAATTAATGTTATTGAGATTAAGATCTAATTGCAAAATTAATAATGCATAGCAGTAAAGCTTGCGCCATCATTAAAGGATTTACTTATTTTTAGATATGTTTCTATAGACCATACTCGTATTCATCTTATATCGCACTTTTCTGACAAATACCCCAAATAACTTAACAGGAATTACCTAAGACTATGTTGAAAAATAGATATTTAGATTATAACTGGCAAAAAATGATTGAACGGTGTGTTACTCGCTTCGGCGTATGTATAAAGATTTATTGACAAAATAGGAACCCCCCCGCTTATGTTTCTAATCTATATTGCTGTAGTAGGAACAAAGGGTCCAAAATAGCCTTATTAAAATGCGAGAAGAGGACGTGCGGAATGTTTGTAACTAAAGATGTCAATATACCAAATGAAATTTTTGAGGCATTAGAGAATGGAAAACTGGTTATATTTGCTGGAGCTGGAGTGTCTGTTGACCCACCATCTAATCTACCGAGCTTTACAGACCTTGCCAAACAAATAGGGGAAGGCTGTACATCTATGAAAAAGAGAGAAGCTATTGACCTATATTTAGGACGGCTGCAGAATGAAGGAGTTATGGTTCACGACTTAGCTAAAAGTATACTTGGGGATGCTGCTTCGAGGCCAACAAAACTTCATACAGGAATTGTGAACTTATTTAAAGAGCATAAAAACTTAAGAATAGTGACAACTAACTTTGACCCGCATTTTTCTAAAGTCATTGATGGAAAGTTCCCGGGGCTTGTAGATACTTATTACGCACCTGCACTTCCACTGGGAGAACAGTTTACTGGCCTCATATACTTACATGGTTCGGTTAATAAAGAATCAAAATCAATAGTATTGACAGACAGTGACTTTGGTCATGCATACCTAACATCGGGTTGGGCGACACGATTTCTGCAAGGTATGTTTGCAGCCTATACGGTTCTATTCATTGGGTATAGTCTTAATGATCCAATTATGACCTACCTTTCAAGAGGATTGGCCCTTCATCATGTTGCTAAGCCTAAACGCTTTGCTTTTACTACTGTAGGACAGGAGGATCGCTGGAAGAGCTTCGGCATCCAAGCCATCACTTTTCCAAAGCGTTTAGGAAGATTGCCGTATAACGCGCTTCCTGAAGCAATTACACGTTGGGTTAGTCTTACTAATATGGGAGCTCTTGATCATGATGAAAGAATAAAAAAGATCGTAAGTTCTCCTCCTACTCTTGAGGTAGATATTATAGACTACCTAGAGACAGCACTAAAATCACCTGTTTGGGTTCAATCTTTTGTTAGATACGCTAATAGTTTAGAATGGCTTTTATGGGCATCAGAAAAGCCCGGGTTTAAGCTTCTGTTTACCTTAACACCCGTAGATGAGTGCTCACAGACTATTTCTAGGTGGATAGCGGAGCAGTTCGTTACAGACTGTTCTGATGAAGTAATGTCAATAGTTCAAAAGAACCACAGGATTATTAATCCAGTTTTATGGAACGACCTTGCGGCGACATTAGCGTATAAAGATAACTCGAATAGCGTGATACTGAATAAGTGGATAGAAGTATTGTTAAGTACTTATACCCCTGGTTGTGCAAAAGTCTTTCTAGAGTACCTTTTAGATAATTGTAAATGCTCGATAGACACTTACGCACCAGTTCAATTGTTTGATTTTCTTACACGTCTATTTATTAATCTAGAACCAAACTTTGCGGCAGTTCTTTACCCGAGTGAAAATCGTGATAAGGTCAGTGCGAAAATCAGTATGCTAAGTGACCACTATCATTTAAACAGAGCATGGAGTGACGGAATTAAAAATAACATTGGTTTTTTTGTGGATCGATTCGAGCTAATACTAACCTCTCGCATAACGGAAGCTCATTTTATGCTTAAAGGCTTTGAGGCAGTACATAATCACTTTGATCCGATGAGTTATCGTCGCTCTGCCATTGAGCCACATGAGCAAGACCGATACCCAGAAGAGTTTGATGTTATCATTGATGCAGCGCGTGACGTTTTAGAATGGCTCCTCATTAATGAATCAAAGCGTGGTCATATCTTACTAAGTAGATGGCTAATGAGTAAAGTACCTCTTCTTGTAAGGTTAGCGATTCATGGGATGGGTTTTGCAATAGATGTAAGTTCTGACTATAAGTTGCAATGGGTAATAAATAACAAACTACTATATGCACCAGGTGTAAAGCATGAAACATTCCAGCTTTTAAAGGCAGCATACCCTAGTTCTTCCCAAGTTACTCGCAGAAAGTTACTACAAGCAATAATGCAGCAGTCTGTCCGAGACTTTATCGAAGTTAGTGAGGAAACTGCCGATTATGAACGCTATAACGCTATAGTATGGCTGAAGAAAGCTTCACCAGAATGCCCGAATTTAGAGAAGTACTTGAAGATGCAAGATTCTAATCATAAATTTACTCCTAGAGAAAACCCTGATTTTGATAGGTACTCAAGCTCTGGGTTTGTTGGATATACTTCACCAATGTCGGTGAGGGAATTATTGATCAGTAATCCATGTGAAATAGCGGATTTCCTTCTCACATATGAAGAAGATGCGTTCAATGGTCCTACTCGTAGTGGTTTACTAACTAACATAAGTGACGCAGTATCGAAAAAGTTTATTTGGGCTAGAAAACTCATTTCAATGCTTCAAAGAAGAAACGCGTGGGAAAGCGATTTATGGGATTCCGTTTTAAGAGGGCTGGAAAAGTCTGAACTCGGTAGTCGGCAGTGGAGGGTGGTTCTAGCAGCAATTAATGCTCACGGCAAGCCGTCTCTAATTGCAAATTCCGTGGCTGACTTACTATTATCATCTATCCGGAAGGAAACCCAAGGATTACCTGAGGACTGCATACTTTTTGCTGATCGGACTGGCGAGTTCATCTTTGATTCAATTCTTTTCGAACCATGCGAAGAAGGTAAGGACAGTAATATTAATTTTGACGGTAAGGATTGGTTAGGGATAGCTATGAATTGGCCGGGGGGAAAGATAACGGAGTACTGGCTGTACAGCTTATCAGCAGTAGTTAGGAAAGATAAGGACCTTCGTCATCTTCCAAAGCACTATACCGATATATTCACTAAGGTTCTTAACAGTAATCACTTTCAGGCCACACTAGGTAGGGTTTTACTAGCTGGGCAAGCCTTGTTTCTATATTCAATTGATCAAGAGTGGGCCGTTAAGAACGTTTTAACTTTGTTTAACTGGAAAAATGCAAATGAGGCTAAACGAGCATGGGAGGGATATCTTAAGCTAGGTAAGTGGAATGAGGGTATCTTAGAGCATATGATACCTTTATTTGAAAGTACTTTGTCTAGAGTCGAAACTGACATTCCCCATCTCGAAAAAAGATTTGCTGAGTTTATTGCAACAATAGCAATGTTCAGTTCTTTAGATCCTACTGCTTTTCTCCTACAATATAATAGGAAGGTATCTTATGTCGGAAGAATTTCATTAATTGACCATATGAGAAAAATCCTAAAAGAAATGGAGCCAAAAGCAACGGCAGAAGTATGGTCACGCTGGATGCAGAAATATCTTACAAATAGATCTAAAGGGGTTCCTGTAGCAATGTCTGTAGAGGAGGTAGTGGCCACGCTGAGGTTACTACCTTACCTAGAACCTGTTTTTGAGCCAGCAGTTAATGTAATCCTAAAGTTACCGGCACCTAGGGTAGATCGAAATTATTTTTACTATGAGCTTGAGAAACAAAAAATAGTAGAGAAGTATCCTAAAGAGGTTGCTAAAGTACTCCTCCATTTACTGCCAGAAGAGGAACAACCCTTCTACTATAGCCAGCAGGTAGCAAAAATGGTAATCTCTTTAGAACAAAGCGGCATTAGCCAATTTATATTACTTTCAATTTGTGATCAATTGGCTCGCCTAAGATATCAAGGGGCAGTAGAATTAAGACAAAGAATACTTATGAGTGCTAAAGACCGAGGGAAAATTACAAAATCAAAGTCGACATCGAAAAAGAACTAGTCATGAAGATAGTGACATTACTTCAGAATTTCTGCAAAAGAAGCTTTTCTAAGGCAGTAATGGCAGTTTTAGAATGCTTAACAAAGCGCTATGGAGAAAGGTATCATAATTTTATCGCAGAATTCTTGAAAATAAAACCGCATGTGTAACTCAGTTTTCTGATTTATATGACAAGATAATCCTACTGATGAAGATAAGGCTCGAATTGAAAAGTAGATCAGAGCCGTTGAAAGAATGTGTGATGTTTTGCCTATGGGCTCCGGGTTAAAGGGGATTATAAAAGTTGATGGCTACGTGACTATTCAGCCATTTATGACACATGATGATTTTTGGCATAGATTTATTATGTTTCTAGGAAACTAGGGATGGTATTACATGGGATTTTTCCAATGATGTAACTGATAAGAAAAATAGAGATCTAGCTAAGCTATTAAATACATATATGCTGTCTTACATATTCGCTATTATGGGATGCAGATGAAATTGTTAAAATTTAGGAGTGTTTCGAATGTTGTCAAATGCTCAGTTTAGAAAATTACTATTGAGTCTTAAGCCTTACGTATTTGTTGTCGGAAGTTATGCAACTGGTTGTAATCGAAAAGATAGTGATTTAGATTTATATATAAGACCGTTGTCAGATGGAATTAATATAGACTATGCTAATATAGCAAAAGTCGAAAAAATTATATTAGAATTCGGACTGCAGTTTGAACAACAGCTACCTACTGATTTTTGGATTACTAAGGGAGTTCCCATAGTTCTTGATATAAATGCACTTCACGGTGCCCTTTTAACGCAACCTCCAACTTATGGTACTGTTATTATTTTAGGAATCGCTATGGATGCAATTACAAACGTGTGGGATAAGTAATTGCTTTAAATTAGCGGTGTTGATTTAGCTTGTTTCATTAATATAAGAATCTAATCTTTTGCCATAAAAAAGTCTTCCAGATATTTCGCTGGAAGACTTTTTGAATTTTAGCTTTATACTTTGGCTAGCCATACAAAAAGGGGATTGATAAGACTATGAAGAATAGCCAAAAACAAGAAGTGTTATTTAAAGCGAGTGCGGGAAAGAGGATGAGGCATTGAACTTTATCGAGCTTAACCAATATAAGTATCTTTTTCTTGATAATATTCAAGATTCAACTGAAAATCCATTTGCAATAATAATTACCTTGAAAACTGGTGAAGTTAGTGAACAAACGGAAGACTTAACTGTTGGTGGAGCAACAATCCAGGATGTTAGGCCTATTATAGAAAACGAAAGTAATCGTATTAAAGTGATCTTTCCATCTTATGTGGCATATAACATACAACGTGAGACATACTCATTGGGGAATGATTATGATATATTCGAAGGAAGAAATGCACGAGAATATTCTAAATCACGCTATATGGAATTTGTCAAAAGTGATACTATAGCTTCGGATGAATGGCCGGGAAAGCTAAAGCATTTTGGAATTAGTTGTTGCTGGGAGATTGTAGATATAATTTCCGTAGATAAGCCTAAGATATTTGTAGATGCGTGATCGAATTTTAGTTACCTTTATATCATATAGGAGTGAGATATCATGTTCCTTAAAAATAGAGAAATGGAGCGAGTTATTGCTGTCATCAACGAAAGTGAGGAACCTCGACACAACTTGTCTGAGATATCTCGTGTATTATGGCCTGAATTTATTGAGGTTAGTGAGTGTATCATAATAAAGCAAAACAACGAAAACCTTCAAGAATTGAATATGGATCATATTTATAGGATGTTTGGAGATAGGACCGGATTTGAAGCGTCTGATAGTCATGTTCATATGATGGACTTAGCAAAGGAATTTGAACTACAACCATTGGAAGGGTTTAAATTTGCACTGAAGCTTTTAGAAATATGGGAGTGTAAATTAAAGCGTCATTTCCCTCAATATCAATTTGTTTTAATTTTATCCTTCGATGGGAAGGATAGCATTTTGAGATTTCATAAAAATAGAAATGAAGAGGGCTCCTGGCTGAATAATAACGACTTAGATGGTTATGAGGATACAGCAATTTTGGTTAAGTATGTAGGATAGGTACAATGGTTACATGAGAGGTGAAAAATGTCTACTTGGAAATTGAACTTTGACTCTGAAGAGTCGGTTGCGTCGTCAACATTAATTTCGCTGTTTATTGAAGTAGAGATTAAGGACGTTAAAATGGAAGATATATTGGATGTAGATGTTTTATTTTTGGCTATCCAAGAGCAAGGTTACTTGCCCTTATTTACTTGCTCGTGCGGAAATTTTAGTTGTGGCGGTTATTATGTAAAAGTATCACATCTAGACGGAGGTATTTGTTTCAGTGATAGGTATAAGCCGGTTGATAATCCCAGTGAGGCAGATTTGATAGAGCCTTTTGAATGTGAGTTATCATGGAAGGAATTATACCTTGTAGCGAGTGAAGTTTATGACAAGTTAATTGAAATAAGCAAGTCTTATCCTAGCTACGAAATTGGTTGTGGCGCTTTTGGTGAAGATGTGTTGAATAAAATAGATCGTTATGAATTATTATTGAAGGAACTGCGGAATAGGTTTAATGATTAATCTAGGAAGTAGAGTTTACACGTTTGACCTAAGAGGTGACATATGTTTTTCTTTAAAAAGAAAAATCCTGAAATTGATAAAAGAGTTAAATGTCCTTGCTGTGGCTATCCGACGTTATCTGCTAGATGTGAGTGGGAGATATGTATTTATGCGACTGGGAGGATGATGGTCAGGATAGCCCACATGAAGATGCTGTTTGGGGTGGCCCGAATGGATGGTATTCACTATCTGAAGCGAGGCGTAATTTTAAAAAATACTTGGTAATGTATTCTCCAGATAATGATACGAGAATTACTAAAGGAGATTCGCCGGAACAAAAGCTTTTAAAGCAACAGATAGTAGATGCTTTCGAGGAAATTGCTACTATGAATGATCAGGTTAAAATAAGCGAAAAATGGTCGAAGGTCATAGAATATGAGAAAAAATTGGGTGAGATCCTGGGCTATAGATTGAGGCAGTATGAGGAACAGGCTATAAGAAATAGGGAAGTTTGATTTGAATTAAGCAGTTTGAAGTGGGCTTAAGATCTATTGTTATATATACGGTATTTAGCTTTTTTGAGGTGTTTAAAAATAAATGGAAATTATAACTCGACAAAATCTTAGTCAAATAAAAACAATATACTTCCATGATGCAGAAATCTCAACAATAATATGCGATTATATAGAACATACGGTAAGGATGCCAATTAAGCTCTATAAAAGGGATGGTATGAAAGAATCTGAAATTACTTTTGAAAACATTGTAAATGTAGATATCAGTTTAGCCGAGCTATGGGGAGCCGGTATGTATGTAAATGGAGTAGCCGCAGAATCTATTGAGGTAAGAACAGGCTTTAATGCGGTTCTAAATTCAACTGATTATTTTAAAGTATGTTTTGAATTAAATTCTGGAGACAATATTAATATCGTAACATCAAAAATGGTTCTTGAAAGGACTTAACTAAAGCAAAATTTAGCGAGAAGTAACAGGAAAGAGGATGGTCTTTTGGCCCGGAATTTAGTGGAGGACGTTAAGATGGATCAAAACGAAAAGGCCATAATTTCTCCTAGTGGACAACACAAGGCCATAGTCTTAGAAAAAACAAATTGCTATAAATTGGACTTATATATTCTTTCTCAAGATCTTGACTCTGAGAATGGAACTATATATGGAGAGTATTGGTCGAGGCAAACTAAACATCCAATATTAATTGATAAAAATAAAAGCCCAGAGGGGTTTGCTATGCAAGAAATGAGAACCCTAGTGGGTGAACCAGACTCACCTTTATCAATTGAATGGATAAGGGATTTTTCATTCTGTCAGGATGCGAAGTTCTTGGACCCCGGCGAAGTTAACGTCTTTTGTAATGTTAATGGCCAAAGTGCTGTTGCAATTGAAGCAAAGACAATAATTAATTTTTCAGGATTATGCCTTGTTGAAGAGGTTGGATGCGAAGGTCAATGGCTAATGGGACAAATAGATGAAAACGGTAGAATATATTGCTGGGGTAGCTATGGTAATATAAAGGAAGCAATTATAGGTTTATGATAGAAAAGAAGGATATATTGCTTGACTGGAGATTTATATGAGAGTTAGAGTGTATGATAAACAATCAAATAGTTATTTTATTTCTGAAGTTTATGCAATAATAAACACTGGATATTATGAAAAATATTTAATTCTTGAAAGCAAAAATGATGCTAGATATTTTAGGCTTGTTGAGTACCTGTATAAATCAAATAGTAATCTTCCTGTAAATGTAAACTTAATAAGTTCGAATGATTTGACGGAATGGATATTCAAAGAGGAAAATGATTTAAAAGATATTAATAGTCGACTTGATGCGAAAGATAAGAATGATAGTTTTTATAGTTATCGTGGATACAATTTCATTTTTAAGCAAGAAAACTTACTAATAACATTATTAAAAGGTGAACAAGTTGATTATGAATCAATGTGTGGAAGAGAAAAAGAAGTTTCAACCAAATTAGATAGTTGGATTTATATTGAGAGCGAGAATGATATACATAATTTGATGGAAATATTCCACGGATTTCATGATTCTGTATTAAGAAACTTAAATTACATTAGTGGTTCTGGAAAAAGGGATAAAGGGATTATTGTTTCAGATAGCATTAGACAAGTTTCTATGATATTTGATAGCCTTTGGTCTGAGAGTATAGAAATTGTTTTTGAGGGTGTATTGTTACTTAATTTGAGACCGGCGCAAGATAAGTATTCTTCTGATTTATCGTCAGCAACGATCTTGATAAAAGATAGTGCAATATTGTTTTATGACGATAAGGTAGATTATGAACAGAAAAGTTATGAAGGAACCTGGATTAATGCTTTGGGAATGAGATGGAGATTTCTATTGGATTAAGACTTAATAGAATCGGTTGTGCTAAGTTGACTTAGGTAAGGTGCTAAACTCCTCAGCGAACCACTCGTCAAGCCGCACAAATCCGCCTCCCACAGCCGGACCGTCTTCTCATTAACCCCAAGCCTATCTGCAAATTCCTTCTTAGTGAGCCCGTGATATAGCCGTGCTTTTCTAATACGCTGCCCAAGCGTATTCTCCGGGAGAGCCTCATAGCACCCCAAAAACCAAACCGGCTGCTCCAGTACACTGGCCAAAGCCCGAATCGTCAATACAATCGGAATCTGCCGGCCATTCTCAACCTTACTAACTGTCGCAGTGCTCAGACCGGCGGCTCTGGCCACATCAACAATATCCATGCCAGCTCTAAGGCGCGCCCAATGGCAGCGATCGGCTATCGTGTTGCCTGGAGAGTTTCCTTCATTAATATAGGCATTTCTTGTTATATTGAGCAAGTTGTTGTCTACACGGTTGTCCGTGTGGCTATGTAACGGATTCAGAAAAACAGTGCACTTGCAGTCTGGTGAGATACGGCTCTATATCAAAAAAATATCCGGTCCATTATAGGACCGGATTGATGTACATGTACATGTTCGACGACCGAACTACACAGAACTAACTGCAAGCCGTGCCTGTGAAATGGCAGAAGACTGTGGTAATAATACTGTTGAATTACGTTGCTTGGCCTGTGATAGTACGGCGATACTAGTAGAATAAGATTATTTTTTAAGCGATTGCCAAATGGCAATCGCTTTTTTATGACGTATAAGATGCACTGGTTGTTATTGTAACTTCGATCGAAGCGCTACTTTATTGTTTTTGTGATTTAATAAGCTCAACAACACCAGATTCTTGGACAGCGTTGGTTAGTTTTTTATTCTCAAATATCCATTGAGTTTGCATTTGTTTGGTATCCAGGTATTCATATTGTAAACCCATGGCCTCAATATCCTTTTTAAAGTCAGGATCATTTATCATTGCATCTAAACCAGTAATTAACCGAGCTCTTATATCGGCAGGCATTTCTTTCGGTGCAACTACGCCGAATTGATTACCATAAAAAAGCTCCAGGCCTTGCTCTTTGAAGGTAAGCGCATTAGCAAAAACGGGATCAACTAAATGATTCGCATCAGCGACCGCTAGTGTTTTAAGCATACCACTTTTGACGTATTCTTTTACTGTTCCTGGATTAATAAATACTATCTGAATATGCTCACCTAATAAAGCCGTGACTGCCTCTGCTGCACTACGAAAGGGAACCTGACTCAATGTAATATTCGCAGATTTGGAAAAGGTTTCGCCAACGACATGTGGAATTGAGCCTACGCCACTGTGGCCAAATTTTAGTTCCCCTGGATGTTCTTTAGCATAAGCGATAAGATCAGTAGCATTTTGCCAAGGTTGGTCAGCCTTTACCACCATGATAACCGGAGTGGATGAAATCTGGGCTAATGGCTCCAAGGCAGTTGGATAATTATATCTTGATGTACCATAAAGCGGATGTAAAAAAAGTTCTGAAGCTGAAATACCAATTGTGTAGCCATCTGGTGCAGAAGTGACTAATTCATTCCATCCAAGAGTTCCTGCCGAGCCAGGCTTGTTGATGATAACAAGAGGTTGACCTAAATGTTTTACTGCTGATTTTTCTAGGATACGGGCTACTAAATCCATAGCACCGCCTGCTCCAAAGGGAACAATGAAAGTAATTGGCTTATCAGGGTATTTTTCCTTCGTTGTTGTCACTTTACTTTGCATGCTTGTACACCCTCCAATCATGGTCAAAATAATCAATAGGCAAGCTATTGTTAAAATAAGGGGCTTTTTTTGCATTTTGTCACCTCCTGAATATTCATGAAATATATGGAATATTATGGAATTAATAATATAGTAACATATATTATTAAAAAAGTAATTAGCTGATTTTGTAATAATCAGCTAATTACGAGTACAAAAGTAAAAAAAGGAAACCGCCCTTTGAGGCGGGTATAGTTTCACTTTTTCTTTTGGTTACTGTGGTCTACTTGGATAAAATAATCCATACTCTCCGTAACACTTGAATTAGAGGACCATTAGATGAACTTTATGCTTACACGAGGCTAGCTTGATGGAAGGAAGATAGGATTATTTCTTTGGGTTATCGTAATCTTCTTTTGGAAGGTGTACCGGCTTGGAAGTTGGTTGACAGATCGGTTTAAAGAATTGTCGATTTGCTGAGTGCCCTTGATATGAGGTTTGGGTTTGCAGGCATTGAAGGAGTATCCATCTACAAAATATTGCTCGTGCTAAAAATGTAATAAAATTATTGAAGTAATTCCAGTGTATTAACCGCACTTCACCCACTAGTACAAAAAGCGGGATGATAGCAAACGCATAAATACCACCTGCTATCACACTGTACATCAGAAATTTATTCCAACTGTCCGAATACTGATAAACAAGCATCAGCGCAATCGGAGCAAGTGTTAAGTGAAATGGAAAAAATGCAGGGCTGAATGGCAAGATTTTTACAGTGTACTGCCAAAGGACTAAGTTTTCAGCAATTAAATCAATGAAGGCGGACATAACTGCTATTAGCGATCCGAATAAAAGTAACTCTACAAGTTTTGATTTTTCGAGGAGTTTCCACCAGATGAAATAACTCGTTACGAGAAAGAGCACGCTAAACCACCAAGTAAAAGAGAAAAGTTCTGTAGTAAGCCAGGTGTGTTTATTTTTGCAGGAATATGTTATCAAGTGAAGAACTTAATTAAATTTAATAGGTAAATACGAATTGGATGATGATTTAATTTAAGAGGGTCTCTGAGGTAAAAGTAATGAAGCCAATACAAATTATTGATCGTATCAGCTATATTGCATTTGCTAACTTTTTCTTATTTATGGTTATGAGTGTAGTCATTGGTGGCGATGCATTAAGCGGTTTCGTTAAAGACGAAGAATACTTTGTTTCTGATTATGGCGAATATGCTCAAGTTGATATCTTTACCTGGTATTTAAGCAGAACATTAGGCCTAGGTGCGTTGGTATTTATGCCGTTAGCAATCACTTTGAAGTTCAGTCATTACTTATACCGTTTAATCCGAAGAATTTATGAGCTCATCAGAAAAAAATGCCGAAATAGCGAAAGTCAATAAAAAATTACACCAATCAAATACACATGAATGGTGTAATTTTTTATGCTATTGAGTAATCACTGCTTCCAAGTTTTCGTAGGAGTTAAATTTATGTAGAGAATACATTTCATTTGAGTATACTCCTAAAGGCCACATCAGACCATTGTCAATACACCTTCTCAGCGACGTTTAAAAAACCATTTAACCATCTTTTGGTTCAACCAAAAGACAAGTGTGATACTGATAAAAGTCCAATACCACTGCCAGCCTGAATATTTAATAAGCAGGGTATATTGCTCAAGAAAGACTTCAATCCCTGTGATCAGTAAGCTGATGCCTGTAAAATACATTGCTTTTACTAACCTTGCTGCTTGCCACGGATAGTAATTATTTACGTGTACGCATAGTACCGGCAAAACCATATATTCAAAAATAAAGCTAGTTCTGTTGACAGTTGCTAGCTCCCTGGCAGGATACTCCAGTAGCCCCAACTCCACCGCCGAGAGGCCGAGTATCCAGGTGGGAAACTGCACAAAAAGTATAATAAACTGCAGCTCCAGGCGCTTGTTTTTTGGAGTAAACGCGAGAGATAGTAGTGAGACCACGACTGCTGTTGCGAGAAATTTACCCTCCAGTGTCATTGCTGATCTGACCTCAGCTTTGCCAACTGGCTAAAATACCAATCCGCATAGATACGTTTTAAAAAATAGGATATGATAAAAAAAGGAACTGCCTTGTAACCTGAAAACGTAATATAGAGTAATAAATCAGTATATTTTTGCACAGCGACATGTACGAGGATGATGGCGCCCGTAAAAGCTAGAGTGTAAGCGATCTGGGCGAAATGGTTTCTACTTCGGGGATAGTGCCAATAATACGCAACAAATGCTGTAGGGAAGAAGATAAAAGATAGTAGAAAATTACTGTCGGTGGCTTTTGGGAACAGCCGAACCGGACTTTCGAGGATGCCCGAATATACTGCCAAGATTGTTGTTGGCCAAGTCACCGTTTGATCCAAAGTAAAAAGGAATAAGCTCTCGCGGGGCTTATCAGGTCGGCCCAGCACTGTCACTAGTAAAATACTGGCTATTGCCAGAGCGACCATCATCCAATATTCTCTGCTGATAGTCGATTCCTCCTCGTCTTACTACGCTTACATCATAGTGTTTACCTATCATTTCAACTACATACCGCCATTAAATCCGAGGATGGAGCGATCATTTGAGGAGGAAGATTTAAGTTGTTATTTGTTAAGAGAATAAAGTACAGAGCTAAAGTACTGGTTAATGCTAAGCTAATTCGGGGCTTTTTAATGAGCCATTATCGGGTAGTAAGATAAGTCCAAAAGCGCCTATAAGGTAAACTAAAATCCAAATAGTGCCTATAAGGTACTAGCAGCTTTAGGCAGCCGCCGGTGACGGATAGAAGTTGAACAAACACAATTTGAATGAACTACTAAGTTTTGAAGAACCAGCGATAGTACACTCCCATAGTAGTGCCCAACTATTAGAGTTTGGAGTTGAAGGCTGGTAGGCGGCATATCTTGTCTGGGATGATGGCTGGAAAATAGATAGACTAAGGAATGAAAGTCAAGTGCCTAAGTCAGCAAATGACCTTCCAGGTTTCCTTAGCCTAGATTAATTATATAAGGTGTAAACATTTATTATACCAAAGAAGAGAATGCGAAAGCCTTTAGGCAGTTAGAGGTGATACTTGCTGCATTTACCTTTGTATAGCGTATCAAGAGTGGCCCGGAAACGTAAGCCTTGTTTGCCATAGATTAAGCCCATTATAGGCATGTTAAAAATCATCTTTATTATCTTCAAGCGGTTTGTTGGCAGCGGGTTGAAGACTTGATGAAATACTTAACTTTTTGAACGGACTAGCATCGCCTTCCTGCCAAAGCTGATACCAATATAAGAGAACGGCACTTCCAGTAGCTACAAGGAACAATTGAAGATTACTTATATTCTGCATTTGTAAAATGCCTCTATTGACAAGCCAATTATTTAAAGGAAATGTGAGGATTAAATCAATAACTGCATTTATGGCAAGAAATAGCCAGAACCGGTTGTATGTGTACTTAAAAATCCAGATTATCCCAATAAGGAAAGAGCCGTAAATAAATATCGGCATATTAATAAATGGGAAAACTGTTTCCTTAGTCAACCACCAATTCAAAGTGACGCCTGCTTCTACTACAATGGTAGAAATTAAGGCTCCAAACAAGGCGACAGGCATATACCTTTTAAGTTCTGCCTTCTGTAGAAAAATAACAGATAGCCAAGAACTAACGAAACTTGCCCATAATAAGACTTGATTACTCATCTAAATCAACCCAATCAAAGTTATTTTATTTTAAGTGTTGGTTTGTTTTGTGATAAATATACAATTCGAAAAACTTTCAGCCAGAACGGAGATTACAAAGTACGGTGCAGTTACTTCCAGGCAGTTGAGAAAGGTCTACGACACTATATTATACCATCTGGGATGTTAGCCTAGAATGTCCTACGTAGTTGATCAAAGTATTCTCGCCAGTAAGCGGGATAATTTTCTCTCCTCGCTTCGGCGGTCTTTTTATTTTTATTAATTAGAACAATATCAGAACTTCATCCTTGGGCGGCGTTTTTAGTTCAGCGCATAACGCTTGCTTCTAGTCTAGCATATGCTATAAGTGGCAGCATCTGGCAAATAATAAGAGAGGAGTTTCTACGAGTATTGCACTATAAATTCAGTTTCATGCTAACTGGTAAATGTAAACTAATTAGGTGTTGATTAATAATCATAATTTTGACATTCTGATCAATTGTTGATAAAATATAGTACAGTTAAATATGATTTAAATCGGTTGGACAGGAAACTGTTTTCAAGTTGTCTGGGCACTCAGGGGGGAGTACCCAGACTTGTTGAAAGCAGTTTTCTTTTTTAATTTAAAAGAGCTGGAACAATGTACCAAGAGTAGTCGCTTAAAATTAGGAGGATTGTATGCTATGTTACTGTTTGCGGAAATATTGATCATATTGATAGCAACTAAATTAGGTGGTGCATTAAGTGTTAAACTAGGGCAGCCGGCAGTATTGGGCAAGCTTGTTAGTGGGATTGTTATCGGACCGGCTGTATTAGGTTGGATCGCTCCCTCTGAAATGATTACGCAGATTAGCGAGATTGGTGTTTTATTATTAATGTTTATTGCCGGTTTAGAAACAGATATTAAAGCACTAAATGAAAATCGTAATTCGTCTATTGCCGTTGCCGTAGGTGGAGTAGTGGCGCCATTATTTGTTGGGTATTTATCAGGCTTAGTAATTGGTATGGAGCAAAGCAATGCGTTATTTTTAGGCCTATTACTTTCAGCTACTTCTGTGAGCATTTCTGCACAGACACTCAAGGAACTCGGACAGTTAAAAAGCAGAGAAGGCACAACTATATTAGGTGCAGCTGTGCTAGACGATGTTTTAGTGGTTATCGTGCTAGCGGTTATGATGAGTTTACTCACTGCGGATCAGGTAAGTCTCAGCTTAATTATCGGCAAGAAATTTTTATTCTTTGCTGCAATTGTGCTGCTTGGTTGGAAGGGTGTACCACGGGTACTGAAACTCTTAGCTCCGCTGCCGGTATCTGAAACAGTTATTAGCGCAGCTTTAATCATTTGCTTCTTTTTTGCCTATTTGGCTGAAACTCTTGGCGTAGCTGGAATCATTGGATCATTTGCTGCCGGAATAGCTATTTCTCAAACAAAGTTTAAACATCGAGTAGAGCATAAAATTGAACCTATCGCATATGCGTTCTTTGTGCCGGTATTCTTTGTTAGTATAGGCCTTTCTGTTTCCTTTGCCGGGACTGGCAGCCAAATGGGAATAATTTTAGGGCTTACCATAGTCGCTATTGTAACCAAGTTATTTGGCTCAGGGATTGGGGCAAGACTAACAGGTTTTAACAATGAATCTTCACTGCGCGTTGGGGCAGGGATGATATCACGTGGAGAGGTAGCGTTAATTATTGCTGCTATTGGTCTAGAATCGAACTTACTAAAAGCAGAGCTTTTTACAGCTATCGTTATTGTTGTTATACTAACAACGTTAGTCACGCCTCCGATGTTGAAAGTATTGTTCGCAGATAAACGTCAACATGTCAATGACATCGAGTAAGTGCCGTAACATCACCCCAGACTTCTAGTCTGGGGATTTTTTGTTTCTATCACCTTTTATACCCAAGTAACATATTATGTAATATAAGGAGGTGTTATTTAATGTCAGATAGACTTTGCAATCAGGACGATAATAGACTTAGCGCCAGGGTAGAAAGATTAGAAGATGAAGTCGATCAACTACAAAGACAAGTACGCGAGCTTCAATTATTAGTTCGTCAGCTAGTAGCACAAGAAAGTTGTCTCAGCTAATATCAGCTTTATACACCAGTACCATCTGATGATTGATGCTTATTTGCCCGGTGGTCATATACCACCGGGCTATTTTAATTGTATTGACGGCTGAACTTTACTTAAAAGGAAAATTCATTGTATAATAATTACTCAGGTAAGGATATTGCATATCGCAATGCTATTACAGTACAGAAAAAGGAGTAACGATGGATACGCTAATTGGCTCAGATTATAAAAATATTAAGCCGCTGTTTTCTATTAATGATATAAGAGCAATCTTTCCAACCGGTAAGGCGAATACTGAAAGTTGGCTTTTTCTATCCACTAGTGGAATCAATGGAACATACATAACGTTAGATGATATTGAAAAAGGCAAGGCTAATGGAATAACAATACTCATTATTCAGCCACGTTTAGTTTGTATTCATCAAGGGCATATCGAAATAGGCATAGAAGATATACCGTATTTACGTAAATTAGTTGCTTCAACAATAAAAGCAATATCTATCTCCCAAACAGGAAATTTAGAGAAACAAGAAAGCTAGCAATAGCTATCCCAGTCCCGGACTTTTGTCTGGGACTTTTTTCAAAACGCAGTAATTAGCCGCCAGGGTTAACCCTGGCGGCTAATTATTATATGGCGTCTATAAGTCTTCGGATGTTGCATATATTTGTCTTAAATGATTCTATTATAAAACAAAACTGTTGTAGATTTAATGTTTAAGGAGAGGATTGTAAATGAAAGGGATTGATGTAAGTTATCATAATGGTAATATTGATTGGCAGTCCGTAATAGCTGCCGGATGTGAATTTGTCATAATCAGGCTTGGTTATGGTAAGCGTCATTTAGATATCAAGTTTGTTGATAATGTAAATGAAGCCTTACGAGCTGGGTTGAAAATTGGTGTGTATTATTACAGTTATGCTCTTGATGTTGAAGCTGCAAAAGCAGAAGCGCAGTTTGTACATGAAATCCTACAAAAGCATGGAGTTAATCCTGAGCTTGGCATCTGGTTCGACATGGAAGATGCAGATAGCTACAAGGCACGCAATGGGATGCCGGACAAGCAGACTATTACTGCAATGTGCTCTGCATTTATTTGCACGCTCAATGATATTGGCTATTCCTATGTCGGTATTTATGCCTCGTATTCATGGCTGACAGAAGTAATTGATACGACGCAGCTTGCCGATTATGTACCGTATTGGAATGCTCAATGGGGAAGCTGCAATGGTTTTTCTCGGGCGAGAATGTGGCAATTTACAGATAGCTTAATGATTAACAACCATAAATTTGATGGAAATGTGTATTATAGATAGAAAGTGTTCCTTCCTTTCAGTTGTTTTTCAGACTCGGGTTGTATACTGAGTTTGTATAGGAATTTACGTAACTTTAACTATAAAGCAGCCCGCTGCTTTATGATAAGGCACACGTAAGAGGAGGATTTATGTCATATACAAATTCATTAGAAACGACTAAAGATGACCGGATACCTCTAGCAATTATTATATTGGAAGTGGTTTTGTTTGCAGTTTTTGTTTTTAAAATGTTTGACGGTTGAATGGGTATCATCTTATACCTAGATGCAGTCCGTGTATTTGAAACTTAATTGAACTTATTATTATATACGGCATGATCCGGTTATGGATACTTCTACCTACTGGTAGTTAGTTTTTTTGTCACCTCAAAAGACTGTAAAACATATTATGTAAAAACAGGAGGTGTAAATGATGTCTGATGAAACTCGTGATCTTATTAGCTCATTTAAGAAACGGTTAGAAAGATTAGAAAATCAAATAGCAGAAATAGATAGAAATGTCGATGAAATTCTCCAACTGGCTCGTAAAAGAGAAGAGGAGGATTAATGCTTTTATTTCCCTGGCTCCGCAATTGCGGGGCTTTTTTATTCTAGAAAAATCTACATGCGCCGAACGATATCTTTTTGCATACGATAGTTAGCAAAGCACCTTTATCAGAGGAGGTCTTAAGATGTACGGTGGTTGTAAATGCCATAATAATTGTTTTCCTGATAACAGGACAGGGATCGTAGTTCTATTTATTATTGCTTTTTTATTGTTTTTCTGGTGTCCTGATGATTGCTGTTTTAATTACAATTAATCGTTGCTGAAAGCTTTTGTTCAATTCCAGCTACGAAAAAGTAATGGGTGGTAATCAAACAAACCGCTGGTCTTTTAGCGATATTTTTTGCTGTCAGATATTTTATTTTGATGAATTGTAATAATATCCAATAAAATATGATATAATAAACTATGTTGATATAAAGACTTAACAATATTTTATGTGAGGTGAAGCTGGCTAACGAGAGAGAAAAATGAAGTGAGGGAAATGAAATGATCAATCCACCGTTAGATGTCTTGTTAGACAAAGTTGGCGACAAATATACTCTTTCTGTTTTTGCAGCAAAACGGGCACGCGAAATATTAAGTTCTGGTGAAATGGTAGTAGATGGGAAACCAAAGAAACCCGTAAGTGCTGCTTTAGGGGAAATTGCTTCTGGAAAAATAAGCTTTCAACGAAGTAAGGGTGGAATTAAATAATTATCATCGCGGGGTGGAGCAGCTGGCAGCTCGTCGGGCTCATAACCCGAAGGTCACAGGTTCAAGTCCTGTCCCCGCAACCAGAAAGGTAAAACCGTATCCTGCAGGATGCGGTTTTATTTTTTGACAAAGAAAAAATGTTTGTCTATGCAATGAATATCGCAGTAGTTCATAAAGAAGATTCAATAGAATAAAGAGCCTTGCCAGCAAGGCTCTTTATTCTATTGAATTTATGTTCTCGCGTCATAATGTGGTTACTGGATGCATATCGTTTATAGAAAATATGTACGGAGGTGCCCCATGATGTTAGAAACCCTGATCAGCTGCGCTAATTTAGCAGTTCAAATATATAGAGCATGGAAAGATTATGGGGATACAGGCAGTAATACTATCTCTGAAAACGAAAAAAAATTTGTAAATACTGTTATGGATAATTCTCCTGCTATTACAGAACAATTATTAAGCCTTGAGCGGACCTTTGTTCAAAAAGGTGATCTTGAATCAGCGCAAAGAGTTAATCAACTGATTGATGAACGATTGAGAATAACAGAAGAATCTTATATAATATTAAGTTCTTATTTGGCAAGTGATGAATTTTATAAAAAATTATAGGGATAACGTAAAAAACAACAGCGAGAGCATTCCGATCCGCTCTCGCTGTTGCCGCCACTTCCCAGCACTGCTGCGTCACCACACGCAACAGCTCCCCACATAAAGATACACTATTTTTATGTAAAAAGCAAATTTTATAAGATGAAAATTTCAAAAGCTGTAATATCTCGAAGGAGTTCTACATTCGATCTTAATTGTATATATATTTACCAGCAAATTAGGGGGGCTAGAATGTGTGGCTTGATGGATCGGATGTTCCTAAATTGGCAGTTATTGTTATTGGAATAACTGCCTTATGTATATACTGGATTATGCATTCTGACCGTTCATAACATTGTTATACCAAATCACACTATCCGGCGGCTAAGGCTGCCGGTTTTTTTCTTTCTTACCTCCAGTACCCCGGTAAAAAGAATGCTAAAATTTCTCTATATAATAGAAGGGAATGTTAAGTTTAGGTTAAGTTTGTGATTCCTCATCCGCTAAATAGAAGCTTTTATACTAAGAAATAAGCTTTACTGCTAGAAGGAATTAATTGTAAAATATAGAATAATTTACAGAAAGTTGCGAATTAATGCTGGCAGTTTGAACAGTAGAAGGCATTGCGGCCACCGACGCGCTGCGTTTGGATTGGCAGGCCGCATTCGTAGCAAGGCCCATCTGTCCGGTATGCAACTTTAAGATACGGGACATAGCCGCCAGTCAGCGTATCACTTCGCGAGTATTTACGATCATAAACACCTCCGCGGTATATTGCTTGGTTCAATATGCTTCGCAAACAATGATAGATATGGCTAAGCTCTTCATCTGTCATTTCCTTGACTTTACGGGTTGGTAGTATTCGACTGCAAAATAAGACTTCATTCGAGTAAACGTTGCCAATACCAGCGATAAGTTTTTGGTCCATCAGCAGTGGTTTAATCATTCCCTTGCGTGTTCTAAGTAATGCTAAAAAATGAGAAGCAGTGAAATCCTCAGATAACGGCTCGGGTCCAATATTACTCACATCATCAATTGTTCGCCAATCTGTTGTGGGAAATAAATGAATATATCCCAGATTAATCTTAAAAAAAGCCAGCGTTTTGTCGGTAGACAAGCAAAGAGCTACTGACGCATGCGATAAATCCGGATCATCACTCTTTAACAATTGTACATAGCCTTCCAACATGAAGTGAATGGTGATCGTGTGATGATTGGAGAGTGTCAACAGGATTATTTTTGCACGCCTGCCGACAGCTGAGATTGATTGTCCAGAGACCAGGCTAATAAATGATTCAGAAGCGATATTTAAACATTTTGCGCGGTTAATGGTAATACCAGTGATGGGAGAGTTGAGGACTGAATCACGTAAATGAGTGCATACAGTTTCAATTTCCGGTATTTCGGGCAAGTCAAATCATTCCTTATTTATCATTTTTGTTTAGTATTTACCCGATCTATCAATAAAATTAAGCGAGTTTTGGAAGTAAGAATACGAGGGATGTGATAAGATGGAGCAAAATGGTGTATTAGAATGTTTTATGCGAACTGCCAAGTATATCCCACAGTTGGTTAGCGGTAAAGTCGGTATAGTTATCAGCAATAGAGAAAAATGGCTATTATCGCTCTCAATTCCGGAGATTGCTAATCAGGTAGTGGTAGGGGATCCGATTAAAGACGGGTCGGCAGTATACCAGGCAATGAAGAAAAAGCAGCGTGTAGTGGTAGAAGTACCGAAAGAAGTGTATGGTATTCCCTATATTGCAATCAGTATGCCAATTGTTGATGATAACGGCCTGGTAATTGGTGCGGTTGCCGTTCATGAGTCCCTCGAGAGAAAGGAAACGCTTCTTTCAGCAGCTGGCCAGCTTTCAAAATCAGCCGGAGAGCTTTCATCCTCAACCCAAGCAATTTTAGCACAGGCCCAGGAGCTTGCAGCAAGCGGAAGTTTCCTTAAAGATCTTGCAATACAAGCTAATAAAGAAGTCAGTGAAACAGATAATGTTGTTGCATTTATCAAAAACGTAGCGAAGCAAACAAATCTGCTGGGGTTAAACGCAGCAATTGAAGCTGCTAGAGTAGGCGATCAAGGCAGGGGCTTTGGTGTTGTAGCTGATGAAGTTAGGAAGCTCGCAATTGATAGCGCGGGTTCCGCCAGTCAAATAACCGGTACATTAGGAAAAATAAACGAATCTATCAAAAAAATTGTTATAGAAATTGAGCAAGTTGACGCAGTTTCTCAGCACCAGGCCGATACAATTCAGCAGTTAACTGCTCACAGTCAGGAATTAATCGCGATGTCAGAACAGCTTACTAAATTAGCAGCCGATTTGAATAAACAGTAATCCGAAAACCTGCACGCTATAAGGCGGCAGGTTTTTTACTTATCAAGCGTAAGAGAATGTGTAGATTTATGAATAAAAAATTTTAAACTGTAGATTAATTGTGATACAATAATAGATGTTTTGTTACAATTCGCCTATTGTGATAAGAGGAAATCTTTGAAAGGCGAAAAGGAGGCATTTTTTTGCGACCGCCAAGAATTCTTTTTCTTACAGCACCAATAGGAGCAGGTCATACACGCGCTGCGCAAGCAGTGAATAAGGCAATGGGCAGGCTTTATCCCGGGTGTGAAATGCGTATTGCCAATATATTTGATTTCTTTCATCCAGCCATAGGGAAAACAATTTTGGGAATTTATTTAAAAATATTGAGTGTTGTACCCGGCCTTTATGGATCGATGTATGGTTGGGGAAATGACAGCCGGTGGGCATTACGGGCAAGAGAATTGATTAATTCCTATCTCGCCGAACGAATGAGACGTTTTATTATGGAATATAACCCAACCGCTATTGTCTGTACTCATGCTACACCGGCCGGGATTGCATCATGTCTGCGTAAAGAAGGCAGCATTGAGGCTCCTGTCCTGGCAGTAGTGACTGATTTTGTGGTCCACAAATTATGGGTATACCCGACTATTGACTATTATTATGTAGCAGGCCAGACTTTGCGGGATTATTTAAACACTAATGGGGTGCCTTACTGTAAATCGTTATCAACGGGTATTCCAGTTGATTCAGATTTCTTTTCTGAGAGTGTTGTTAGTCCTAATATGGGGTCTTCTCTCGGGTTGAATTCTGATATTCCCATTATATTGATTATGGGCGGTGGGGCAGGGGTACTACCGATGGAAGAAATTATTATGGCCTGTCAGAATATTGAGCAACCTATTCAAATTATCGCTGTTGCCGGTCATAATAAAGCGTTATTTAATCAACTGACTGCTCGGCAGCAGGAGTTTAAGCATTGTGTTCGTATCTTAGGATATGTGAATAATGTTCCCGAACTAATGGCAATGGCCCAGATCATTATATCAAAGCCTGGTGGTATGACTTCAGCTGAAGCTTTATGTGCGGGTGTTCCTATGATTATTTACAAACCGATTCCCGGTCAGGAAGAAGCCAATACCAGTTATTTGGTTGCACAGCAAGTTGCCGAGCAAGTAGATTCGCTTGAAGAGCTGCAGACTTCACTTAATCGTATCCTTAGTGAAACAACAGAAGAGCGCAGTATGCGACGGCAGCGTTCTTTGTTGCTTTCTCGACCTTCGGCAGCCGATGATATTGCCAGTCATATCTTAAAATTGACAGTAGACGGTCAGGCTTAGTCTTGACCGATCTTTTTTTGCCAGTTATAATACCAATAATTACAAAATCTGATTTGCTGTTCTAAAGTTTGGAGGCAGGAATGAAGAACATACATCTGGCAGCTCTGCATATGGTCCCTGGAGTGGGGCATGCCCGTATAAAAAGCTTAGTTGCGTATTTTGGCGATGCTGAGCAGGCATGGCTTGCGAGCAAGGATGATTTGCGTTTGTCAGGCTGTCTGGATGAGATGTTATGTAATAAAATTGTTATTTGCCGGGAAAAGATAGATGTAAGTAAATTATTGGAGAACTGGGAGAGAAAAGGAATCAGGATTGTCAGCTTAGGAGAGGCTGAATATCCTGCTTTACTGGCAAACACGTATAATCCGCCAGCAGTTCTTTATTACCGGGGCACATTACCTGTTAGTGATAAGCTTATCTCTATCGTCGGCTCAAGGCGTGCTACAGCTTATGGACGCAACGTATGTAAAATGTTAGCCAGCCAGCTGGCGGCTGCAGGGATAGGCGTTGTAAGCGGAGCGGCTAGAGGGATTGATTCAGCTGCACATAGTGGAGCACTCGAGGAAGGCTATACCATAGCCGTACTTGGCAATGGGGTTGATATTTGTTATCCTCCGGAGAACGCTCGTCTTTTTGAACAAATTGTAGAGAAGGGATCTCTTCTGTCTGAATATCCTCCGGGAACAAACCCTCAGCCTAAGCTGTTTCCCGCTCGCAATCGAATTATTAACGGACTTTCACGAGGCGTGCTTGTTGTGGAAGCCGCTGAGCGCAGTGGATCCCTGATTACTGCCGACTTTGCATTGGAAGAAGGAAGAGATGTTTTCGCCGTTCCTGGCAGTATTCTCTCCAAAACAAGCAAAGGAACGCATTATTTAATCAAGCAAGGTGCTAAATTAGTCGACTGTGCAGCGGATATTTTAGATGAATATGGCTGGGGTGGATTCCAGCGCGAATGTAAGCCGCAATTGTTATCTACTGAGGAGCAGTCAGTTTATCATGTTCTCCAAGCGGATAATCCCGTAGGGATCGACGAAATTGTTTCACAAACACAACTACCAGTTCCTACGGTTACTCATATATTATTGCAACTGGAATTACAAGATTTAGCAATTGGATATGGCGGGCAGCGATATATGCGGACCGCCAGGGAGGGAACCAGGTGAGCAAAACGCTCGTTGTAGTCGAGTCTCCAGCAAAAGCCAAAACAATAGAAAAGTTTTTAGGAAAAAACTATATTGTACGTGCTTCTATGGGACACTTACGTGATTTGCCCAAAAGTCAGTTTGGCGTTAATGTAGAGCAAGACTTTGAGCCCAAATATATTAATATTCGGGGCAAGGGAGATCTGATTAAAGCATTAAAGGAAGCTGCCAAAACTGCCGATAAAGTATTTCTTGCAACTGACCCTGACCGGGAAGGGGAGGCCATTGCATGGCATTTAGCACATATTCTTACTATTGACCCATCCCGTGCCTGTCGTATTGAATTTAATGAAATAACGAAGTCTGCTATTCAGAATGCGGTTAAACATCCCCGCCCTTTGGATATTTCCAAAATTGACGCTCAGCAGGGGCGGAGAATTTTGGATCGCATTGTAGGGTATAAATTAAGTCCGCTTCTTTGGCGGAAAGTGCGGAAGGGGTTAAGCGCAGGACGTGTTCAATCAGTAGCGGTAAGATTAATATGTGACCGTGAAAAAGAAATTCAGGCCTTTGTGCCGGAAGAGTATTGGACAGTTACGGCTAAGCTGCGAGAAAAGTTAAAAGCACCCGTTTTTGATGCAGAGTTAGTTACAATTGAAGGCCAAAAGGCGCAGATTGGAAATGAAGATCATGCTATGGTTATTAAAACTCACTTAGAAGAAAGTGAGTTTACTGTAACCGACGTAAAAAAACGAGAGCGGCGCCGCAATCCAATTCCGCCATTTACAACCAGCAGCCTTCAGCAGGATGCCTCGCGTAAGCTCGGGTTTACTTCGCGGAAAATTATGATGCTGGCGCAACAATTATATGAAGGCTTGGAAATTGGCAAGAGCGGACATATTGGCTTAATTACTTATATCCGTACGGACTCTAATCGGGTTTCTGAATCAGCGCAGAGTGAAGCGCGTTCATTTATTACTACAAAATATGGAGCCGAGTATTTGCCTGATAAGGCGCCTATATATACTTCAAAAAAAAATGCCCAAGATGCTCATGAAGCAATACGGCCAACTAGTGTGGAGTTGCCGCCGGAGAGCGTAATTGCTCATCTGTCTAAAGATCAGTATAAGTTATATTCACTTATCTGGGATCGTTTTATTGCCAGTCAAATGACGGCAGCGATTTATGATACATTAACTATTGAGATTAAGGCTGGTCAATATGGCTTACGGGCAACTGGCTCCCATCTTAAATTTGCTGGTTTTATGGCTGTTTATACAGAAAGCAAAGAAGGCGAGGAGCAAGATAAGGACGTTGATCTTCCTGAGCTTACTGCCGGTCAATCCCTCAAAACATATAAAATTCTGCCTAAACAGCATTTTACGCAGCCTCCACCGCGCTATACGGAAGCTTCGTTAGTGAAAATATTAGAAGAAAAGGGGATTGGACGCCCCAGTACCTATGCTCCTATTATTGATACAATTGTCACTCGCGGATACGTAGAGAAAATAGAGAAAAAATTTCAACCAACAGAACTTGGGTGCTTAGTCGTTGATCTTTTGAAGCAGTATTTTGAAAACATTGTTGACGTTGAGTTTACGGCTAATATGGAAGACCGCTTGGATGATGTAGCGGAAGGAGAAATACCGTATAAGCAAGTTCTGCGGGATTTCTATCAGCCCTTTGCCGAGACGCTAAGCCATGCCGAAGAGGAAATTGGTCAAGTCGAGCTTCCAGTGGAGGTTTCGGACGTGCAATGTGAAGCATGCGGCCGTTTTATGGTAGTGAAAAAGGGGCGTTATGGCAGTTTTCTGGCTTGCCCTGGATTTCCGGCATGTAGAAATACAAAGGCTATTGTCAAAGATACTGGGGTAACTTGCCCGAAATGCCAGGGTGCAATTATTGAGCGACGAACAAAACGTGGCAAAGTTTTTTATGGCTGCCAAAAATATCCTGAGTGCGACTACGTAACATGGGACACTCCGCTGAAAGAAGTGTGCCAGACTTGCGGGACATTCATGTTAAAACGAGGGTTTAAAAAGGGTGGAGCTGCAAGTGTATGTGGAAACCCGGCATGCCCGACGCAGGTAGAGAGCACTCCCAAAACAAGTAAAGCTCCCAAAGCGACGAAAACAACGAAAGCAACTAAAGCAGCAAAAACAGCAAAACGGAGGAATAAGAGTGGCTAAAGTTACAGTTATTGGTGCTGGACTTGCTGGTAGTGAGGCCGCATGGCAGATTGCCCAAAGAGGCATTGAAGTTGATTTATATGAGATGAGACCCAAAACGTCTACTCCGGCTCATCACAGCAATTTATTTGCAGAATTGGTTTGCAGTAACTCACTGCGCGCAGCTAATATAGAGAATGCAGTAGGCTTGTTAAAAGAAGAAATGCGGCAATTAAACTCTCTGGTGATGAAAGCTGCTGATTTAAATAGAGTGCCTGCAGGTGGAGCTCTAGCAGTAGATCGACAGGGATTTAGCCAATATATAACGGATGTGCTGAGTTCTCATCCCCTTGTTACCGTACATCATGAGGAAGTAGCTGCTATCCCTGATAGCGTTCCTGCAGTGATTGCCAGCGGACCGTTGACATCACCTGTACTTTCCGAAGCTATTGCAGAGCTGGCCGGGCATGATTATTTGTATTTTTATGATGCGGCTGCCCCCATTGTTGTAGGCGACTCATTGGATATGGATAAAATATATCGGGCTTCCCGTTATGGAAAAGGTGACGAAGATTATCTCAACTGCCCAATGACCCAAGCAGAATATGAACATTTCTGGCATGAATTGATTCATGCAGAGCGGACTGCCGTCAAAAACTTTGAAAAGGCAATTTTCTTTGAAGGCTGTATGCCGGTCGAAGAAATGGCATCCAGGGGAATTGATACCTTGCGATTTGGACCGTTAAAACCAGTCGGCTTGAAACATCCGGTGACAGGAGAAATCCCTCACGCTGTCATTCAGTTGCGGCAGGATAATTTTGCGGCAACATTGTATAATCTTGTCGGATTTCAAACCCACTTAAAATGGCCAGAACAAAAAAGAGTTTTTCAATTGATCCCAGGGCTGGAAAAAGCAGAGTTTGTCCGCTATGGTGTTATGCATCGGAACACATACATCAATTCACCGCGGATATTGCAGCCTACATTAGAAACGAATACCCGGACAGGGTTGTTTTTTGCAGGTCAAATCACTGGCGTTGAAGGTTATGTGGAATCAGCTGCTTCAGGTCTTGTCGCTGGAATTAACGCAGCTCGCCTAGCGGTGCAGCAAGGCCCGGTTGAATTTCCGGCCGACACTGCTCATGGCGCACTATGCCGGTATATTACGCAAGCATCACCAGATGGGTTTCAGCCAATGAATATCAATTTTGGTTTATTGCCACCATTGGAATATCGGGTAAAAGACAAAAAACAAAAGAACAGTATAATAGCCGAAAGGGCATTAAGTTCATTAAAAAAATTAATAGAAAAGTTAGACAATGGTATTGCGTAAACTGAATTGCTGTGCTACTATAGATTAATAATTTAGTCCATATTTCGACAAAAAATGGATGAAATGAATGATTTTAAGCATAACCTTGATCGTTTTGTCGTATATTTGCAAGTAGAGAAGCGGGCTTCCCGGTGTACGATTAACAACTACCGTTCTGATTTAGAGCGGTTTGTTGCTTTTGCCCAAGAACAGGGGGCAGGTGATGTACTGGTTTGCAATATTACACAATTGCTGATTAGGAACTATCTTACCACGATGCATGCAAAAGAATATTCCTATGCCACAATTAACCGTAGTCTTGCTGCAATGAGATCGTTTTTTTTGTTTCTTTGCAAGCAAACTGTGATTGATGCTAATCCATGTGAAAATCTGCACGCTCTAAAACGTAAAAAGACAGTAGTACCAGTTTTAACCTCCTATGAAATTTCCGATTTGTTAGGGTTACCTGACCAAAGTGATTTGGGCAGACGGGATTTGGCTGTGCTTGAATTATTGTATGCAACCGGAATTCGGGCAAGCGAATTAGTGAAGTTGGCAACAGTGGATTTAGACTGTTTTAATGGATGTGCTGTCATTTCTGACAGCGAAGGCGAAGAGCGCATTGTACCAATAGGCAACAGAGCTGTTCGGGCGCTGGAACAATACATAAGACAAAGTCGTCCGCAGTTATACCGCAACAACACTGGAACACCTCATGACTATGCTTTTGTAAACAGCAAAGGTGGCCCGTTAACTGACCGAAGTATTAGGCGCATACTCAGTAAATATGTTGATATGCTTGCTTTGGAACAGTCCGTTAGTCCCGCTACTATCCGTCAGACCTTTGCAGTACATATGCTGAATAACGGCGCTGATTTTTGCTCAGTACAGGAGATGTTGGGACAGTTAAGTTTGTCGCAAATGCTACCTTCAATAGAAAAAGAGCGAATCAGATCAGTCTACAAAAGCGCACATCCTCGTGCGTAGGAGGTGTTGTTCATGTTTCATGCTACAACGATTGTAGCTGTTCACCATCAAGGGAAAACAGCAATTGCCGGCGATGGCCAGGTAACCTTTGGTGGCAATACAATAATGAAGCACAATGCTAAAAAAGTACGGCGACTTTACCATGGCAAGGTTTTAGCTGGCTTTGCCGGATCGGTGGCAGACGCGTTTACGTTATTTGAGAAGTTTGAAAGTAAGTTGGAAGAGTTTAATGGCAATATGATGAGAGCTGCAGTAGAGCTTGCAAAGGATTGGCGGCTTGACCGCGTACTGCGCCGCTTGGAGGCATTACTTATTGTAACGGATGCTCAGCACTTGCTGATTATTTCCGGTAATGGTGAAGTAATTGAACCTGATGATGGTGTTACTGCTATTGGCTCAGGTGGTCCTTATGCGCTGGCGGCAGCCAGGGCGCTTGTGAAGCATTCTGATCTGCCTGCAGCAGAAATTGTGCGGCAGGCATTGGAAATTGCTGCTGATATTTGTGTCTATACCAATTCGCATATTACAGTAGAAGAATTATAATGGCGAGGAAGGTGTGACAATGGAATTAACTCCGAAACAAATTGTCGGTGAACTGAATAAATACATCGTTGGTCAACATCAGGCTAAAAAATCGGTAGCTGTCGCTTTGCGAAACCGCTGGCGGAGTAAACGCTTGCCTGCTGAGCTGCAAGATGAGGTTATTCCTAAAAATATTTTGATGATTGGGCCAACTGGTGTTGGTAAAACTGAGATTGCACGGCGTCTCGCGAAATTGGTTAATGCTCCATTTGTTAAAGTGGAAGCAACCAAGTTTACCGAAATTGGTTATATTGGACGCGATGTAGAGTCCATGGTCCGCGATTTGGTTGAGACGGCAATCCGCATGGTTAAAACAGAAAAAATGCTTGCTGTTAATGACAAAGCTTATGAATTGGCTAACGAGCGGATACTGGAATGCCTAAAACCTTTGCCGAAAAAAGATACTGTTCGCAATCCCTTTGAACTTTTATTTTCAAATGCTGTAACTGCACCTAAGGAGGAACAGGTTGAACCTCAACCGGCATTTGATGATGAACGGCAGCAATTAATGAAACAATTACAAAATGGCAGCCTGGATGATGAGTTGATTGAAATTGTAGTTGAAGATAATGCACAGCCCATGGCAGGGATGTTTGCGGGGTCAGGGGTCGAAGAAATCGGGGCGAATATCCAGGATATGCTGGGCAATCTGTTGCCGAAGAAGCAAAAGAAAAGAAAAGTGACTGTTGCCAATGCGCGCAAGATCTTTATTCAAGAGGAAGCGCAAAAGTTGATTGATATGGATGAGGTAATTGCCGCTGCCATAAAGCAAGCTGAAAACTACGGGATAATTTTTCTCGATGAAATAGACAAAATCGCCGGGCGCGGGAAGTCAAATGGCCCCGATGTTTCAAGGGAAGGGGTACAGCGAGACATACTGCCAATTGTGGAAGGCTCCACGGTAGTGACTAAGTATGGACCGGTAAAAACAGATCACGTTCTGTTCATAGCTGCAGGTGCATTTCATATCTCAAAACCGTCAGATTTGATACCGGAGCTGCAAGGCAGATTTCCTATTCGAGTAGAATTAACGAATTTGAGTAAAGAAGACTTTCGGCAAATTCTTACTGAGCCAGCTAATGCGTTAATCAAGCAGTACGTTAGCTTATTAGAAACTGAGAGTATAAAAATCAGCTTCACCGACGATGCTATTGATGAGCTAGCAGAAATTGCCTGTAAAGTAAATACTCAAACGGAAAATATCGGAGCCCGCAGGCTGCATACGATTTTAGAAAAGTTACTGGAAGATTTAGCTTTTGATGCTCCTGATTTAGAGGAAACGTCAATAGTGATTAATCGTGATTATGTAAAAACTAAACTTGACCACATCGTAGTTAATTTAGACTTAAGTCATTACATATTATAATGGAGTTTGAAAGGCAGGAGTGATTGTAGTGTTAGCTTTGTTAGAACGTACTCGAAAAATTAATAAGATACTGCAAAAATCGGAGAATGTCGAATATGGTGAAATTTCCCGTGTGTTAAGTACCGTAATGAGTGCCAACGTTTATATCGTTGGTAAAGAAGGTGCTGTACTGGGCTTTGCTCTTCTGGATGATTTTGAATGTGATTTAATGCGTGATAAAGTTTTGCAGCAGGGAATTTTCCCGGAGCGCTATGTAGACTGGCTGCTTAGAATCACAGAGACATCACCGAATCTGCGCTTAGACAGCGGTAAATGTGCTTTCCAGGAGGGTACGGCTTGTATTTTCCAGGATAAGTTCACGACAATTGTGCCTATTCATGGTGGTGGGCAGAGAATAGGAACGCTGCTTGTGGCAAAATTCCACGAAGAATTTACGGATGCTGATTTAATCCTTGCTGAATATGGCTCAACTGTAGTTGGCATGGAAATTTTGCGTGACCGCAGTGAAAAGATTGAAGAAGAAGCCCGTAAAAAAGCGACCGTTCAGGTTGCACTTGGAACATTGTCCTACTCTGAGTTGGAAGCTGTTATGCACATTCTTAATGAATTAGAAGGAAATGAAGGATTATTGGTGGCAAGTAAAATTGCTGACCGCGTGGGAATTACCCGCTCCGTAATCGTAAATGCGCTTCGCAAATTTGAGAGTGCCGGTGTAATTGAGTCTAAATCGCTGGGGATGAAGGGCACATATATTAAGGTATTAAATGAACGTTTACTTGATGAGTTGAAAAAACTAAAAAAATAACATTATTAACAAAAACAACCACTCGACTGGAGTGGTTGTTTTTGTTATCTTATTAGAAAGTATAACTTTCTGATTACGTGCATAAGAACGACATAGACTTCCGCCTGCGCCCTAAAGGGCTTGGTACAAGTCAAGTCTTTTCTAATACTTTTTATAAAAAGAAAAAATTTCTAAACATGCAAAAGTGGAGAGGAATTTGTAGTTTTTTGTAGAATGTAGCCTAAAGCTTTTCACACAGTATGTATTTTACAAAAATGCAGGGGGGGTTTTTCGTGATTCAGTCTATTATGGGGTCTTCGCAAGCTTATGTGCTGGAGAAAGCCCTTTCCGCCTCATCGCTACGGCAAAAAACAATCAGTAATAATATAGCCAATGTCAACACACCTAAATTTAAGCGCAGCGAAGTTCTATTTGAGGATGTTTTGCAGCAAAAAATGTTTGGTTCCCAGCTAGAATTAGCGAAAACAAACGAAAAGCATATTTCAACACAGTCGCAAGCTTTAGGTCCAACAATGCGTACGGTGACAGATAATTCTTTCCGTACTGATGGCAACAATGTAGATATTGATATTGAAATGGCAAATATGGCTAAAAACAGTATTTATTATGACGCTCTGGCTCAGCAGCTTAGCCGTTACTTTTCTACATTGAAATCTGCAATCAATGAAGGGAGACGTTGATTATGCGCATGTTTAGTGCTATTGATGCCGCTGCTTCAGGGCTAACTGCAGAAAGGCTGCGGATGGATGTAATTTCTAATAATATTGCCAATGTTAATACTACCCGTACCGCTGAAGGCGGCCCTTATCGCCGTCAATTGGTGGTGTTTCAACCGAGAGAGGGACAAGCTGGCTTTTCCCAGATTTTATCGCAACAAATGGAAGCTGGTAACGGCGTTCGTGTGGTAGGAATTGAAAAGGATAATTCTCCAACTCGCAATGTTTATGATCCTCATCACCCTGATGCCAATCAAGAGGGATATGTTGAAATGCCCAACATTAATATTGTTTCTGAGATGGTTGATATGATAACGGCCACTCGTGCTTATGAGGCTAATGTTACAGCAGTGAATACCGCTAAAAGTATGGCTATGAAAGCACTGGAAATTGGAAAATAGGAGGCTGGTTAAATGCGTATCGACCCAATTAAATTAACACCTGTTACTTTTAGTGGCGGCTTAGATAAGTCGTCAGAAGTAACTGAAAGTGGTAAACCGTTTTCGGAAATCTTCTCTGAAGCGCTGAACAATGTAAATAAATTGCAATCTAATGCAAAGGAAGCCTCTATTAAATTAGCGGCAGGCCAAATCGAAGATATTTCAGAAGTAATGATTGCTTCTGAAAAAGCTTCCGTTGCACTTCAATTAACAATGCAAGTACGGAATAAAGTGGTAGACGCTTACCAAGAAGTTATGCGTATGCAAGTGTAAATACGTTATTACATAATCAGTATGATTATTTGTAACTGAAAGGTTGGAGACCATGGCCGACTGGAAGGAACAGCTGCTGCGCGTATGGCAAAATGTTGGTAAAAAAGAAAGGTATATGATTCTTGGTTCGGCAATACTGCTTTTTGTGGCTTTGTTAACATGGAGCTATTTGTGGGGCGGACGTCCGGATTATGTACCCTTATTTACAAATATGGAAGCAAAAGATGCCGGCGAAGTTGTAGCTAAATTAAAAGAATTAAAAATTGATCATAAAATTGACACCAACGGCACAGCTATTTTAGTGTCGGCTAAAGATGTTCATCGGGTGAGACTGGAATTAGCCAGTCAAGGATTGCCGCGTGGATACAAAGGTTTTGAGATTTTTGATCAGAATAAGTTTGGTGTTACAGAATTTCAGAACAAAGTGTACTATTTGCAAGCGCTGCAAGGAGAACTGACTCGCACGATTGAGCAAATGGCGGAAGTTGAGAAGGCTCGTGTTCATATTGTTATGACAGAAGACAGTTTGTACAAGAAAAACGAAAAACCGGCAACTGCTTCTGTTATGCTGAAACTTCGTCCTCAGACACAGTTAACCAAAGAACAAGTAAAAGGGATCGTTAATCTCGTTGCCCATAGCGTACAAGGGCTAAAGCCTGAAAATGTCACGGTTGTCGATCAATTAGCACGTGTGCTTAATAATGATCAGTCCGATACTCCCCAAGCGGCTGGTGCTGCTACGGTAACGCAAATTGAACTTACCAAAAAAATGCAGGACGATATCCAGAAAAATGTTCAAACTCTTCTTGAACAAGTGTTAGGCCCAGGAAAAGCAGCGTCGAGAGTGAGTATTGAACTAAATTTTGATCAGCGCATGCTGGATCGACAAGTTTTTGAACCCGTTGTCGATGATAAAGGAATTGTCCGAAGTTCGCAGGAAGTGAATGAATCCTTTAAAGGAACATCTGCTGCTCCCGGTGGTACACCAGGGACGACTTCCAATATTCCCGGTTATGTTACTGCCAACGCGGGACAATCCAATTATGACAAAAAAGAAGTCACTCGCAATTATGAAATTAATGAGACAAAAGAAAAAGTAATTAGTTCACCCGGCTCGATAAGGCGTCTTACTGTTGCCGTTCTTGTTGACAATAATGTAACAAGAGCGCAGCAAGACAGTCTTACAAAAGTCGTAGCTTCTGCTGTAGGACTTAATCCTGCACGGGGGGATGTAATTTCAGTTGAAAGTATTCCATTTAGCACTGAAGTTGCTGATAAACAAAAAAGAGAAGAAGAACTTTACGAACAACAAGCTAAACAAAATATGTGGATGAAAATCGCGGCTGTTGTAGGTGCCGTAGTGTTGGTCTTATACCTAATTCGCGTCTTTGCGCGCCGTAAGCAGGAAGCGGAAGAAGAAGAGTCGCAAATTGCAGCTGCGCTTTCGACAATTGATGAGTTGGAAGAGCCGACTGAAAAAGAGCTTTCGCAACAAGAGAAGGAACGGGCGCAGCAGCGTGAAGTTATTGAGAAGTTGGCTAAATCCAGGCCTGATGATGCGGCCCAACTGATCAAAATGTGGTTGGCCGATGAATAATTACAGGGGAGGTGAGGTGCCGTGTACCAATCAAATGATTTAACGGGCAAACAGAAAGCGGCTATCTTGTTGATTTCCCTTGGCCCCGATATTTCTGCGCAGGTTTTTAAGCATTTAAAAGAAGAGGAAATAGAGAAGCTTACTCTTGAAATTGCCAACCAACGGAAGATACCGCAAGAGCAAAAAGATAAGGTTTTGTCTGAATTTCACCAGATGTGTATTGCTAAAGATTACATATCGTCCGGTGGTCTTGATTATGCTCGAGAAATTCTTGAGAAGGCCCTGGGGGCTGAAAAAGCAGTTCTCATTATTAACCGTCTGACGTCAAGCTTGCAAATCAGACCTTTTGATTTTGCGCGTAAAACCGATCCCGGTCAATTGTTGAACTTTATTCAAAATGAGCATCCTCAGACAATTGCTCTAATTATGGCCTATTTACAAGCTGAACAATCGGCAGCTATTTTATCTGCGCTGCCTCCTGACCGGCAGGTGGATGTCGCCAAACGCATTGCTACTATGGACAGGACATCGCCTGATGTGATTAAGGATGTTGAACGCATTCTTGAGCGCAAGCTTTCCTCGCTTGTTACGCAGGACTTTACAGCTGCGGGTGGTGTGGATTCCATTGTTGAAGTATTGAACAGAGTAGACAGAACAACTGAACGAACCATTATTGAAAATCTGGAAGTTCAGCATCCTGAACTTGCTGAAGAGATCAAGAAGCGGATGTTTGTATTCGAAGACATTGTGCTGCTTGATGACCGTTCGCTGCAACTGGTACTGCGAGAAATTGAATCAAAAGATCTTGCTCTTGCTCTTAAAGCTTCTTCAAGTGAGGTTGCCGAGAAAATATACCGTAATATGTCTAAGCGGGCTTCCGAGATGTTGCGCGAAGAAATTGAATATATGGGACCTGTCCGCATCCGTGATGTGGAAGAAGCACAGCAGAAAATTGTTAATGTAATACGTAAACTCGAAGAATCGGGTGAAATTATTGTTTCCCGTGGTAAAGGGGACGAGATCATTGCCTAGGATTATCAAAAGCATTGATATTAGTGATGCACCGATCGTTTGTATTGCGGTGCCGGTGCCTGCCTATGAAGAACAGGAAGTTTTGCTTGTTGGACCGATTGAACCACTCAATGAAATTGATCCTGTTGCAGTTCAAAAAGCGCAGGAGCTTCTTGCGACAGCACAGGAAGAAGCAGCAGCTTGTCTTGCGGCTGCAACCCAAACTGCTCAAATGCAGTGTGAGGAGGCCCATAAACAGGGTCATGCGCAAGGGTATGAAGAAGGGCAGCGGGAAGGGTATGAAAACGGTTATAAGGAAGGAATAGATGCTGCTGCACAGGAGATGCAAACAAAGCTTCAAAGTGCAATTGCCAAAGCTGAACAGATCCTGTCGATAGCTGAACAGCAAGCGAAGGATATTATTGTTGGCGCTGAGCGGCAAATCATTGATATTTCTATGGCTATGGTAAGTAAAATCCTGGCAAGAGAAGTAGAGGAAAATCCCATGGTTGTTTTACCGATCGTCACGGCAGCCCTAAAAAAAGTTCGTGATCAAGAACAAATTGAGATTCGTATCAATCCGGAGGAATATCATTTGCTACTGCAAGCTCGCAAGGACTTGCAAATGGTATTAGGACGCGAGCAGGCTCTGCAAATTGTTGCTGATCAAACGATTGCAGCAGGCGGCTGCATCATTGATACTGCCTACGGCAGTGTGGATGCGCGTATTGATACTCAGTTTGACACTCTGCGCAAAGCGCTGGCAGAAATAATACCATGAGTACAATTGATTTCAATAAATACCTGTCAGTGATTAACAGTACAGCCTCAATGAAGTTTAATGGTAAAATAACGCAAATCATTGGTTTGGTAATCGAATCGCAAGGCCCAAATGTTAATCTTGGAGAGCTTTGCTATATTTATCCTAGATCGGGACAGCAGCCTATTCCGGCAGAAGTTGTCGGGTTTCGCCAGGAAAGAGTGCTCTTAATGCCAATTGGTGAAATGCAGGGTATAGGACCGGGCTGTGATGTTGTAGCAGCACAGCAGACCTTAAAAGTGCCGGTGGGCATGCATTTACTGGGTAGAATTCTTGACGGACTGGGAAACCCGATAGATGGGCGAGGCCCGTTGTTAAGTAATTCTTCTTATCCTCTGCATGCAATGCCGCCACCACCACTTAGCCGTCGCCGCATCACAGATAAACTGTCAGTCGGTGTCAGGGCAATTGACAGCCTGCTTACCCTTGGCCGAGGGCAGCGTGTTGGTATAATGGCAGGCAGTGGGGTGGGAAAAAGTACTTTATTAGGAATGATTGCCCGTAATACCGAAGCAGACATCAGTGTGATTGCCTTAGTAGGAGAACGAGGCAGGGAAGTTCGTGAATTCATTGAGCGCGACTTGGGTGAAGAAGGGTTGAAAAGATCGGTAGTGGTAGTTGCTACTTCAGATCAACCGGCGTTAGTTCGCCTTAAGGGTGCCATGACAGCTACTTCGATTGCAGAGTATTTTCGCGATGAAGGCCTTGATGTGATGTTAATGATGGATTCGGTAACGCGTTTTGCCATGGCGCAGCGGGAAGTAGGATTAACAGTAGGTGAACCACCGGCTACCCGCGGATATACTCCATCAGTATTTGCCATGTTGCCTAAACTGTTAGAGCGTTCCGGAACAGGGGAGCAAGGGTCTATAACAGGGATTTATACTGTCTTAGTCGATGGTGATGATATGAATGAACCCATCGCCGATGCAGTGAGAGGGATTCTTGATGGACATATTGTTCTTTCCCGGAATTTGGCTGCACAAAATCATTATCCGGCAATTGATGTTTTAGCTAGCGTAAGCCGTGTCATGCTTGAAATTGTTGATGAAACCCATTGGCAGGCAGCACAGAAACTGCGCACTGTTCTAGCAACCTACCGCGAAGCGGAAGACCTGATTAACATTGGAGCATATGCAAAAGGCAGCAATGAAAACATTGACCAGGCTGTCAATTTGATTAGTGGAGCCAAGAGTTTTCTCCAGCAGCAAGTCTATGAAAAAACAACTCTTGAAGAAACGATACAGAGCTTACGGTCTGTTGTACAGGCCAAATGACAGGAGTTGGTCCGCTGAATGAAGCAGTTTAAGTTCCAATTGGAAGCATTGCTGCGTATGCGCCGGTTGCAGCAAGAGGAAGCGCAGATGCACTTTGCTCAGGCAACCAGTCGTCATCAAGCAGAAGTGATGCTTCTTGAGCGTCTGCAAAATGAGCGAAAAGCGCAATTACATGAATTCCGGGCTGAACAAGCAAAAAAGCAAACGATAGATACACTTAAGAATTATTATTTTTACATCGATAAACTAAATGTAACCATTACTATGCAGCATGAGCAAGTTGAAGCAGCTGAACAGTATCGGTGTACTTGTCTTGCTGCATTGGCAGAAGCAACGACTAAGCTTAAGCTGGTAGAAAAGCTTAGGGAGAAAAGATTAGCTGAATACAAAACAGAATTGTTACAACAAGAACAAAAAATGCTTGATGAACTTGGTATGCAAGTTTTCATGCGGAATTGTTAGGTGTGAAATGGATAGTATAAGCCGTGTCTTACAACGTATCGATGCAATTGAACAGCGTTTTAATAAGCCTGCAGTGACTGCCAGCGGTTTTTCTGCGCTACTGTCCAAGGCGGAGCAGGCTGATAAAGCACCATCTCAAGGAAACAGTACTACAAGTGAAATTGCCAAAATGGTACAGGTTGCCGCCCAAAAGTATGGTGTTGACCCTAAATTAGCGATTGCTGTTGCTAAAACCGAGTCAAACATGACAGCTGATGCCGTGTCATCGGCTGGTGCGGTAGGTGTTATGCAACTTATGCCGGAGACGGCACGGGCGATGGGCGTTCGCAATATTTATGACCCTCGCGAAAATATTGACGGTGGCGTGAAATATTTAAAACAAATGCTGACTACATTTAATGGCGACATTGAAAAATCAGTTGCAGCCTATAATGCCGGTCCCAGTGCTGTAACAAAATATGCCGGTGTACCGCCATATTCGGAAACGCAGGCCTATGTGGGGAAAGTACTCGCTTTATATAGTTAATAGGTTAAGTGAATACGAGTAAAGGAATTGCTATGGCTGAAAAAACAAAAAAAACAATACCTCCTATGCCAAAACAATCAACTCCGCTTCCAAAGCCGAAAGCCAGATTTAGTTTTCTAAAAGCAACGGTTATTTTATTAGCACTTCTGGTAATCGGATGTGCGGGCTTTGCGGCCGGAGTCTACTTGAATGTCATTGATGTAAATAAGCTGGCAGCGGATTGGAAATTGAATCAGTATCCGGTAATCGGCCGCTATTTTCCAGTGCCGCCCCAAACTAATTTCGAGACTGTAGAGCTAACCGATTCCGCTACTGAGCAGACTGTTGAACCTGCTCAGCCCACTCAGTCAGTTCCTGTAACGAAACCAGATATGGCTGTTCCACAGGAAACTCCGCTGACAAGTGAGGAAATGCAGAAACTAGAGAAAGCTAAACAACAGGAAGAGGCAAAACGGATAGGGAAAATGGCGCGACTATATGGTGCAATGAAGCCTGAAGAAGCTGTGCCAATCCTAAATCAACTTGCAGATCAGGAAATCATTACGATTTTTAGCAAAATGGAAGAAGAACAAGTGGCTAAGTTACTGGCGAACCTGGATAGTAACCGGGCGGCTAGATTGACGCAGGCTATGCTAAAAAGTAAGCCCCTATAATAAGGCTATTAGGCAGTGAAAGGAGGTGAAAAGATGACTGAAATAAATTTAGCTTTGCCACAAGCCGATATGACTCCTAATGCTGCATTACCAGCTAATGGTAAAACCTGCAAACCGTCTTCAGGAAAAAAAGGCGCTTCCTTTGGAGCAATTTTGGATTCTGCAGCAGATGCAGGAACGGAAACGGGCAAAGGAGATGGTAAGACGGCAGCCAATGATAATCTGGCTTTCTTAGCGCTTAACGGTATCGTTCTTGCTTCACTGCCAACAGTGGTGAATACGCAGGAACAAGCAATTGACGTTGATCAGGCTGCTAACCCGGCGACATTAAATTCAGCTGTTAATCCGGTTTCTATTGTTACTGCAAATCAAGAAGTAATTAGCAATGCAAGCGAAGTTAATGTGGCCACAGCCAGTGAAACTCCTGCAATTATTCCTGCTCACCAAGCAATTGCTGCACCGGATTTTTCGTATTTGAAGAATGATAATGCGGCTGTTCAGCAGACGGTAGTTAATCTTCCGGCAGCACCGGCTAATGCGCAAATAGTTCAGCCTGAACAAGCAGGTGTCCAGCCTGAGCCAGTAGGTAGCGCAGTAACTGTTACACCACAGCAAGCAGCTATTGTAAATGATTTGCTCCGTAACAATAATGAACAAACTACGGGGAATATTGCCGGTAATGATTTAACGGTGCTTTCCGTAAAAGCAAATCCTGTTGTTACAACTACGATAGTACAGACAATTAAAGATACTGATTCGTTTTCTAAAAAAGAAGGCGCAAAAAGTTCTGAACTGGATAACTCAATTCCTTTACCTGCAGAGAATAATCTTGAAACGGTTGTAACTCCTGTTGCAGCCAAAGAAGCAGTAAAACCAGGCAAGGAAGAGCAGCAAGAGACGTTTTCTCAAACAAACCAACCTGAGCGCAGTGCTGCTTTAACAGACAGTGATGTGACTGCTGATTATGCCAAGGTGGAAACAGGCGTAAATAGGCAGGTGATAGTTGGTGAGCACGTGCCTATTGCCAATTTTGCCAGGACGGTTGAAGGTTCGAGCCCGACAGCTAGCCAACTGACTGCTGGCGTACCTGAGGATCCTCATAATATTGCCGGGCAGATAGTCGAACAAGCGCGAATGATTAACCGGGTGAATAATTCTGAGATGATTGTTAAATTGAAACCTGAACATTTAGGGGAATTGACCTTAAAGGTAACGGTCGAAAATGGTGCTGTAAGTGCATCCTTCCACTCGAATAACTCAGAAGTAAGAACCATAATTGAAGCATCCTTGACTCAGTTAAAGCAAGAATTATCGACGCAGGGTTTGAAGGTCGAAAATGTTGGCGTTTATGCAGGACTAAATCAATCTTTCTCTAATGAACAGCAGCAGCAAGCTGCTCAGCAGCAACAAATAAAATTTAAAAATCGTAGACAAGAGGAAAGCTTTATCAATGCAATTGAAGCGGCAGCTGTTTTGCCGGCAACTTCAGATGCGGGCGTAGATTATCGTATATAAAAAAGGAGGCGTAATCATGAGCACAACAGTAACGAATAATGAACAAACGTTCAGAACTGCTACTAATACCAGTTCTAATAAAACAACAAGTAAGGCTAACGACGCTTTAGGCAAAGATGATTTTCTCAAAATGCTTGTCACTCAGCTGCGTTACCAGGATCCTCTCCAGCCAATGGAAGACAAGGAATTTATTGCTCAAATGGCGCAGTTTTCCAGTTTAGAGCAAATGCAGAATATGAATACTGCCATGATAACGACACAGGCGACGAACTTAATTGGCAAAGAAATTCATTGGATGAATGACCAAGGGAAAGAGCAAACCGGTGTAGTTACAGCAGTAACGACATACGAAGGTGTTTCTAAGCTAATAGTTGGTGATACTTCTGTTGGTATGGACAAAGTCTTCAAAGTCTCTATAAAAGCATAGGTGCCTGCTATGGGAGACAATCGAATTTATTACCCTCAGACACCCCTGATACAAACACCGCAGACGAATAAAAGTCCAGTAATAAAACCAAGCACTTCAGCTTCCAACTCAGGGATATCGTTTAATGAGATACTCGAAAAACAGCTGAATGGTGAAGTTAAATTCTCGCAGCACGCCCTTCAGCGTCTGCAAAGCCGTAATATTAAACTTGATCAAGCTGCTATGGATAAGCTGAATGGTGCTGTGGATAAAGCAGCCCAAAAAGGTGCGAAAGAGTCTTTGATATTGATGAATAATTTGGCTTTGGTTGTCAGCGTCAAAAACCGGACAGTGATCACTGCCATGGATGAGTCGAACATGAAAGATAGTGTTTTCACGAATATTGATAGTGCTGTAATTGTGTAAGGGCTGGACCTCTTGAGGAAGCCCAAGCCGCAGAATGACTGATGCGGTATAAAACTAAATTGAATTTGTAGGAGGTCAGTTTATTATGATGCGTTCCCTTTATGCCGGTGTTTCCGGCCTGCGTAACCATCAAACCCGGATGGATGTTATCGGTAATAATATTGCTAACGTAAATACTGTCGGCTTTAAAGGCAGCCGTGTTACTTTTCAGGATGTGTTGAGCCAATCCATGAAAGGGGCTTCAGCCGGTAATGGTACCAGAGGCGGTACAAATCCTATGCAGGTAGGCCTTGGCATGGGTGTTGCCAGTATTGATACTCTCTTTACTGATGGCAGTTTCCAGCCGACTGGTAAGCCAACAGATCTTTCCATTCAAGGTTCTGGCTTCTTCATCCTTACTGATGGGATGAATCAGATGTATACTCGTGCAGGTAATTTTGATTTTGACAATGAAGGCAATTACCTTGTACCGGGAACGGGCTACAAAGTAGCTGGTTGGGTAGCTGATGATTCCGGTGTTGTCAATGCTAACGGCCCTGTAACCGGTATTAAAATACCTGTGGGCGTAACAATGGCAGCCAAAGTCAGTACGCAGACAACAAGCGCGGGCAATTTGTCAGCTGATGATCCGGTGGGCACCATAGTTCAGGCACCGACTGAACTATATGATTCTCTGGGTATTGCCCATAAAATGAACACAACTTATTACAAAATTGATAATACAACCTGGTTGTCGAAAACAACTGTTGCTGATGGGGCTATTACAGCTGATACCCAGTGGCAGCAAATCTCTTTTAATACGAATGGCTCTTTTAAAGAGGCTGTTACAATTAATCCGCCTACAACCACCGCAACCACACTAAACATCCCTAATCTGAAAATGGATGCAACTCCCAATGCAGTTCATACAGCTAATCATACTGTTTTTGATGCAGATGGAACTCCACATGCTATATCCATGACGTTTACCACTAATGCTGCAGGCAATGGATGGACCTATAAAATTTCTGAATCGGGTGTTAAGAATCCGACTGTAGTTGAAGGTACAATGGACTGGGATTCTGCGTCAGGTTCATATGTTCAAACACCGCATACAACACCTGTTGTTCCATTCTCCAGCCCAATCGCTGTGAAAGCAGGTGAGACCACCTATAGCTTCACCTTTACTCCTAATGCTCCAGGCACGGCCTTTAATGCTTCCCTAAGTCAACAAACATATCACACTAATGCGGTTACGACCGGTTTGACGCTACCTGCTCTTCAGATGGATAGTGACCTTGCTTCTTCACAAACTACACCGGAAGTTACAGTTGTTGATGCTGACGGGAATGTGAATACTTTTTCAATAACATTTACACAAAATGGGACTGGATGGGATTATAACTATACGATCAATGGAACAGCTACAGCAACAATGGGATCCGTTACATGGGATACTGCTACTTCAACCTATGCGGGCTTGCCAACAACCGTGTCGGTCGGAACTCCGCCAATAGCTTATGCTCTTGCAACTACTAATCCAGTAGCTCCTGCAAGCAATCCGACCACATCCCTTTCGACTACGTCTAGTCAAGCGACACTTGATAACTTCGATATAACTCCGACAACCGGAGCTACTCCGATGTCCATCAAAGCTAACCTAAATTCTATAACTTCTTATGCTGGTGAATCAACGGTGCAAGTGGAAAAAGATGGTTACGGCGCTGGTACGCTTGATTCCAAATATATCGATACTACTGGTGTTATTGTGGGTAACTTTACGAATGGTCAGAGTAAAGTTCTTGGACAGGTTGCATTAGCTACTTTTAACAATCCTTCCGGATTAAATAAAGTAGGTGATAACCTATTTGGTAAGTCGGTTAACTCGGGTGAGGCAAAGGTGGGCACATCCGGTTCCGGCGGCAGAGGAACATTTAATCCTGGTAATCTGGAAATGTCGAATGTTGATCTGGCCCAGGAATTCAGCAATATGATTATTACTCAGCGTGGCTTCCAGGCCAACTCTAAAATCATTACAACAACAGACCAAATGTTAGAAGAATTGGCTAACCTCAAACGTTAATTTACTAAGGAGGAGGGGGAGTAGCATCCCCCCTCATCCGATTTTATGGAGGCTGTAGAATGATTAA